>DAOWJB010000174.1 GCA_030640625.1 Bacteroides sp.
AATTAACTCCCAGCTTATCATTACCAAAGCCGAAATAGGTCCTGGGACCGGCGGGCATATCCACTGAGCCATCATAGAATTCCACATCTGCTGCAAACCGGGCAATAAGCGGATTCGTATCTGCATAAGCAGCCAGGATGGTACCGTTTGTTGCAGAATCAAGATCTATAAAGTCATGTGCAGCATAGCACCATCCCATTGAATCACCTGCCATCAGTGTAACATTGGTAAAGATAGTATCAGCCGGATCTGAGATCACACCATGGGCCAGCGGAGGCCATTCATTTGCATGATAGGCAGCAGTACTGTTGAACCAGTTGAGCCGGCTGCTTCTGGCAATATACTGTGCATTCAAGATGAGCGGAGGGGTCAGTGCATTCCATGTTACCCTATCAGCAGAATCTCTGAAATCACTACTGCCGGGACTGCGTCCGATGATGATAAGATCAGCAGCATTCAGCAAATCAATGGTATCCTGTCCTACTGTGGAAAGGTTATCATCCGGATAGAATTTTGTTACATTGAATCCCTGGTTCTCCAGGAAAGTCACCTGTTCATTGTCGTTGTCATCATCTGTGACAAGGATGATTTCCTGGGCAGTTAGCTGCATTAAGGCAAAGGCCATTAATACAAACAGTGTAAAGATTTTCTTCATAATAATTGATTTTTGAATTAATAAAGTTAAGTGCTAGATATAAAATAAGTTGTTTTCACCTGAACCAATGTTTAATTATTATCCATTGATGGTAGGTAAATTGATATATCAATTATTCATTTTACTATCATAAGTTGCTGTGAATTAGGGAGGAGATTTAGTCAAATATAACAAATCTCAAGCTTTTCCACAAACTGCCAGCTTTGATGGATATTATATATACTCCAGGGTACAGACCGGAAGTATCGAACTCGAAATTGCTTCCAGAACCCCCGGAATATAGGTCAATCCTCTCCTCCTTTATTCTGCGTCCAAGACAGTCAGTTATCATCAATCTTGCATAATTTTCATTCTGTGCGATAATAGAAACCAGGACTTTCCTGTGTACAGGGTCTGCAAAAGCCATGATTTCTTCTCCTGGCGGACCGGTCAATCCTGAACCACTGGAGGTGCTTCCAGGAATCAACAGTCCTTTGATCTCATCGATATCCAGTACATAATTGTACAATCTGATCTCATCCAGGTAACCAATGAGGTTGCTCCCCATATCTTCACTGTATCCAAACAGGAGATCCTCCGGCTGGTCGATGTTACCTGTATTATCATCAGCAGAAGCAGAAAGCTCCCCATCGACATATAGCACTAGTTTCCGGATCTCCGCGTTTCTGCCTGCCGCAAAATGAACCCATTCCCCGTCAATGATACCCATGGCATCCAGTACAGCCCTGCTTTTAACCTGATCATCATCAATGGAAAATCTCACCTGTTTTGCATCAGCATTAAGAAATACTTCATATCTTCTTCCAGTCCTTCCCATACCAGGGTCATTGATATGAGATCCCTTGAGCAGGAACCTGTATTCTTCGGCGCCGTCCAGTACATCCGGATCCTGTTTCAGATAAAATGCCTTCGTGAAACTTCCCAATCCAAAATTCAGAACATCATTATGTGGAATCCTTATGTATTCATCTCCAAAAAACCGGATCCCACCTCCCAATATGCCATCAGTCCTGTTTCCGGGAATCATGTTCACAATCGAACCATCATTATAATAGCCTGAACTGTCTAATATGGCTGATCCAGAAGTTTCATCCAGGGTCCAATACCCGACGCACTGGTTTTCAAGCTGACTTTTAAAGCTTAAGGTTTCACCTTCCGTGGATCCATTTGTATTTACTGCATCAACTCTCCAGTAATACATTGTATAGGCCTCAAGTGGGCCGGGAGAAAATTTTTCCCTTGAGACCTCAGCCAGGAAAGCTGGTGGATTTGTTTTCCCAATATATATTCTGCTGCTGGTACTGCCGATACCTTCTTCCCATTTTAATTCAACGTTTAGCGAGACATGCTCCTGCCCGTTCTGGGGATAAGAGGGTGTGGCCTTAATGGGCAAGCCTCCTTCATTTAAACAAAAATTGATCGCAGGGATGGATGCCAGGCTGGTATCGCTGGAATGAAAACACCTTACCCTGTAATAATATTTCTCCCCAGGAATCAGTTGGGAAGTGTCAGTAAAGAATAACCTGCTGGCATGGACTGTACCAATAATACTGGTCTTGCCAGAATCACAGCGTTCAATCAGGATGCTGTCGGCATCCCTTGACGGCATGCTCCATCCCAAATGGACCCCGGATGCTGAAACAGAATCAATCATCAACAAGGTGACCGGGTACAGGGAATCCATCATTTCTATCTCGACGCTTGCCATCATAAAAGGGCCTACTCCCTTGCCATCATTGGTTCGGTAATATGCTGTCTCAGTATAGTATTCATAAGATCCGTCACGATAGGGATTTCCACCCAATCCTGCACCGGCACAGGTTTTCGTCAAATTTATCGTTCCATCTTCATTGGTCTCTATGAATTCTTTAATGATCCCATTGTATCCGTCCAGTACGACCTGTCTGTAACTATCATCAATTATGCCCAGTCGCATGGCCTTGGCCATGGAATAAACAAACATACAGCTGCCGGAGGACTCCAAATAATTATTTGTATCACCGCCACGATCAAGTACCTGCCACCATACTTTTGTATCGGGATCCTGGAAATCCTTTATGGCTTCCGCCATCCGTTGGTACACACCGGTAATGGTATCCCTTCCCTCATGGTTTTCAGGGAAATAATCAAGCACATCCACGATGGCCATGGCATACCATCCCATGCCCCGTCCCCAGAAATTTGCAGAAGTTCCGGTCAGGGGATCTGACCAGGCCTGGTTGCGACTTTCATCCCAGCCATGGTATAATAAACCTGTTGATGAATCACGTGCATGTTTTTCCATCTGGGTTATCTGATGAACCACATCCTCAAAAATTTCCGGTTCCCCGAATAACCTTCCGTATTCAGTATAGTATGGACAACCCATATACAATCCATCAAGCCACATCTGCCATTGATATATTTGTTTATGCCAGAATCCACCTTCATGGGTCCTCGGGTGTTCCAGTAACTGGGTGCGTATGGAATCTGCCGCCAATTTATACTGGCGTTGAGCAGTGTTCTTGTAAAGTGTGAGTACCAGGCATCCCTGTTTTATTTCGTCGATGTTGTACTCTGTGTTCCGGTATCCATTGATGGTTCCATCCTCCCGCACGACTGCATCCAGGGATGTTGCAATGTATTCATAATACCTAGTATCACCTGTCGTTTTCCATACTTCCTCGAATCCCCTCAGGTATGTACCGGTTACATAGGACCAATGTGTCAGTCCAGCAGGATTTCTTGCCATTACTGACTCGGCCATTTTAACTGACCAGCGGTCAGCCGTCTGTCCGGAGGCATGATGATGAACAAGCAATATTATTAAAACTACCTGCAATATTTTTGAAATATTACTCATTCCTTACTCTATTGTAATAATTATTTTGAACAAGTAAAAACTCTTCCGGGGTAAGTGCTGCGTGAGTGATCTTCAGGCTTTTTATCAGTCCCCTGTACCAGTTTCGTTCATCCATCCGGGCTCCGATGGAAGTCAGCCCTGCATTCCCGAGAATAATTTGACCATAATTAATCCTGCCGCTTAGCTCTTCTATTCCATCCATAAATGTTTTAAACACACCATTCTCATAGGTTATTGCAGCATGAAGCCACTGACCAGTTGGATGCACCAATGTTTCGTCAACGAGGGTCAGGTTTTCCAGATCAGTTAGCAAGTAACCATCAAAGTAACACTGATCCTGTTCATTGATGCGAAGTTCCATCATCACCCTTTTATTCTGGGGATCGTCCGGATCCTGGATGTGGACGAACCTGGGATCCCGGTTTGCAGAAACAAAAGTATCTGGCTTAAAAATTATTTCGACCGTGAATTCCTTGGATTCACCTATTGGATTAGCATTAACTATTAGCATGTCGCCATCACCATCAAACCTAACAGCGGGACCTATTTCCGATCGCACGACTTCGGGGTTTCCTTTCACCAGGACCTCATGATTACCTATCTTTTCCAGGTTATCTATCTCCCAAATTTCGTAATATGGAGAGTCCTGAGTTGCGACCTCCAAGCATGGTAGGACGGAACTAACAATAAGTAATCTTAACGTGGATCTGAACAATACTGCTTATTTCTTTGAAGAGTTTTCAGTAAACATAGAGAGAATACTCTGAAAATCTCCTGTTATTTATATACCTGTAATTTTAATTTCTCCGGGATCAATTTCATCTCCTGCCACTATTTTTTCTCTGACCAGGTTCTCATCTTCGGTTCTGATTAGAATATTACTGGTTTCAGGTCCACGCATTTTTATGAGAGTTTTATTGTTCCCGGTGATTGATCTGGCTTCCATTCCAACCACATTTACCAGGTTGATGGTAGGATTATCCTCGGTGATAACCGTTACATCATCCAGTTCAAATGTTTTGGCAAAGAAGCAATAGATTCCCTTTTTAGATTTAAAGACAGAACTTTCTATGCGGATATTTTGAACCGGCATTTCTGGCAGACCCATAATATTTACAGCCCTGTCAGCACCGCTGCAGTAAATGTTTTTAAGTAAAATGTTCCGAAACTCTGGTGTTTCTTCCGATACGGCAGGAACCTGAGAATTAAATTCCTGTTCAGGATCATTTGATACTTCCGTTGGTGCAAGTCCCTGGTAAAAAAGATTAAATATTACCGCATCCCTTGCTATGTCGATCATACGAATATTTTCAATATGGATATTTTCTACGACTCCTCCCCGGCCACGGGTGCTCTTGAACCGCAGGCCAACATCCGTACCAACAAATGTACAGTTGCTAACCCATATGTCCTTAACACCCCCCGACATTTCACTGCCGACAACAAATCCGCCGTGTCCATGATGGACTATGCAATTATTGACTTCAACATTCCTGGTCGGTATTCCTCTTTCCCTTCCTTCCTCATCCTTTCCGGATTTCAGGCAAATAGCGTCATCACCCACATCAAACCGAGAATTGGTAATAACAACATTTGTACAAGATTCTACATCTATTCCGTCACCGTTCTGGGCATACCAGGGATTTTTAACAGATATTTCATTTACTGTAAGATCTGCACACATTACCGGATGTATGCACCATCCGGGAGAATTCTGGAATGTGGGGCCTTCAAGGAGAATTGTCTTGCAATTAAC
>DAOWJB010000130.1 GCA_030640625.1 Bacteroides sp.
GCCTCTAGTACGAGAGGACCGAGGCGGACAGACCTCTAGTGTACCTGTTGTGGCGCCAGCTGCACCGCAGGGTAGCTACGTCTGGAAGGGATAAGCACTGAAAGCATCTAAGTGCGAAGCCTGCCTCGAGATGAGATCTCCTTTAAGGGTCGTTAAAGATGATGACGTTGATAGGTCGCAGGTGTAAAGGCAGTAATGTCATAGCCGAGCGATACTAATTACCCGTATGCTTTCTCTGTGCAGGTTAAAAATTTTGCTCTTTTTCCTTTACGTTAACCATATTGATGATCTTTAGGTGACTATTGCGACGGGGAACCACCTCTTCCCATTCCGAACAGAGAAGTTAAGCCCGTCAGCGCCGATGGTACTGCATTTGCGGAAGAGTAGGACGTCGCCGACTTTTTAAAACCCGGATTCTTTTGAATCCGGGTTTTTTTATGGGGCAATGGTAGTAAGAAAAACGCAGCGGTAATTATTCCGGCTAAAATCAGATGCTTACATTGCTGCACAATGCAACTCGTCCCAAGGGACTCAAACAGCATTGCTCGCAACATTTCAGCATCTGATTTCTTAACGCCTACAAATTACAGACTGCTTATTTCTTACTGCCATTGCCAGGTTGTAATCCAGGCTCAAAAGAACCCGGGTGTTAAGGTGTTGTTTTGTGGACTTCTTCCACGAAGCGGATGAGGATTGGTAGGGAAAAGGGATGATTGGCTGCATTCAGGATCTGGTGTCCGCGGCAGATACCCAGCAAGGGGATATCATTTCCAGCTTTATGCACCCCATAAGAAAACCCGTCCAGCATAATCCTGATTTTATTGTATTTGTTTTCAAAGGGCAATAAGCTGTATAAAAATAAGGAGCCTAGCAGAAAATGGCGGCAGGATTTAGCCAATTTTTTGCCAGCACCGTTTTTTATACAGCTTATTAACCTCTGGATAGCTCACTAAAAACAGGGTTATTGGCGTTATAATTATTATTTCAGCTATTTTTACTGCATGATGCGGATCCGATTTCTTTTACCGGCATTGATGATCCCTTTCCTTGTTTTTTCTCAGGATATCCCGAAAAAAATTCCTGCTGAACAGGTGGATGATACTACGCATACCTTCGTGAAGATATGGAACCTTACGGAGGATTTTGCCGTCATGCGGGATAAGAAGATCGACACCATGATGACTGCGTTCCAGATTTACGACCCTGTATTCAGCAACAGCATATCGAATTCCTTCCTTGGTAACATGGGACTGCAGACCCGGAATAATTTGTACTTTAACAAGGAAAAGCAACCGGATTACTTTTTCATACGTCCGCTTATCCCCTATCTGTATACACCTGAGAATAATACATATTTTAATATTCTCAAACCTTTTACCCTGGTGGAATATTTTTCTACCATTGGCAACAAGCAAAAACGGGAGGAGTTCTTTCATGCAATCCATACCCAGAACATCACCCCCTTCCTTAATCTGGGATTTGATATTCGCTTGGTGGGATCAGAGGGACTGTACAGCTGGCAGAAATCGAAGTTGACATCATTCAACCTGTTCGGATCTTATACCGGGAAAGACTATTCTTTCCATACAAGCTTTCATGTAAATAATCAAAGCGCACAGGAAATGGGGGCATCGCTAATGACAGCATCTTTTTTAATGAGAACAAGGATGAACGTGCTTATGAGATTAACCTGGATGAAGCAGAGTCAAAAATCAAAAACCTGATGATGCACTTCACCCAGCGTTATAAATTCGGCAAGGAGGAGCAGATCGCAGATACTACCAGCGAAACCGGATTCCGCAGATGGAGGTCTCGGACAGTAAAGACCGGGTCCCTGATGCATACCATAGAATACCAACAGAATCACAGACTGTACAATGATATTATCAAGGATAAAAACCGGGATTTTTATCCGGCTTACTATATCGATTCCACCCGGACCAATGATTCCACCTATTACCGGTCCCTCAGCAATACCATTCAGGTCATGCTGGATGAGAACCCACACCGGAAAAATGATTTCGGAGCCAGGGCATTCATCTCTCATGAATGGGTGAAATATGCTTATAATACGCCTTTTGATACCCTCGTCCAGAATGGAGATACCAGCATCCTGAGCCATAAGCAATATCAGTATAATAACCTGCACCTGGGCGCCAGCGTGCTTCACACCGTTGGCACGGGGTGGGATTGGATATTCGCAGGACGGTATTACTTATTCGGATACAAAGCAGGAGACCTTCTTCTGGAGGGAAATATTACCAAAAAATTCCAGGGGAAAAAGGGGGAATCCAGGATCAGTATCTCAGGGAAATTTTCAACGGAAGAAGCGGATCATTTTCTGAATTTCTATGAATCAAACAATTTCCGCTGGTATAATGATTTCAGGAAGATCAAAGATATCCGTGGATCTCTGCAGGTAAGCAATGAAGCCATTCAGCTTAGCGCCGGAGCCCACCTTTCCCTGGTCACCGACCTGATTTATTATACTGATTCTGCCAGACCGGCACAGCATGGCGGGGTGGTATCTGTGATAGGATTGGATCTGCACAAGCATTTCAGGGCCGGGATCTTCCATTCTGATCATCAGATCCATTACCAGCTGAGCAGTGACAATAATGTTGTGAGGTTGCCCGATCTTTCCTATTATACGTCAAATTATATTTCATTTACAGTAGTTAAGAATGCCTTAACAGCACAACTTGGATTTGATCTTTACTACTATACCAGGTACCGGGCCCTCGCTTTTGCTCCTTCCTCAGGTTTATTTTATAACCAGGATATCAAGGAATTAGGTAACTACCCATACCTGAATCCATTCCTGACTGCAAAGCTGAAACGGACCCGTTTTTTCCTCAGATATGACAATCCTTATGCAGGACTCATCAAAAAGAATTATTTTCATGTGCTGAATTATCCGATGCCCGGAAGGATGTTCAGGTTTGGGTTATCCTGGACATTTTATGATTGATACGTCCAATTAAACAGGTCATTCGTCAAAGAATGCTTTGATGGTGGTGATGCAATTGGTAAATTGTTTTCAAGCTTTTACGACCATGTTCAAGCGAATTTCATATTTGCAATGGCTGCTACCAATCATTTTGATTACAGCTGCAACCTGCAAGGACACACCTGAGAGGATTGATTCAAGAAGGGAAGTGAATGATCTTCCCCAGATCCTTGAAAAAGGTAAACTCCTTGCCATCACCGACTATAATTCGACAGACTATTTTATTTACCGTGGACAACCACTCGGGTACCAGTATGATATGATGCAGGACCTGGCAGACCATATGAACATCAAGCTGGATGTGGTGGCAAGTAAAAATCTTGAAGAAACCTTTAATTGCCTGCGTATGGGAGATTGCGACCTGATTGCATTAAATCTAACGGTTACCAGGGAGCGCAGGAAACAGTTTAACTTTATTACACCGCACAGCCAGACACGCCAGGTGCTTATCCAGCGAAAACCTGAGAACTGGCGAGAAATGTCTCAGTCCCAGGTTGAACAGCAGTTGATCAGAAACCAGTTGGACCTGGCCCAAAAAAAGGTTTATGTCCAGCAAAACTCAGCCTATTACCGGCGGATGCTGAACCTTGCAGAGGAAATTGGCGATACCATTGATATTATTGATGTTCCTGAGGATGTCGAAACACTGATCATGTTGGTGGCGGACGGGCAGATCAATTATACCGTCTGCGATGAAAATGTGGCCCTGGTGAACCAGACCTATTATCCCAACCTGGATGTGCAAACGGCGATCAGTTTTCCTCAGAACCTTGCCTGGGCAGTAAATTCAGAGGCCACAGAGTTGAAAGAAGTGATTGATGAGTGGCTCATGCAGTACAGAAAATCCACGAGATACGCTGTTATCTATAATAAATACTTTAAAAACCAGCGATCAGCTGAAATTGTGAAAAGTGATCTTTTTACGCTGAATAGTGGAAAGATCTCCACATTTGATGACCATATTAAGGAATACAGTCATCAGATCGGATGGGATTGGCGATTGCTGGCCTCTATGATCTACCAGGAATCGCGTTTTGATCCCGGTGCACGCTCATGGGCAGGGGCATATGGACTGATGCAGTTAATGCCTGTCACTGCGCGCAGATTTGGGATTAATATGAATTCCCCCGCGAAGGATCAGATCAATGCCGGAATACAGTTTATCAAGTGGCTTGATAAGCGTTTTATTGCCTCGATTCCTGATGAGCAGGAAAGAATCAAGTTTATACTGGCTTCTTATAATGTCGGACCAGGACATATTTTTGATGCGATAAGGCTGGCGGATAAAAATGGCAAGGATCCGAGGAAATGGCACAATAATGTAGATGAATACCTGCTCAAAAAATCAAATCCCCAGTTCTACCGTGATCCGGTAGTAAAATATGGCTACTGCAGGGGAAAGGAAACGATCAATTATGTCAACCAGGTACTGGAGCGCTATAATCACTATAAGAACATCATTCATTAGGTGGTGATTGTCCCTTCCTTATTACTTCCAGAAATTCAGATAATATCATGGCAGTTGCTCCCCAGACATGTTCCTCACCAATCTGAAAATAAGGTACCCTGACCAGCTTGCACATGAGGGTCCTGAATTTCTCCCTGGTATTCCGGGGATGAAGGAGATCCTCAAGCCTGACTTCGATCAGGTAGGCTACTTCGGCTGAATCGGGATTGAAACTGACATCTCCGGGGTAATAGCCTACTACGGGCAGAACTTCTATGCCGCTGACAGGTATATGCAGGCGGCTCAGGTTTCCAAGAACCCTTATCCGGCCATCATCAATACCAAGCTCTTCCTTGATCTCACGTAGAGATGTTTCATTCAGGTCAGCATCACTTTCTTCAGATTTTCCTCCGGGAAGGCTGATCTGGTTACTATGAGCCCCGGCATACTCCGGCCTTTTCATCAATACAATATACCAGGTACCATCCTTAATGTAAAGAAGGATCATAACCGCTGCATCCCGATAATAACCGTGTCGGTTTTCCAGTCTGAGTTCAGGGGCCATTTTATACTGGGCCTTGCTGCCCGGAAGGCTTGTTTTCAAACCCTGCTCAAGCTCATCAATGAATCTTTCGATATTTTCCGGTGTTTTTCCTGTCATTGGTTTCAAGAGACATCAGCAGCGAAAATAATGATTTCAAGGATATCCGCGCGAGTTTCTTGACAATCAATCCAAATTTTCGTAATTTATTGCTGTTCATTTCTAAACCATACTTATTATGAAAAGAATTATTCCCCTGCTCTTACTGTTTTTCTTCTGTGCCGGCCTCACCGCTCAACAGATCGATTCAACCCTCTACCAGGAAATTGACAAGGTCAAGAAAGAAATTGTGAATCTGCAGGCCAAGGTTAAAAGGCTGAATGCCGCAGATTACATGATCCAGAAGGATCAGCAGTCTGCCCTTGAGGAATTGAATGATCAACTTGCAGAACTGAAAAATGCAATCGATCAAAGCAATCAAAAAACAGCTGACCTGGAACAGTCCCTGTCTGCCCATCAGCAAGATTCAACCACGAGGATAGATAGCATGGAAGCCTGGTTCAGGCAGATGATGACCATCGTGGGACTGGTATCTCTCCTGCTGTTTATCCTGCTTATCATTCTGGTGCTTTCCAACCGCAAGCGCATCAGGAAGGAATACCAGAAACTGGAGGCCAAGGTCGACAATGCCAAGGATGCAATGGAAAAGAAGATCGGTGAGCTGGAGAAAAAACATGAAAAAGACCTGGCCGACCTGAAGGTGGCATTGGAAAAAGGAAAAAAATAATCCGTTTCCAGCAGGCAGAAAGGTTTCCCTATTCAAAGCGGATGGCCCGTGCGGGACTGATCCTGGAGATGATCATGGATGGTACGAGAAGCATAAGGATAATGGCCAGTGCGGTCCCCAGATTCAGGGCAATGATATGCAGCGCATTCAGGTTGACTGGCACAGTATTCAGGTAATAAGATGACTGATCCAGTTCCAGGATACCTGAATATTGCTGAATGAGACAAATGCCAATGCCGATAATGTTTCCCCATAATAATCCGCGGAGGATGAGGAAACCTGACTGGTACATGAAAATTTTGCGAATGCTGACATTGGGACTGCCTAATGCCTTCAGGATACCAATCATATTCGTACGATCAAGGATCAGGATCAGCAATCCTGAAACCATGTTAAATCCGGCTACTACCAGCATCAGGATAAGGATGATCAATACATTCATATCCTGCAGGTTAAGCCAGTCAAAGATCTGGGGATATTTATCATAGATATTGACAACCTTCAGCCTTGATCCATCCTCCTCAAATCCAAAACCCACCGAATTCATGACCATAATGGTTTGTTCTTCCAGGTCTCTGAAATCTGTCAGGATTACTTCAAAACCGCTGATCTGGTCTTCCGTCCAGTCGTTCAATTTCTGAATATGACGGATATCCCCGAATATAAAAACCTTATCGAACTCTTCCAGGCTGGTTTCAAAAATACCCGCCACGGTAAAACGCCGCATCCTGGGTGGGTCCTGGATAAAATACATCAAAAAATCATCATTCCGGTTCAGCTTAAGCAGAGATGCTATATATCTGGATATAAGCACCTTATTAGACCGGGCAGAATCAGTAAGTGTGAGAATTTCCCCTTCCTGGAGATAGTCCCGGAGAAATCCCCAGTCATAACCTGGACCGATACCCTTTAAGACGACACCCTGAATATCGGATCGGGTTTTGATAATCCCGGCCTTGGTGGCAAATACTTGCACACTGGCAATGGAAGGATGTTCCTGCAATGCTTTAAGGAATTCCTGTTTGCTATTAATGGGTTGGGTTTCATAGGAGATATTTGAATCGAAATTCAGGATCTGGATGTGAGCGGCAAAGCCAACCACTTTCCGGGAGATCTCATTTTTGAATCCGGTAACAACTGCCATGGCTACGATCATGACCGCCAATCCCAGGGATATCCCAAAAATGGCTATGTTCAGAATGGAGCGTGAAATGCTTTTCCGGTTATCCTTACTTACAATCAGCTTTCTGGCAATGAAGACTTCGGTATTCACAAAAAATGATTTACTTTATGTGCTGAAGTTAATAAAATTCAATCATCCGGGCACACATGGTTCCACCCTCATGCCGCTAATACAATCGAGAAGCTTTTGCGTTCCAGGATCTTAAGCACAACATTTTTAGCCATTGCCGCCTGCCTTCTGTGGTCCACCGCTTTTGTAGGCGTGAAAATCGGTTTGAAATATACTACCCCATTGCAATTTGCCGGGATACGGTTTTTATTGTCTGGATTGTACATCCTGCCCTTCTGTGGAAATCTGTGGAAGTCCCTTTCCCTGATCGGACAAAACTGGAAGCAGGTTGTCAGGCTGGCATTTTTTCAGACTTTTCTTTT
This sequence comes from Bacteroides sp., assembly GCA_030640625.1. Taxonomy (GTDB): domain Bacteria; phylum Bacteroidota; class Bacteroidia; order Bacteroidales; family SM23-62; genus SM23-62. Next base: position 7,400 of record DAOWJB010000130.1, read on the forward strand.
GTATGCAATGTTTTATCTGGGGATCAGTTTGGTACCGGCCGCCATAACGGCCATTATCATAGGCGCTAGTCCCCTGTTCTCCGCCATCATGGCCCATCTGCTTCTCCTGGATGACAAAATTTCTTTCAGGAAAATGGGATCCATATCGCTGGGTATGATTGGGGTCATCATTATTGCGTTGAGCAGGGGAAGTTTCAGCTGGATTGAAGGAAAAGAATTCTGGGGGATACTGATCCTTATCCTGGCCATGGTCGCTGGCAGCATTGGCAATGTCATGGTAGTAAAATACAGAACCGGACTGCCTCCTTTGCTGCTTAACTCAGCCCAGCTGATGACAGGGGGATTGGGATTGATCATCCTGTCTGTTCCTTTCGAGGGACTCACACCTGGGGTCAATGAACTTCCATACTATATTTCCCTGGGCTGGCTTAGTCTCATGTCCGCCGCTGCATTCAGTATTTGGTTTATCTTACTCAGACGTCCCGGTATCAAGGTATCTGAACTGAATGTATGGAAATTCCTGATCCCGGTATTTGGGGCAGCCCTGAGCTGGATCATCCTCCCTGATGAACAACCCGAGATCATTGCCCTGACCGGTATGCTGCTGATCGGCCTGTCTTTGATCGTATTGAACGCAAACCATATCAGAAAAAATCACAAACTTGCAGCTGATGATTAACTCAAGACACCCACTTGTAATGGCTGCGTTTTTCCTGTCCTTGCTTATAGGATCCAGTGATTGCAGGGGACAAAAAGACATACGGACGGGGGCGGACCGGACCGGCATGTATGTGCCTCTGTTGGAAGGTAAAAGGGTTGGCATTGTCGCCAACCAGACTTCAGTCATTGGAAGTACACACCTGGTAGACAGCCTGATGTCGCTCGGGGATGAAGTTGCCAGGATCCGGAAGGTTTTCAGTCCGGAACACGGATTCAGGGGAGAGGCCGAACCTGGTCAACTCATTGAAAACCAGACGGATTTAAAAACGGGACTCCCGGTAATCTCCCTCTATGGAAGCAGCCGAAAACCATCAGCAACGGATATCGGGGATTTAGATGTTATCATCTTTGACATACAGGATGTTGGGGTCAGGTTTTATACCTATATCTACACTTTATTATATGTCATGCAGGCCTGCGCTGAAAACGACAAGGGACTCATCTTGCTGGACCGGCCGAACCCGAATGGGTTTTATGTTGACGGTCCGGTCCTTGATACAGCATTCAGCTCCTTTGTTGGCATGCACAGGGTACCGGTGGTATATGGGATGAGCATCGGGGAATACGCCAGGATGATCAACGGAGAGGGCTGGCTGGGGAATAATCTCGAATGCGACCTGGAGATTATCCCATGCCTGAATTATGATCATACCATGCATTATGCACTGCCCGTGAGTCCATCACCCAACCTGCCCAATATGAATTCCATCTACCTTTATCCCTCCACCTGCTTTTTTGAAGGTACGGTAATCAGCGAGGGGAGGGGTACGGACTTTCCCTTTGAGGTTTTTGGACACCCACGTTTACAAAACATGTATTTTGAATTCCTGCCCAAAAGCATTCCGGGGAAATCAGCCAATCCTAAATTAAAAGGGGAAACCTGCATGGGCATGGACCTGCGCTATCTCCGCAACAGCAGGAAGCTAGATCAGCGGATCAACCTCTCCTGGCTGCTCTTTGCCTATGAGAATTTCCCGGACAAGGAAAACTTCTTCATCCCCTATTTCGAAAAACTTGCCGGAACTGCCCAATTAAGGCAACAGATCATTGATGGAATGACCGAGGAGAAGATCAGATCCACCTGGGCAAAGGATCTGATGGCTTTTAACAAGATCAGGAAAAGATATTTGATTTACCCGGATTTTGAATGATCCTTACCACGCTTTGATTCTGTTGGTCTAGCGCTGATTCTGTTGATCCTGCATTGATTCAGATGGTCATCGGCTGATTCAGATGGTCATCGGCTGACTCAGATGGTCCTGCCCGGGTAAGCCTTCAGGGCTCTGTCAAGGCATATCATGGCCTTCTCCAGGTCATCCTTTTTTAAAACATAGGCGATCCTGACCTGCTGTTTTCCCAATTCAGGTATGGAATAAAAGCCGGATGCCGGTGCCAGCATCACTGTCTGGTTTTCCCAGCTGAATTCACTTAACAGCCACCGGGCGAAATCATCGGCGTCATCGACCGGCAGTTTGGCGATGGTATAGAAAGCTCCTTTGGGCATGGGACAGATCACCCCATCCATCCCGTTAAGGGCCCCCACCATGAAATCCCTTCTTTCAATATATTCCCGGTAAACCTCATCAAAGTATTCCTGTGGGGTATCGAGGGCGGCTTCACCAAGGATCTGTCCGAGTGAAGGTGGACTCAACCGGGCCTGGGCAAATTTCAGTGCAGTGGAGATCACATCCCTGTTCTTGCTTATCATGGCCCCAATCCTTACCCCGCAGGCACTGTATCTTTTAGAAATGGAGTCCAGCAGTATTACATGCTGCTCTGCTCCCGGCAAGTGCATGGAGGAAAAATGTGTCTGGCCGTCATAGCAGAATTCCCGGTATACCTCATCAGAATAAAGGTACAAATCATGCTTGAGGATGACCTTTCCAAGCTGTTCCATCTCCTCCCTTGAATACAGATAGCCCGTCGGATTGTTCGGATTACAAATGATGATCCCTCGTGTTTTTGAAGTGATCATCTTCTCAAAATCTCCTACAGGCGGCAGGGCAAAACCATTTTCAATATTGGAAACGACTGGTTTTACCTTTACTCCGGCAGCAATAGTGAATCCGTTATAATTGGCGTAATAGGGTTCCGGGACAATCACCTCATCGCCTGGATCCAGGGTGGACATCAGAGCAAACAATATGGCCTCCGAACCGCCGGTAGTGATTAATATTTCGGTATGATCCACTGCAATATTCAGTCCACCGTAATATTCCGACAACTTCCTCCGGTAGCTTTCATTCCCGGCGGAATGACTGTACTCGATGACCTTTTCAC
>DAOWJB010000350.1 GCA_030640625.1 Bacteroides sp.
GATATACCGAACTTTCCCCCAAAACCATCATCTGATGCGGGCATTACCATTGAATATGATAAGAGGGCAAATATGATCAGGGCTTTTTTCAAGGATCTGATAAGTGTACGGCCTAAATTTAATACAATCCGGGAAATAGATTATATTTTGTCAATGGACAGGGGTGGGGCTATATGTACTCATAAAGTCGTTCAATAGCATTATTTATACTCGAAAATGGAACGCTCTGAAATATTCCTTGAACTGTGATGGACAGTTACAATATAAACACTGTCAGCAGATGGTTTATAGATAATTCTGTAATTACCTCTAATCAGCTCCCTGAAATCTTCAGATCCAACTTCAGGAACCATTCTTCCTAGTTTTGGCTGATCCTTTAAAATCTTTGTGTATTTGTAGAGACCTCGTACTGTAACTCTAGCATAATGTGGAGAATCCTTCTCAATGAACGCTGCAATTTCTTCGAGATCTCGGAGAGCATTGTCTGTCCAAATTATTTTAACCATTTGGAAAGCCTTTTTTCAGCCTCTTTATTAGAATAAATCCTTCCTTCATCGATATCGTTGACTCCCTTTTCAATTTTATCCAGAAGAATTAGCTCCTCAATTACCTGTTCAAGTGTAAATCCTTCTGGAAGTTTTTTAATCGCATCTATCAACTTCTCCTTGGTTATCATGATATATTAATTTAGTTCGACTTAAAAACCCATGTCCTCTGGGCATGGTTATGGGCATGCGGGGCTTTGCCCGTACGGCCTTGTGCGGTTATAAAAATTTGCGGTGCACAGCAAAAATCAGGGTTGAAGCCACATCTTTTGGTTGTGGAGAGTCTGATTTTAGCAAATTTTTCACTCATATTTATACAAAAGTAGGGAATTAATTGTTATAATAGGAACAACCGTTGCGTTGTGGAAATGGACAGGGATGGGGTAAAATGTATTCTTTAAAATGGTGGTATATATTCCGGGTTGAGTTCTGTCGGAACGGGTGCTCCGGTACTTTCTCTCCATTCCTCGAGGAGGAATAATAATTCCTGCGTTTTCTTGGGATTTGTATCCACCAGATTGACCCTCTCTCCTATGTCTTCCCTGAGGTTATAGAGTTCCAGTCCCCCGTCTTCAAAATACTGATGCAATTTCCATTCCCCTTTCCTGACCACTGTTCCCGGCCGGGTCCTGAACAGCGTATCTCTCGTTTCTTTATTTTCGGGATCATATGATTCCAGGTATATTGGGAAGTGCCAGAACAAGTTCCGTTCCTGGATCTTCCGGTTCCTGGTTAAATGGGGTAAAAGGCTGATGCCATCAAGTGTTGTAAACCCGGGTTCTTTCAGGACTTTTTTAAGACCCGCAGCTTCAAGGATAGTAGGGTAAATGTCAATATTGGTCACCGGTTCATCACTCTGCCGTCCGGCTTCAATTTTTCCTTTCCAGGTAATCGCCAATGGTTCACGGATCCCTCCCTCGTAGTAGCTTCCTTTGCCTGCACGGAGGGGCTTTTGTTTCGTTACCCCGAAATGGCCCCCATTATCCGAAGTAAATATGATAAGCGTGTTGTTAAAAATTCCGTTCATCTCCAGTATGGAAAGAAGGTCGCCAATGTTCCGGTCAAGGTTGTCGATCATGGTGGCATACTTTGCATTCTGCTGACCCATCCATGATTTTTTACCTTCATACTTGTGGAGCAAGCTATCCACCGGGTGAATAGGTGTATGGACAGCGTATGGGGAATAATAAAGAAAGAAAGGGCCGGTGGCAGCCTCTTTAACAAATTCAATGGCCAGTTCCATTACCAGGTCCGTCAGGTATTCCCCGTTTGGAGCATCCAGTGGGACATTCCCATAGGGTGGATAATAACTGGATGGATGACCATGGTTAGTCCCTCCAATATTCACACCAAATCCCTGGTCCCGGGGATCTGCTCCCAGGTGCCACTTGCCTGCGTGGCAGGTCCGGTAGCCTGCATCTTGCAGCACTTCTGCAATGGTAATCATCTCGTCTGGCAATGTTGTCAGGTTTTTTGTGGGTATGAATTTGCGATCTTTGCTTTTGCCCCTTTCAGAGGTGCCAACCGTATAGATCCCGTGCCTGGGGGTCCATTGCCCGCTCATCAGGCAGGCCCTGCTGGGAGCACAATTCGCAGCCGAAGCATAGGCATTGGTGAAAACGATACCTCCTGCGGCCAGCTTGTCGATATTAGGCGTTTCGTAAAACTCACTTCCCATGAAGCCGACATCGCGCCAGCCCATGTCGTCGATGTTGATCAAAATGATGTTTGGCTGTGGCTTTTTACATCCTGTAATAGCAAATAGAATTATGGAAATTAACATAAGGTTATGTAGAAACCGGATACGTTTGACCATTTCTTTAATCATTTAAGGAAATGAAATTATCATATTGAAAATTGCTAAAGGCTGGATTCATATTCCGAAACGGCTTCTTTGATTGCCAGGATATTTTCCCAGGGAACTTCCGGCTCCACCATATGTGTCGGGCCGATGCAGATCCCACCCTTTTCGCCGCATTTATTCAGCCTGGAGAGACTTTCCATCCTGACTTCTTCAGCTGTCCCAAAGGGCAACACTTGCTGGGTACCGATGGTCCCCCAAAAAGATACCTGTTCCCCGAACCGGTCATGAACCTCATCGAATTTCATGCATTCAGGCTGGATGGGATTCAATATGTCCACGCCTATTTCAATCAACTGGTCTATAAAAGGAATGATGTAGCCGCATGAATGATAGAATATCAGGATTTCCGGGTTGATATTTTTGGCCGTATCAATCACCTTTGAAATGCGTGGTTTCAGCCATTTCTCCCAGAGTCCGACATCGATCATAATGGAAGACTGGGTTCCAATATCATCACCCAGGCTCAGGATATCTATACCGGCTTCTGCATAAGCACCTGCTTTGGCACAGGCAAAATCAGTGATCTTGTCCAGGAGGGCTGTAGCCCTTTCATCCGCCATCATCATATCCATCATCAAATCCTCCATGGACCGGAGATACCAGGAGGTCTCCCATACCGTCATCTGCATGAACGCAAGGGAAGCCAGTCCCTTCTCATGCAATGTTGCTGCAGCTTTGTTCATCTCTTCTTTACCTGGTGGGTCCACAGCCGGATACGGGTAATCAAGGATCTCGTTCAGGTCAGCCCCTCTTAAGGGATGGTGCATCCGGGTCATATGGAAGGCCAGCTTGGAACCCTTGGAATGACCGATACCATACTCATCAAATTTGGTATCTGCGGGCAGGGTCTCCCGTTGATACAGGTCGAATCCATTGCTGTAGTTTCTTTTTACTTCCATTTCGACCCTTCGATGGCTGAGGTTGAACCAGGATTCATAATCCTCATGGCCAAAGCGTTTCCGGAATGCCTCGATCTGGGAATCACATAGCCAGAAATCTACAGGTACATGGTCAAAGCCCTCCCTTCGGAGTGTTTTTATAAGGTTCTTTCTGGATGTACTCATCTTATATAATTATTTACACCGGCATTCCACAAAAATATGGAAATACACAAAAACACTTATCCAATATATCAATGAATTGCGTATCTCCATTACATATCACTCCGTGCCATTGGGCGTATACATTATACTCAGGCGTACCGGATCCTTGCCCTAAATTTTTGCATGATAGCTTGCTGCATCAAGGATCATTCCGTAAACATAGACACCGCCAGCAAGATAAACCGATTGATCATCGGGAAAGAAGAATTCTGTAAGAACTATTTTCTAGATACAACATCAGACTGGAATCCGCTCTCCATACTTCATGATCTGGTTAACAATCGGAATATAATAATTGAATTCATCTTTTGTAAATGCATGAGGTTCAATTATCGTTTCTTCTCCTTTCCGGATCAACATTAGCTGAACTTCCATATCGAACGATTTTGCAATCCCTTTTTTTAAAACGATTGCAATATCAACATCACTGTTATCATGTTGGCTACCCCGGGCAAAAGAACC
>DAOWJB010000249.1 GCA_030640625.1 Bacteroides sp.
ACAAAACCTTTGCCATTCTTGAGCAGCAGCATGAACGTGAACCATCCATCCTGGAACTTGCCCAGGCACTTGAACTGGCTCCCGAGGATGTAAAGGAAGCCATCCGCAGTTCCGGCCGTCATGTATCCATGGATGCCCCGCTTACCGAAGGGGAAGAGGGCAATATGTATGATGTGATGCTGAGCACCGATGCTCCCAGTCCTGACAAGGGCCTGCTGAACGAATCCCTGCGGAAAGAGATCGAAAGAGCTCTTTCAACGCTTACACATCGCGAAGCGAGCATCATTAAACTGTATTTCGGATTGAACGGGAAACATCCCCATACCCTGGAAGAGATTGGTGAGCAGTTCAACCTGACCCGCGAAAGGGTCCGGCAAATCAAGGAAAAAGCTATCAAAAGGTTGAAACATACCACCCGCAGCAAGATCCTGAAAACCTACCTTGGATAATCAACAGAAGATGTCACATTTGATTGCACCCTCTATTTTAACTGCCAATTTTCTTGACCTGCGTAAAGAAATTGAAATGATAAACAGCAGTGAGGCTGACTGGCTGCACCTGGATATCATGGACGGGGTTTTCGTTCCCAACATGACATTTGGCTTTCCCATCATAAGGCTGATAAAAGAAGTCAGCAGCAAACCGCTGGACACTCACCTGATGATCGTGGAACCGGACAGGCACCTCGAAAGATTCCTGGCTGCAGGGGCAGATATGCTGACCGTTCATTATGAGGCCTGTACCCACCTCGACCGTACGATCGATACGATTAAGTCCCTCGGCATGCGCGTGGGTGTGGCCATTAATCCCCATACATCAGTCCAGTTACTGGAAAATGTATTGCCGGACCTGGACCTGGTTCTCAATATGACCGTTAATCCGGGTTACGGAGCCCAGTCCTTCATCGAGAACAGTTACAACAAGATCAGGCAGTTGCGGGAACTGATCGTAAGAACCGGATCCCATGCCCTCATCCAGGTAGACGGAGGTGTCGGACTCGGAAATCTATCCAAACTGAAAGATGCTGGGGTGGATGTTTTCGTTGTCGGGAACACGGTTTTCGCTTCCGAAGATCCGCTCGAGACCATCAGGCAATTAAAGCAGCTCTAGTCTTTAAGTACCGCCGGGGACAATATTCATAATGATTTTAAATAAAGGTAGTTAGCACAAATTTGTGACCCATACTTCTTTCTTTTAATATCTTTGGTCAAACTCCAATCATCAATACTTATTTCTCATGAAACTTCCATCATCCGTATACAACTGGACCTCCGTGATCGGTGCCGTAATTGCGATCATCAGTCTGTTCATGATTGTATTCCTCATCGTCGTATCGCTCTTTATTGAGGTGACAAGTTCCTACCTCGGGATAGTCATATATATTATATTGCCCATTTTTTTGATCCTGGGACTGATCCTCATCCCCATAGGAATGGTACGTAAAAGGCGCCGGCAAAGGAAACAGGGTGAATTCGGTCTGCAGAGGTGGCCAAAGATTGACCTGAACCTAAAGCAGCACAGGAATGCATTTTCGATCTTTGTAATTTCTTCTACTGCATTTCTCTTCCTTTCGGCAATTGGGACATATGAGGCATTTCATTTCAGTGAATCTGTAGAATTCTGTGGCAAGGTTTGTCATAATGTAATGCATCCCGAATACATTACCTACCAGAACTCTGCCCATGCAAGGGTGGCCTGTGTGGAATGCCATGTAGGCTCCGGAGCGGACTGGTATGTCAGGTCCAAATTATCCGGACTGTACCAGGTATATTCCGTCCTGTTTAAAAAATACCCCAAGCCCATTCCTACTCCCATAAGAGACCTGAGACCTGCCCAGGAAACCTGTGAGAAATGCCACTGGCCCGAACAGTTTTATGCACACAAGCTTCGTACTGAAAGACATTACCTGGCCGATGAGGACAATACCGAATGGGATATCGTGCTCAAGATGAAGATTGGGTCAGAATATCATGCATTGGGACTGGAAGAAGGGATCCACTGGCATATAAATCCCAATGTGCAAATCGATTATGCTACCGATCCTGAAGACCCTGAAAGTATTCCCTGGGTGAGATACACAAACCTGGAGACCGGAGAGGTACATACCTATACGGATGAAGAAAATATGCCCGACCAGGAGATGACGGCCGAGGATAAGCTCAGGCACATGGACTGCATAGATTGTCATAACCGGCCTTCCCATGAATATTACTCTCCTCCTTTTTTTACTGACCATTCCCTGACAAGGGGAGATATCCCAAGGGCATTGCCCGACATCAAACAGGTGGCTATGGACCTGCTCTATGGGGGGTATGAGAATACTGATACTGCCATGATCATCATTGAAAGTAATATCAAAGAATATTATGAAATAATGTACCCCGAGATCTATGAGGAACAGTTCCCCCTCATCGAGAAAGCCATTTCGGGTATCCAGGAAGACTTCAGGCAGAACATGTTCCCGGAGATGAAGGCTCAGTGGGACGTATATCCCAACAATATCGGACACATCAATTCGGAAGGATGCTACAGATGCCACAGCGACCGTCATAAATCTCCATCCGGAAGGGTGATAAGCAAGGATTGCAATCTTTGTCATGACATCCTGGCCCAGGGCTATCCGGACCAGTTAAATATGGCCGGTGTAAGGGACTCTCTGGAATTCACCCATCCCATTGATATTGGAGAAGCCTGGAAAGAATTTCATTGTGTGGATTGCCACCGGTATCTTTATCAATAACCAGCAGAAAGTTCAGGAAGGTCAGGCGGCCTGGTTAAAGTGACATTATCCTTTCCGGGAAATATCATAAAGCTGATCCACATCCCGGATTGACAGGTTGCTGCCATTCAGGGAGATGATCCCGTCCCGCTCAAAATCCTTTAGAATCCGGATGGCACTGTCTTTTGACATGGCAGTAAGGTCGGCTATTTCCTGGCGGGACAGATGCATTTCAAAGGAATCATTCCCATAAAAAACATTGGACAGATAAATTAACCCGTCTGCCATGCGGCCATGCATTTGCTTTTGCGTAAGGCTGACCATCTTATCAAATAAAACAACAGCCTGCTTGCTGATGTGCCCTATCAATTGATTGGAAAAACTGCAATTCATATGCATCACCTTATTGAAGTTCTCTATATCAATGAAACAGATTGACACAGCGGTTAAGGCAGCAACTGAATAGTGAATTCTGCGGTCGGTATGTACGCCCGGTCCTCCCAGAAGGGCCCAGGGTTTCTGCAGGTTTAATAAAAGATTTTTATCGCCAATTCCCTCAATGTATATTTTTACGATCCCGTCTATCAGGGATAATACATGCGTGGCTGAAGTTCCCTGTTTCAGGATCATTTCTCCTGCCTTATACCTGACGGAATAACGATCCTTATTGATCACTTCAAGTTCCTCTGGAGAAAGTATCTGGAAATATGGAGCCCTGTTCATGCATTCCCGGCAATCTTCACAACCTTCTATTTGCTTCTTCGAAATCATATCAATCCTTACCGTTATAGTCCGCGATAAAAATATGAAAAAAAAATGATGTATATCGATCTATATGGTGATATAAATCAGTCCAGTCTTTTTTAAATCTCGTTAATCTGGGCTCGTTCTAGTCTAGCTATTTAAGTTAATTTTGACGCGTACCCTAAAACCTGTCTTTAAACAATTATTTTAAAAATATCACCATAGATGAAAAGACTCTTTTATTTATTATTTGCAGGGATGCTGACCGGCATCCTGCTATTCGGATCATGTGAGAAGGTGGTGTACCCTCCACCAGAAATTCCTGACACGGTGAGCTATTCACTGGATATCCAGCCCATATGGGACAACAAATGTGTTAGCTGCCACAACGGGGGGCTTGATCCGGACCTCAGACCGGAAAATTCATACGCATCCCTTATGGACGGAGAATACATCAATGTCGATGAACCGGGAGAAAGTAAATTGATGAAAAAGCTCGACAGTTCTCCTCACGATGCCAGGGCAACTAAGGCAGAAAAACAGCTGATCCTCGTATGGATTGAGGAGGGAGCCAAAAACAACTAACCAGTCTATTAATCATCCAAAATAACCATCATGGAAAAGAGATATTTTACCCGTCTTTCAGCAGGATTGATCCTGCTCTTCGCAATTTCAGTCCCAGGTTTGCAGGCCCAGGACGAAGAACAACCGGATAACCGGCCCATTCGCCCTCCCTTTGAAACCATATCACTAATTGATAATCAAACTACTGTAAATCTTTATAAAGGGAGTTTGCAATTTGAAATTTCGCACCGTTTCGACGAGATAAAAGACATTTCAGATCTTTTTGGCATTTATGGCTCGGCAAATACCCGGCTGGCCCTTGATTATGGGATCACAGACAGGATCATGGCCGGATTTGGTACCACGAGGGACTATAAACTACAGGATTTCGAGTGGAAGATCAGCCTGCTTACCCAGACAAGATCATGGAGTATGCCTCTTTCCCTCAGTTATTACGGGAATATGGTCATTGATGCAAGAAGCAAGGATAATTTCGGACCGGAAGACCAGTATAAATTCGCGCATCGAATGTCTTACCTTACCCAGGCTATCGCATCCATAAAAACAGGTAAGGTGAGTTTTCAGGTCATCCCCTCCTTTGCCTGGTTCAATGGTGTTGAAGAAGGGTATAACAACATGAACTTTGCTCTTTCGTTTGGCGCCCGGGCCCAGGTACTGGGCATGAGTTCCATTATTTTAGAATATGACCAGCCCCTGACACAACACGAAGCTCTCGAGGTGAAACCTAACTTGAGTTTTGGCGTGGAGATCGGGACCAGCACGCATTCATTCCGGATTTTTGTGTCCAATTACAGCAGTATCATCAAGCAGTACAACCTGTTCTATAATACCAATGATCCATGGAGTGGTGAGATTGGTGATTTCCACTTTGGGTTTAACATCTCGGTCAGGTTGAGATAATAGATCCATGGAGAAAAAAAACCTGATCATAATATTTATTTCTACCTGTTCACTTTTCCTGTTTCTTGTATTGGTTAATTCAGGTGCCAGCAGTGGTTTACCCGAGGATGAGCTTGCTGCCTACAGGGAGGTTTCTGATTTTGTTGATGAGAATGAAGAGTGCTTCAGGTGCCATGGTGAATCAAAATTTCAGCTTGTAGATAATACTACAGACCGGATACTTACCCGGCAGGTATGCGCGGACCATATGATACTGCGTGAGGAGTATTACGGGTCAAATCATAAAAATTTTAGTTGTTTTGATTGTCATTCAGCAGAATTTTTAACTTTCCCCCATCCATTGGATATCAGGCTGGAATATCAATGGAACTGCCTCGACTGCCATGGGGATGACGAAGATTATGCCCAATACCAGTTTGAAAAGATCGAGGAAGAATACCTGGAAAGCATACATCCCCTTGCCAATCCCGATGAGTTCAGCTGCTGGAAATGTCATCACCCACATTCCTATCATATCAGTATACGGAATACCGAGAACCTGAGGGCGACCATATCTTATGACAACGCCATCTGCCTTTCCTGTCATGCTGATTTTGACCAGTTTCAATTGCTGACAGACAGGGAGGGCATAAATATTATACAAACGCATGATTGGTTACCCAATCAGGCACTCCATTTTCAAAGTGTAAGGTGTATAGAATGTCATACACAGATCAGTGACAGCATTCTGGTGGCGCATATGGTACTGCCAAAGGAACAGGCAGTGCAGAATTGCAGCGAATGTCATTCCAGCGATTCCCGCCTGATGGCCACCCTGTACAAGTTCCAGTCCAAGGAAGCCAGGAACAAATATGGGTTTTTCAATGCCGTGGTGATGAATGAGGCATATGTGATCGGGGCCAACAGGAATTATTACCTGAATGTGATCAGCCTGGTTATTTTCGGATTGGTCTTTGCGGGACTGGCAATTCACACACTTGCCCGGATTTTTAATAAGGTTTAAGCGATTATAAAATGATATATCACTATCAGGTCTATATAAGGTTATGGCATATGCTGAATGCCATATTCATTCTCGTGCTAATTATCACCGGACTAAGCATGCAGTATTCCAATCCCGATGTCTTCCTCATCCCTTTCCCCATATCTGTCCGGATGCACAATGTCAGCGGTATTGGACTGACAGCCAGCTATCTGCTTTTCATAACAGGCAATAACATTAGCGGAAACGGGAAGCATTACAGGATCCAGTGGCAGGGCTTAAAAAAGAGCTTACTTGTCCAGCTTCAATATTACCTGTGGGGATATTTTAAAAAGCAAAGCCCTCCATATCCGATAAACGAGGAAAGAAAATTCAATCCATTACAGGCATTCACCTATGCCCTGAGCGTGTATATCGGGTTTCCCCTGGTGATGATTTCCGGTTGGGGCCTCCTGTACCCCGAAACCATTATTGACGGGATCTTCGGGGTAAGCGGACTGCTGTTGACAGATCTTGTCCATGTGATCATGGGATTCCTGCTTTCCATCTTTATGATCGTCCATATTTACCTGTGTACCATGGGACTTCATCCCCTGGCTAATTTTCGGGCCATTATTACCGGATGGCATCATGTCGGAGAAAATAATAAGTAAAAACTTAAAATAAACATGTCGAAAAAGGAAGAAAGCAAAAGCCGGAGAAAATTCCTGAAAACAGGGATCACAGCCGGTATTTCGGCGGCTGCGGGACTTACCGGGGGTGGTGTCATGGCCAATAAAGCCTTCGCTGGCGGAGCATTCAAAAAAGTGAAAGTATTGACCACCGACGGGAAAGTGATCGAAGTGGATGAAGCCTTGGTTGAAGCAAAAGCTGCTCCGGAGACCATCGGGAGAAAAGCATCTATGGTGGGACTACCAGACCGAAAATTCGTCATGGTGGTTGACCTGGCCAAATGCAAAAATGCAAGGGCATGCGTGGATGCCTGCCAGGAGGGACATTTTCTTCCAAAAGACCACGAATGGATCAAGCTATTCTATCTTAAGGATTCTCCACAGACCGCACCATACTGGTTCCCCAGGCCATGCTTCCACTGCGATAATCCGATGTGCGTCAGTGTCTGTCCGGTCGGGGCTACCTATAAGCGGACCGATGGGATCGTACTGGTTGATACGGAGAGATGTATTGGCTGCAAGTTCTGCATGACCGGCTGCCCGTATTCAGCAAGGGTCTTCCACTGGAAAGAACCGGACGTGGAACAACCGGATGTAGCCTACTCACCCGAAACGAATGTGCCTGCCAAAGAGGGTACGGTTGGCAAATGCGTGTGGTGTGCAGACAACCTGCGCAAGAATAAACTGCCCAGGTGTGTTTCCGCATGTCCCATGGGAGTCATTTACTTTGGAGATATGGTGGAGGACTCCGTAACCAATGGTACGGAAACGGTCCGGTTCTCTCAACTGCTTGAGGACCGGGCAGGATACCGTTACCGCGAGGAATTAGGGACCCATCCCGGGGTATATTATCTCCCTCCGAGCAACAGAAGCTTCACAGTAGAGAGTGGTTTTGAAGGACATGATGAGGAGATCCAGAAGAGATATGAGCAATCTGTTAACAAATACAAATCAAAGAAATGAATGATATAGCCCAGCAGGATAAACTCCTGGCGAAATTCAAACCATTCCTTGAAACCACCAGCACCCGCTGGTATCTTATTCTGCTGGTCCTGATCCTCATTTTCGCCTGGGGAATCAGCGGCCTGGTCACCCAGATCACAGGAGGCCATATTGTTACGGGAATGCGGGACAATGTGGTATGGGGAGTGTATATTGTAAACTTTATTTTTTTTATGGGACTGAGTTATGCCGGCGCCCTGGTTTCAGGGGTGCTCCACCTGTTCAACTCAGAGTGGAGAAAACCCATCATCCGGATGGCGGAACTGGTGACGGTCATTTCCCTGATGATCGGGCCATTCTTTATTTTCCTTTGTATCGGGCGCCTTGACCGGCTGCATTATCTTTTTATACATCCCCGGATCCAGTCCCCCATCTCCTGGGACGTAATCGGTATCACCACTGACCTTATCGGTTGCTTTATTTACCTGTATCTTTCTTTTATTGAGGATTTTGCCATTCTTCGTGACCAGAAAAGCATAAATCTTCCGAAATGGAGACAGAAAGTCTATAAATTCCTTGCTCTGGGTTATACCGGGACACCCAAACAGAAAAAGATCATCCATAAATCAAGGACCCTCATGTCGGCCATGATCATTGCCATAGCCATCATCGTTTACTCGGTATTGGCCTGGATCTTCGGCGTGACCCTTCAGCCCGGATGGGACAGTACGATTTTCGGACCCTATTTTGTGATTGCGGCTATATTTTCCGGATCCGGACTGATGATCATCCTCATGTGGATCTTCCGCCGGATTTACCATTTGGAGGAATTTATTACCAAGAAGCATTTTGTGAATATGGGCGTACTGCTGCTGGTCGTCGCAGCATTTTACGGTTATTTCACTTTCTGTGACTACCTGACCAAATGGTATGGTTCTGTCAAGATCAATGCTGAACTGATAGACAAATTGTTTACAGAATTTAACTGGATGTTCATTTTTGCCAATTACTTTGGGATTATTATTCCCATCGTTATTGTTGGCATACCGCATTTAAGGACCATACGGAACATTACCATAGCGGCTGTCATAGCTGTTGTTGCGCTCTGGGTGAACCGATATATCATCGTAATTCCCACCCTGGAAACTCCCTTTCTGCCCATACAGGAAAGCCGTGCAGACTGGTTGAGTTACTCTCCCACATGGGTGGAATGGTCACTGACCGCAGGAGGAGTTGCCATCTTTATAATCTTGTTTAAACTGGCCTCGAAATTTCTGCCCATCATATCCCTGTCGGAGATGAGCGGGGTGGATCACAGAGAATTAAAAATACTTGAATAAGGAATGAACATCATGATAATCAAAAAATACATAATCCCGTTATTCCTGATCTTTTCCGGATCATCTGTCGCGGGACAGGAGACACCGGTGGAAGAGGAACCCATTGAACCGGTCATGGAAATGACCTATCTTAAGGATACGGAGGGAAATATTAACCTGCGCTCAAGCATGGTCAATTATGTTAACCGCCAGCCTGTTCCCCTACCCGGACTCGAGATCATTTTCTACGCCGGAGAGGATTCTCTTGTCAGCCTTGGTTCCGTGACAACGGACAAGGAAGGTTGGGCCATCCTGGTGCTGGACGAGGGACTGGATCTGCCTGTGGGTCTTGATGGATCGGTACGGTATTTTGCAGAATACCAGGGAACTGACAATATCCTTTCTGCTGAATATGAGGTTTATGTGACGGATGTAAATCTCGATATGGAACTTACCCTGCTTGATTCGGTCAAGACCATATCCTTAAGGGCTTATTCCCTGGTCGAGGGAGAAGAGGTCCCGGTAGCTGACGAGGATATTTATGTATATGTAAAGAGGATGTTCAGCGATCTTCCCCTGGGAGAGGATTTTCTGGATGAAAACGGAGAATTCATGACTGAGATCCCGGATGATATCCCTGGCGATGCACAAGGATACATAGAGATCATTGGCAGGTTTAATGATCATTATCTTTTTGGAACGGTAGAAAACAGGCAAACTATCCAATGGGGTATGCCCACAAAGCATGAGATCCCTGTTTCCCAGCGGACCCTGTGGACCCAGATCGCACCGCTGTGGATGGTCATCACGCTGAGCATCTTGCTTGCCGGGGTATGGGGACATTACATCTTTGTGATCATTCAGCTTTTCAGGCTCCGCAGGATAGCAAGGAAGGAAGAATCAGCAACTTTGGTATGATATTAGCGGATTAAAAATAAATTATCAATATTTGTAAATACTTATCTAATTAAAATGGAGGACAGAAAAATGAATAGAAGGAATAAAATTTTCGGTATGGTGAGCTTATTGTTTGTTGCCGCTCTTTTTGTTGCTATGACCAACGCATTCCAGGAACCAGCCGAACCCTGGGAAGTACCGGCGAAGTATAAGAGTATGGAAAATCCCGAAGCGGATTCCGATGAATCGGTTAAAATTGGCAGGATGATTTATAATAAAAATTGCGCCTCATGTCATGGGAAAACAGGTCTTGGAGATGGTTCAAAGGCCCGGGGACTGGATACACATCCCGGTGACATGTCAGCTAGTGCGTATCAATCCCAAGCCGATGGGGAACATTTCTACAAAACCAAATTTGGAAGGGGAGAGATGCCCAAGTACGAAAATAAGATAGACGATGAGGACATCTGGAATATGATAAACTTTATGCGTACTTTCAAGAAGTAAGCATCGTACATCCCTGATATTACAAGCCGGATTTCCTTCTCGGAATTCCGGTTTGCCTTTTTCTCACCCCTGCTCCATGCGTATTCCAGAACATTCACTAGGATGTTCCGGAAAAGAATAAGATATTTGGGATTTAATTACCTAATTTGTTATTTTGTCCCACAAATAAATCTTGTTATATGATTGAATTTTTACACAAAATTTTAAAAAAATAAAGAGATATGAAAAAAATGAGAGAATTGGCAATTGCCATAATAATAGCTGGTCTGGTCGTCCCGGCAGCAGCACAGGTAGACACTTCCGGGTACTCCGGATGGAAACAGATGTACAATTCCACAGCGAGCTGGGAAGAAGGAGCATTCAGTACGCATGCGACGGGGCATCCTGACTACGGTTGGGGTATTTACAATAGCCTGACGCATGATGTAATGGGAGATTCCATATTCATTATCAAGCTGCTGGACGGTAACTTCAAGAAGCTCTGGATCGTGCAGAAAAAATCCATGCAGATGAGGTATATATTCCGTTATGCGGATGTGGACGGGAGCAATGAACAAGAGGTTGACCTGTCCATGGGTAATTATTCTAATAAGCTGTTTGTAAATTACAGCCTTTCCGGAGATTCGATTGCCAATATACAGCCACAGTCCACCAGCTGGGACCTGTTACTGACCAAGTTTAACCATCCCGGTATGGGTTATTACGTGGTCACCGGATTCTTGGCCAATGAGGATGTTTCCATTTCCGTTTTTAATGCTCCTGACAGTGCCACCGCTGCCGGGGCAACCATTGCCGATACAACAGAATTTACCGATTCAATCGCAGCCATTGGTAATTCCTGGTATGAACTTCAAGGCATGTCCATCGTGCCACTAGATACGCTGGCATATTTTATAAAACTGGCCAGCGGAGATATTTACAAACTCCAGTTTACCTACTTTGAAAGTGGTATGTCAGGTCGTGGAAGGGTTGGCATAAGGAAACAAAAGGTAAGTGGTACGCCTGATTCAGAATGGCATAATGATACCCTGGTCATGGGTCCCGGTTATGCGAATGAGGTATATTATAAAGTGGATTTTGATACAAAGTACCAGGTCACGAGGGATGGCTGGGAGATAGGGTTCAAAACTGCCCAGTTCACCTCATCCATTTATGCCAACACGACCAAGGGAGTGGAATTGTATACCTATCCATATGCTGATACCTCGGGATGGGGCCCCGCCACTTCAACCGGTCCCGCGATAACTTCCACCTCCGGTATCAGCCTTTATCCCGTTCCGGCCTCAAAACATCTTTTTATCCAGCACGGGCTAAATACCAGGCAAGCACTGAACATCCAGGTATTTGACATGACAGGCAAACAGGTCCTGGACAGAAGGGCAGAAATCGGGGAAACGCGTGAACTGCGGCTCGATATCTCAACCCTGGCTCCGGGCGTGTATATCCTGCAATTAAAGAACTCAGAAGTACAGGCCACAAGCAGGTTTGCCGTACGCCGGTAGGGACCGGCCGCTGCCGGGAATGGCTCCCGGCAGATCATGATCATCGATTGAAAGGGGTTTGAAGGATTTGAGGATGAGGGATTATATAAAATTACTCCTGGCAGGCATGCTTTTCTGCATGACCGGACTCCCGCTGCTTGCGCAGACCACTATCAAGCTGGTTGACAGCAAGACCAGGGAGCCGGTACCCTTTGCGCACGTTTGTTTTGAAAGCCTGGACAAGACGGTCTTGAAAAACAAGATTGCTGACGAGAAGGGGATCCTGACTTTCGATGCTCGCCCCCCCTTCCAGCTTGCAGCAACCTCGGTGGGTTATGCCACCCTGATCGATACACTTCGGACTGGCGGGACCTTTACCCTGTACATGGAACCCACCTTCCTGGAAATGGACGAGGTGGTTGTCACGGCCCAGTATTCCCCCCGAAGGGTCGATCAATCCATTTACAACGTAAAGGTCATAGATAACCGCAAGATCCGGGAGAAGGGGGCGACCAACCTTTCAGAGGCGCTGAACAATGAACTGGGCGTCCGGATCAGCAATGATGCAGCGCTGGGGTCCAGCATGAGCATCCAGGGATTGTCCGGGGAACACGTAAAGATCCTTATAGACGGCGTGCCGGTGATCGGCAGGATGAATGGGAACATTGACCTGAGCCAGATCAATATGTACAATGTCGATCATATTGAGATGGTCGAGGGACCCATGTCCGTTGTCTACGGATCGAATGCACTGGCCGGTGCGGTAAATATTATCACCAAGGAAAACACACGCGGCAAATTCTCATCCTGGCTGAATTCCTACGTTGAATCTGTGGGGGTTTATAATTTTGATGTGGGTGCAGCGGGCAATATCGGCGGGCATTCTGTCTCCCTGTCAGGATCGCGTAATTTCTTCGCCGGATTTTCCGAAGTTGACACCATGCGCTCAAAACAATGGAAACCACGCGTTCAGTATAATCTCGACGGATATTACAAATACCAGGCGAACAGGTTGGGAATAAAAGTGGACCTGCGGTACTTTAATGAAACCATCCAGAATAAGGGTCCCCTCCTGCCCCCCTACAGAGAGAAGGCATTCGACACCTATTACTATACCCAGCGCTGGTCAGACAGGATCCAGGCTGATTATAAATTTTCTGAAGGCAGGCTGATGGACCTGATATTTGCTCATTCAACCTATACGAGGATAAAGCATACCTACTTTAAAGACCTGACCACGGGGGAGGAGATCATGTTATCTGGTGAATCCGATAACGATACCACCAGGTTTACTTCCTACCTGTTGCGCGGTACATTTACGGATGAAAGTATCTCCGAGAAACTCAGTTACCAGGTGGGGACTGATATAAATATCGAAGAAGGCCAGGGAAAAAGGATACAGGATGAGCAACAATCGATCGGCGACTACGCTGTCTTTGCCAGTCTGCAATATGAACCCTCAGAAAAATTCTCATTCCAGCCGGGTGTAAGGGCCGGCTATAATACAAATTACAAATCTCCCCTGGTACCCTCGCTCAATGTGAGATGGAATCCCACCGGGACAGGGAAGCATATATTCAGGGCCTCTTACGCAAGAGGATTCAGGGCTCCTTCCCTGAAAGAACTGTACCTGTATTTTGTAGATATCAATCATAACCTCAGGGGCAATCCCGACCTGAAAGCTGAATACTCCCACAATGTCAATCTGACCTGGGATTATTCGATAACGCGGAAGGTGAACCGTTTTGGCCTGCAGGCCGGCTTGTTCTATAACAACATCAATAACCGTATCACCCTGGCACTTGACAGTGCGACCGTGTATTCCTATATCAATGTGGACCAGTATCGTACCATGGGTGGAAAACTCAATTTTAAATACAGGTTGCATCCACGGATTACCTTTGAACTGGGACTCTTCCAGGTGGCCCGCCAGAGCCTCATACGGGAAGGGAAAGAATTTACGACACCATTCCGGTACAGCACCGATGTCTCTTCCAATATAACCTACAACTGGATACGCAGGAAATTGCGCTTCCTGATCACTTATAAGTATACAGGCAAACAGCCGCAATTCTATTCAGATGAAAACGGGGATATTGAGGAAGGATTTATTGAAGGTTACCATATGCTGGATGCTTCCGCCAACAAATCTTTCTGGAATGAACGCATCCTGCTCGGTATCGGGGCAAAAAACCTGTTTGATAATACCAATATTGAGTCCAGCGGGCTCACCGGCGGGGAGCAATCTTCCGGTTCCGGGTCATATCCGGTGGGCTGGGGAAGAACATTTTTCATAAGTCTCCGTTTATATCTCAATAAGTATTAATAGGAGATGGGCGGAAATCAACATATCATATCCATAATAATAGCACTGTCTGTGCTCCTGGGCGGCTGTTTCGAAGAAGACAAGATGATCCCGCCCCATATACCCGGCGATGAGCAGAGTTATGCGTTTGAAAAATCCATATATCATACCCAGTCCTATTTCGACCTGGGTACAAACAGCATCCTGGCTGAAAATGGTAATTCCGATTGGGTAATGAGGTTTGGGGCGCATCCCGGGGACTGGCACATAGGGGTCAACTCGGCCGATTACTGGGGAGTGTTTGATACCGAAACCAGCGATACTGACAGCATTCCGGATGCCCCGGACCCGGATAAATGGATATTCGATCACTCCAGCGGTGATCCGGATTCATCCGCTTTTGCTGGCTGGGTGATCTTTACAGAAGAAGACACCATGTATACAGGACATATCTACCTGCTTGGAAAATACGATGGTATCAAATACACACCTTCCTGGGCCATACAGTTTTACAAGGTCGATGAAAGTGTATACAAGTTCAGGATGAAGGCCCCAACAGCAGATGAATGGAATGAATTCGAAATACCTAAATCCACGCTCCACAATTACCGGTATTTCACAACATCCGGTGATGGCAAGATGGTCGAGATCGAACCTGACCAGGATCTCTGGGATCTTCAGTTTACCCAGTACGGATCCATCGTGTATACCAATGATGGCGTACCAACCCCCTATTATGTGCGGGGGGTCTTGCTGAACAGGTACATCGTTGCAGCCGCGATAGATTCAGTGTCGGCCTTTTCAGACATCAGTTTTGAGGATATCGGTGGATATACCTTCAGCAAGCGACAAGATTTTATCGGATATGAATGGAAATCCGTAACGGTTGATATAAACAGCAATACAGCTGTTTATACTGTAAACCCGGATATTACCTATATCATCATGGATACGGAGGGTTTCTTCTACAAATTCCGCTTTATCAGCTACTACAACGACCTGGGTGAGAAAGGTTTCCCGGTCATCGAACATCTCCGGCTTTAATCCCCATAGACGTGTACGGAATTTGCGGCTGATGGCAGGTAATTGATCCCGAACCAGCAGATCAGCAAAACAATAAATGCAACACTGAGTGCCCAGAGGGGAGCTTTTACCTTTTTGGGTTGAAAATGCCTGAAATGCATATACCCAAGATAACAGAGCCAGGTAAGAAAAGCCCAGGTCTCCTTGGGATCCCAGGTCCAGTAATGCCCCCAGGCTTCCTTTGCCCACAGGGCTCCGAAAAGGAGTCCGAGGGTTAGAAATGAAAATCCGATATATACGAGGTTATCAGCCAGTTTCAGTACCTTCAGGTTGATCTCCCTGTAATACAGCTGATACAGTCCCTTGACCGCAACCAGGGATGAGGCAGCCAGCAATGCATAGGAAAAAATATACACGATCACATGGGGCACAAACCAGGGTGACTGAAGTGCCGGCATTAGGGTTTTGGAATAGGTTTCCGGGTTCAGGTAGTTGATCATCAGGAACAGGGAAGCAAGGGCCAGGGCATAAGTAAGGAACCATTTATACCTCCACCTGAAATAGGTGATCACCCCGACAAAGGGCAGAAATAATGAATACCAGAGGCGTGTTTCCCCGAGTGTTCTGAGGGGTGGTCGCTCCAGGTTGATCCACAGCATAACCACAAACAGTGTCAGCGCGGCAATCCCTGCTATAACCAGCAATGTTCCTGCTGTTTCCAGGGATTTCTTTTTGGAAGAAAAATTAACCAGGGTTGCTCCTGATATCCAGCTTAAAAAAGTAATGCCGGCAAATGCCGGGAAATTTATCCAATCCATAGTTTTTTATTCTTTAATTTCTCGTCCGATCCAAAAAAGGTATAAAGCTCCTCCAAGCAATAGGAAGATGCCAAAATAAACAACTGGAAGCCAGGGATCCCTGACGGCTTCAATCACCGAAACCATGGACCACTTGCCCATCCGTTCGTCATAAGATAACTGATAAAGTTTCCAGCCCTTATATTTAAAGGGCTTGTTTACTTCCAGCGTAAGTGAGAGTGGTTCTCTTTCCCCGTCGTCAATCACTATGTCAGATGAATACTTTTCAGGCTCAGGGAAGGTCATGACAAGGAAGTTGTGATTATCCAGCGCTAAATGTTGATACATCACGCGAAAGCTGCCACAGGATATCCATCCTTCTTTCTCTTCACCGGAGATGCTGTTGATCGCTTTCACATAGGCAGCGGGCGCATTGCCCACACTGTCTGTCTTGTAATACCCTTTTTCATTCATGAATGTTGCGGGTTCATATTCCAAAACCTCAACATCCCAGTCCATCAGGGTTGCTTTCAATCCTTGCTCTATAAACTGCAGGAATTTCCCATCCTCGAACACAACGGAACCGGTCCTTCCGTCCAGGATGGCGATTTTAGGATTATAATTCTCGATGTTAAAGTCAATGAGTTTTACCGAGAATGGCAGGGTATAAGATTGTTGTGTACGCTGGTTCACAGCCTGGCTCATTCCGCCATGTTCTTCCAGCACCGTCAGGTTCAATCGCATAAGGTCACCTGCTCCGAGGTATCCGGCAGCAATGGTGATCCATAGTCCGGCATGATTTAGCAGAAATCCAAGATTTTTACGCCTGATGGGTGTTGCCCTGCGAAGCGCTACAAGTCCCAGGGAAGTCAAGAAATACATTCCTGAGACCATCATGAGCCAGCTGTTCTTCATATGGGTAAGTCCCAATAACTTCAGATAACGGTTAGCATTAGCATCATCCTGGGGGATAAAGCCAAGCAGGAGAACTACCAGGGCAAAAAAACTGATGGCAGAGATGGCAGCCGGAACACTTGACAGCCATTTGACCATTGGACGACTTTTAAAACCATAATATATAATAAACAGCAGCAGTACCATTCCGGCACCGACTCCCATGTTCACCGGCCATTTTAATAGTGGAGCCCCTTTCCCACCTGAAAGAACCTCGAATATCAGTCCGAGAAATATCAGCTCCAGCACCACGAGAAAGCTTTCCTTATATTTCCATGGATGCTCCCATGTTTTACGTCTGGATTTTTTATTCTCTATATTCACGTATATATATAATTTAATAAGGGATCAAATATAGAAAGATTATTTAATCCGAATACAAGGTGATATTGAATAAGATAAAAATATAAAGGCTCCAGCAATGCTGAAGCCCTTATTGCGATATTTATTTCTGCCTAATTGCTCATCGCCTGGATAGAGTTCTTCAGGAGGGCCTTGACATATCTCGGGTTGTGTACACCGAAACTTGCGTCTTCGTCAATGTATAAAAGGTTCAAAACTGCGCCCGCTTCATCTGCCGTAAGTGTCAGGGGTGCTTCCGTACTGGCATTGATATCACCATCAACAAGAATATTTTTAGCATGTAATATTACATCGAGACTATCCCACAGGGCCGTAACGTCTGTCTGTATATTCATATAATCGAAATCTGCATCTCCGCCATGGCAGTTTTCACAGCTGGCAGTAAATTCCCGTGCTGTTCCCCGGGATTCGTAAGTCATGGACAGTGTATGCCCGCCTGCCTGGTCCCCACGGCCGGGCTCAACCATGTGGCACCCGGTGCAACCCGCTGAATTTGCATGGGAAGTACTTCCTCCGATAGGATAACTTTCGTCACCTACAGTCTCGTAAGCAGCGGTTCCCCATACAATGGCCGATTGCGGTCCATGATGCGGTCCCCAGCTATCATCAGTAAATACAACATCTGCACCACCTACTGCAGGAGCTGCCGGCTCCATAGCCCTGGGCTGGTGGCAGCTGACACATATATTGTTGTCGGGTCCTAAATCAACTACTACGTCGTTGTCCCATAAGGTTACCGGATCTATAAAACGGATATCAAAGTCGGTAGCTTTATCATAGTCCTTGTGGACATTGTGACAGGTTCTGCAATTCGGAGGTGTTGCGTCTTCATATTCTTTGGATGCTTCCATTGCTCCCGATGCCATAATGTCCAGAAATCCTTCATGTGTATGACAGATAGAACAATCTGTACGATCACCATATCTGAAGTGACCCCCTAACATGTGACCTGAACCATCTGCCTCGAGAGACTTGGCAAGTATATCAGTATCTTGGCTATGGCATTGTGTACAGGTAGCATTGGCGTCGACACCATCAATACCGTCTTTTCCGTCTGCACCAGCTGCTCCCGTAGCGCCAGCCGGACCTTCACAACCAATAATGACAACTGCTGCAAGTGCAAATACAGTCAATGTTAAGCTGAATAAATAAGTGAATCTTTTCATGGTTTAAATACGTTTTTGAGATATAATCTAAAAGTAGGAATGCCGCTTGAAATTGACAAGAAAAATGGAAGATATATACAATATCGTCTATAGACTTTTTCTGCCTCAAATACCGTTTTACCTCGGGCATTTAATCGAGATATCTCTCTTTTGCAGTTAAATATCGGTTATTCTTAGAATGCCGGTTTGGCATTATCAAGGGTGTGGAGTTGACCCAAGTCAATTCACCAGGCATCTCGTCTAAAAAGGTGATATAAATCGATCTTTCCATCAATAATTGTCTTTGTCACCAAATGTTAATATCTTCTTTGACTCAAAATTATATCGCCCATCAAATAATCCCTAACTATAGCATTATTTCTATTTTTAACCTGTATTCCTATAATCAAGTTATTAACCAAAGTATTATAAATTAAAATCACGAGGTATGAAAAAAAATTTACTGTTTTTTACTGGTCCACTGCTTCTTCTGGTTTCATTGCTACTGATCAGTAGCAGCGAACTTTACACGGAAGCAGATTATGTAGGCTCTGCTGCCTGTGCAGGCTGCCATTTCGACAAGCATGAGTCATGGGCCGCATCAGGGCACCCGTATAAATTCTCGGTCACTCCCGCAAATGAGGGACCTGTTTACCCGGTAGAAGCGGTGAACTTTCAATCACAATGGATGGATAGCCTGGGAGATGGATCCCACACATGGGATGATGTTGCAGGTGTTATCGGCGGCTATGGCTGGAAAGCCCGTTTTGTCGGGATCGATGGACACCTGATTGGCACAGCCGGCAGTTCATTGCCCGATTCCGGAGTTGGACATAACCAGTTCAACTTTTACGGTGGAGAAGATCACGGCTGGGTAGACTATCATCCTGGCGATGAGAAAATATATAATTATGGCTGCTTTAAGTGTCATACAACGGGTGGAGATACAGCCGGAACATGGCTTGCCGGAGTAGATGGACTCGGAACATTTACCGAAGGGGGCGTTGGTTGTGAAAGCTGCCATGGTCCGGGTAGTGCACATATCGCCAGTCAATCTGCAGACGATATTGACAAGGTCTATGAATTTGCCCATCAGGACAATGCTATAGGTGGATTAGAAATTGACGGAGTGGTTCAGACACCCGACCCGAACGGGAATGATGTAAACTTCCTCTGCGGCACCTGTCATAACAGGGATTATAAAGACCCGATCAATTCAGGTGGTGGTTTCATCAAGCACCATGAGCAGTGGGATGAATTCATGGCTGCCAAACATGGCAAAAGTGGACTTACCTGTATCACCTGTCATAATCCGCATAAGCGGGTGATATGGGATGGCGACGGTATCACGGCAACCTGTGAATCCTGCCATCCTAACCAGGCTGCATTAATAAATCACTCCGGGACCACAAATTGTATTGACTGTCACATGCCATTTGCAGCGAAATCCGGTACCACAAGAGGTCAAAGTGGTTTCGTAGGCGATGTTCGCTCACACCTGATGTCCATTACTCCCGACACAGCGTCAATGTTTACGCTCGATGGTGCATGGGTAAG
>DAOWJB010000026.1 GCA_030640625.1 Bacteroides sp.
AAATGGTCATTGGTGGTTGGATTATAGAAAGTAGCCCAGGCAATTCCCCTGGATGTTACATCAGCCCCTCCATCTTCGAGCACATAACCGTTCAGGGTCACAGATGTAGCGGAATTGTTGCCTGAAAATACAGTGGTTACCGTTGGGACAAAGATCACGCCTTTTTTAATGAAGTAAGCCTCCCTGACTGCCCGTTTTATAATATCTCCCTGGTTAAATTGCTGTAGCATTAAATTCCCGACTACCTCCACAACATCTGAGGGATTCGATTTCAGGAACAATTGCCTGAGAATGGAATTGAATTCACCATATATGTCTCTGAAATCATTATTATTGTAAAAACCGACTGTACTTTTCAATGATGGCATTGCTTTCGAAGATGACTCTCCAGTTTCATAGATATATTCCAATGCCCTGTACATACGAGCATCCAGGCTATCGATAAAAAAGGGATCGTCCAGGTCAAGGGTTCCATAACTGGTCATACAACTATCCAAATCCTGGCAGAATTCTTCAAAATCCTGATCATTCACCCCTGCATCGTTGATAGAAAATAAATAACCGGGATAGGTAGTTTCAATCATGTTATAGGTTGTTTTACCATCGGACCTGTAACGATCGATAACCGCCAGTCTGAGTTCAGCGTTTTTTAATTCTTCCAGGCCTTGAAAGAATGATAAGTCAGAATTTAAATCAATAATGCTGTCATAAACAGTCCATTCCAAATCGTCTATTACATCTTTATAATAGTCATTGAAATCTATCACTTCAAATTCATAGGTACCCAACACTGTTTCCAGGGTATCCAAATATGCCTCAATATATTCATCCTCATAACCAAAGGCGTTCAATGAATACAAAAACCAGGGGTATTTATTGCCAAGCGCCTGGAATGCAGTATAATCTGCCGCACTGATCTGTGCAGCTTTATTGGGGTCAATTATAAATATGCCCATATTGTATTTATGATAGACTACCTTTCCATCGCTCCAGGTAGTTTTGCAAACTCCGTGACGCGTCCCATCTATCATAGAAACTTCTTCAGTACCCGTAAGCCCTTTTTTGTTTGATATATGTTTTATCGTCACCGGACCTTGCCATTGCCCGTGCTTGTCACGTATACCCTCAGTCTCAGTGTAGTAATTTTCCCCAATAAAGTGCCTGGTTACTCTATAACGCTCATGACCTAAAAAATCTGTAACAAAATCTGGCAAATCATATTCCTGTGAAGATGTTCCCACAGCCAGGAAGATAATAATACCCAATGCCATTACAGACAGAAGCGATTGCCATAATGACTTTTTACTCAAATGCTTTTTCATGGTTATTCGATTTAGATATTTTAAATCCAACAAAACTTCCAAGAATAAGCCCTGCTACACCCAAGACTATGTCTTGTATACAAAAAATTCCAGGTATGACCCCTGCATATTGCATAACTTCATAACCCAGCACCAGAATAGGTATGCTGGCCATCCAGAAGTATTTTAACCAGGTCCTGCTCCCCGACCAGATACTGGTGATCAACAAAGCATAAGCAAATGCCCACAATCCATTGGGCAGTGAAAAAACAATCCATTCCGGAAGAAGCAGGCTTGGAGAAAGAGGATTATTCCTTGCATAGCTCAACCAGTTGTCTAATCCGGCAGCACTGATCCAACTAAATAAAACATGTTCTGAAGGCCGCAGTAAAATGTAAATGAGTCCGCCTAGTGATATAGCAAGGGCAGACAGGATGATGTATGATAAATAAGAGTATTTTGTTGAAAAATGAAATATTTTTCTAATCATCTTTCAAATTGATCTCATTATTTTTGTCTGGAATCTATGTCATAGGAGAGGATTATTTAGCAGAATAAGTTAAGGAAAAAAATCAACATGTGATTCAGGTAACATTACTCAGAATAATACGTAAAAGGATGTATGCTACAAGGACTTAGGAATTTTATTTCAGGTTATCCGGATAATTTCGGATTCCAGTTTGATGATGAAGTATTTCTGAAGGGATTAAAGTTCTTTTTTAAGGACTATTATCCATGGAAAAGCAGGAGGGAGATGAGGGGTTTCTTTGAAAAGCTGTATACTCATAAATCCGTTGACAGCTATCAAAAAATAATCGAATGGAAAACCATCCTACATCAGGAACGAACACATATTTTATATTCCAGGGCATTAATCCTGAGGTTATCATCATTAATAATGATAACTGCCGGACTGGTTCTTATTGCCCTGCAATTCGCATTGCCTTCGGTGCTGTTTGTAAGCACCGGTATTATAATGATAATGTGTGATGTATGGTTCAGGAGAAGAGCCTCCAAATCCCACCAGTCATGGATATTGATTACAGGACTTCTGAAGACCCTTATAGAGCAGCAAGGGCGAAAACAAGCCAACGCTGCTTAGAATTCCTGGCAGCTTCGCCTCCTGAATAATCGTTTTCCCGTTCAGTTCAACCGTTATTTTGTCATCGGTTTATCGGGCTGGTATCAATCCACCAGGAGAATAAAATTGCTGTATTCCAGTCTTCTTTGCATCATTTTGTTTTGAGGATATTTAACTCTGCAGATGTTGAAGCAGCGTTTTATTATCTTTATGCTATATGGACCTGTCCATAGTTATACCGGTTTATAATGAAGAGCAGAAGATCAGACATGATATCACTGCTGCTTCCGACTTCATTTCCGGTTACGGGATGACAGGGGAGATCATTGTGGTTGATGACGGCAGTACTGATCAGACTTCAGAAGTTGTGCGGAATACTGCTGTGGATGAGGGTGTAAGCCTGAAGATCATTGGTTATGAGGAGCATACAGGAAAAGGAAAGGCAGTGAAAACAGGGATCATGGAAGCCGGCTCCGATCTTATCATGTTTATCGACAGTGGCAACTGTGTGCCTTATGCAAATATAACCAGGGGAATCGACCTCCTGAAAGATGGTGAATGTGAAATTGCCCATGGATCGCGATTTCTTGCCAAAAGCTTTATTAAGCGATCGAGGACACCCTACAGGAAGCTGGTCTCTTTTCTCTTTCGTAATTACATCCGCGTTCACAGCCGGATACCCAAAAACCTTACCGACACACAGTGCGGGTTGAAGATCTACAGGAAACAGATCGCTCATGAATTGTATGCAGAATGCATTACTGATGGATTTTTGTTCGATATCGAAATCATTCTCCGGGCCAGGGAAAAAGGATACCGGATCCTGGAATTTCCCATCGACTGGACCTCAGATCCTGACAGCCGCCTGTCGGTCAGAGGTACTTTCCTGAGATTGTTTTCTGAACTGCGTACGATACGAATGGCGCTGAAGTCATCTGGACAGGACACCTAATCACCACTCTTCATATCTTCCGGCAAAAGATCCCATATATCCTTTCTGAGGTAAGTGCGAAGTTCCTGGCCGGGACGTAGTTCCTTATAGCTGTTGAAAAGCGAGATGTAAAGATGCCTTTGACCCGGAGGTGGTAGCTCATATAATTTTTTTATCAGTTCATTTTCCACGGAAGCTGCTGCAATGATCAGGGGAGCTGCCGGCTGATTGTACTCAACATGATCCCACCAGGCCGTGTTATTATAGGCGCGCAGATACCAGGGAAGGGGCCAGTATTCATTGTCAGGAATGATAATTTCAATATACACTTCCCTGCCATCCGGATGAACCTGGCTCACCTGAGAAATCACTTCAGCAATATCCAGTACATCCTCTCCCGTATGTGCATAAACATAGGGATTTGCCGGTTCGGAATATTGTCTGAAGTTTATACTGTAGCTGGTATACAGCCAGTGAACAGCACCCCCAAGAACCAACACAGAAATACCTGTTTTCAGCCAGCGGTGCGTTCGGATACGAAAAATATGAACCATTCCGTAGCCTGCCAGAAGCAATATACCATAATAGAACTGTAGGATATTCCAGGGAGTTTTATAGGATATGATGCTATAAATAATCATCAACAGATAAGTATACAGTCCTGTGAAAAGAATAAAATAATCCCCCTGCTTCTTTTCCTTCTTGAATGCAACAAGGATGAAACCTGCCAGGGCCAGCAGGAGCAGCCACAACTCGCTCCAGAGAAATCCGGACGGGTTTTTAGTATGTGAAAGAAGATCCAGGTAATAATGCCAGGGATGAAGGTGGGCATCATCAATACCGGCACGGGTGAAATACACCTGGTAGGCAGTTATTGAATCTATGATCCCCTGTGGATGATTGAAAAAGGATGAGTAGAAAGTAATGGATACCAGTCCGCCAATGACCAGGGCAAACAATAGATGCCATAAAGGATAATTCTTCAGTGTTGAACCGGATTGTCCATTTCGCTTTACCAGGAACAGGATTATAATGGCCGATATCCCGATGGCTGCATAATTGATGATACAGGTTTCCTTGGTGGCATGCATCAATCCCATGCAGGCGCCGAACAGGCAGGCCCAGAAAAGCCTTTTGCTGACCAGGTATTTATATCCTGTAATTAAGGAGGCAAATCCAAAAAATACCAGGAGCATTTCATGGATGAAATAACGGCTGTAGAAAACCATGGCCGGCGCCAGGGCAAAGAGCAGGGCAGTGACCAGCAGGGTGATCCAGCCCAGGCTTTCTGCCAGCAACAGCAATATGATCATGACTGCAA
Source organism: Bacteroides sp. (assembly GCA_030640625.1). Taxonomy (GTDB): domain Bacteria; phylum Bacteroidota; class Bacteroidia; order Bacteroidales; family SM23-62; genus SM23-62. Next base: position 4,635 of record DAOWJB010000026.1, read on the forward strand.
TTCCAAATATTGCCGTGACCGAGCGCAGGGAGGATTCTGTCAGGGAAACGAAATCTGCCTGTCCGAGCAAACCCGTAAGGATCCGGGATGTATAATACAGCAGGGGACCATGATATTCATTCTTGTCGTACTGATATTCGCCTGTCTCGATCAATATGCCCAGCTTATATGCATTGACTGCTTCGTCGTTATGCATGGGCCTCTTATCCAGGCCGGAGAAGCGAGACAAGCAGGCCAGGATGCAAATGGCAGCAAAGGCCAGGAGATATTTCAAGGGGGAGCTCAATTCACCGGTTTACCGTGGACTTCAACTTCGATATAGTGATTCATATTGTTATCTGTATTCCCATTGCTGTATAATCTTACATACTGGCCAATAACTCCTCTGGCATCTATCAGCCGGCCCTGATAGCTTTCAATATAATGCAGGTCTTCCCCCACGCCCAGTCCAAGGGAATTGTCATGATCATTGTTGTAGAGGGTAGTCACATTGATAATAAAATCAGGATCATCGGCCACCTGCACCACCAGGTCGTAGTACACCCTGGCCTTTTTATGATAATGCCAGAAAGCAATGGCAAATAGGGTGCATGTTTCCTCGAGGTCAATACTGATGTATTGCGGACCCACATCCAGTTCAATGTAAGATCCGTCTGTGGCTTCCTTGTCACCATCTGTAATCAGCTCCGGTTCACCCATTATCGGATACTCGTCTGAACATTCCACCAGTTTGTCGAGGGCGACATTCACCGTACCTTCGGGAACCAGCAAATATGGAATGGACATCTCATATTCTTTTTCAAGCCTCTCGACCTCCAGGTCCTTGGGAGTACCCACGTACATAGGGTGGGGATACCTGATCTGCAGGCGCTTCATTTCCTGAGCAGGGAGTTGCTGGACGATACTCATCAGGATTACAGATGAGACAATGATTATTGGTTTTTTCATACCCTGGATTCTTGTGAACTTATCTTAGTTTATCCTGTCTAGGATCCTGTGAATTCTCTGCTCTACTTCCTTATTATTAATCTTCTTAAGTACTAAATTCAGCTGCCTTGTTGTTTCTTTCGGGTAAGCCCAGCTGGTTTGTTCGGCGATCCTGACTACCGCGGCCTCAGCTTCCTTTCTCAACTCCGGATTTTCGAGTAATCTGACTGCCATATCCAGGGCTTCCAGTGACCCGATCCTGCTTAATCCGGAGATGACAATCCTGAATTCAGCAGTACTGGTCGACAGATCATAGGCATGCCGGATTTCTCTGAATTTGTCATCATTGCTCATCTGATTATCCGCCAGTACCACATCAACATAACCCCTGAGGGCAAGGGTGTGCTTACGCTGGTCATCGGTGGATGAGGCCAGCTGTTTCAGATCTTCCATGGGGCCGGCATCCGGCCAGCCTGATAGGGCCCTGATGACAGCCAGCTGAACCCCTTCTTCTCCTGATTCAAGGTATTCTCTTAAAACATCCAGGTCCTTGCCATCGCCAATCATGCCAATGATATTGATTAGAGAAGCGAGTACCTCAGGATCTTCGGCGTTTCCAAGCGCTCCAATTATACTGGCAGACTGGTCTGCATTTTCAGGCATCTTCTGGGTGACCGCATAAATGGCTCTTTCAGCTTCCTGTCTTTCTCTTCGGGTATCAGTTTGCATCAGGACGGTGATCAGATCGGATAGGATTTCTGGGGAAGCCAGTTTGCCCAGTGCCCTGATGGATTCCATCCGGACATTGGGGTCAGGATCTGATGTAAATTCAAATAAAAGTTCTGTAGCTTCGTCCATATTCCTTTCGCCTGTACTCCTGATGAGTTCAGCCCTGATATCGCCTGTTTCTTCCCTGATGCCTGATCGTATCTTTTCATTCGTTTTTGAGCCCGGAAGCATGTACAGACTCTGGCGGGCCAGCTCTTTTTCCGGACCCTTGGCAGAAGCTGCCAGCTCAGCCAATAAAAGAGCATCCGAAGGTTCTCCGATACTTGCCAAAGCCCGTATTGCGGCCATCCTGACATCCTCTTCTTCCTCCCTGTCGACAAGACTGGCTATGACTTCCTGGTGAACTGAGAAATCTCCAATTGATGCCAGGGCTGCAAATAGATGCAAGGTTGGTATGTTTTGTGATTCACGCATATCATCAAAGATCCTGCCCAGCTTCTGGCCGTCATCCAACTGATATGCCAGCTGAATGATATATGGGTGAAATTCCGGATCTTCCTGCCGCAGGTGATTTAAAATGAAATTATAGGGATCTTCAGAGGATGTCTTGAATTTCCCCGCAAGGGCATTATATTTTAATGTTTCAGGGGGATCTGCCTGATACACCTTCTCATAGATTATGGCAGCGTTTTTTTTATCACCCCCTTCCATAAACCGGTCGGCGCATTTCAACCGGGCATCCAGCACGGCCCATTTCAATGAGGCAGGGGCTTCATCACTAAAGTCATACAGGTTTTTTGCTGCTTCTGCACCAGCAATGCTTCCCAGGGCGGAAATGGCAGAGAGGGCCAGCTTCTCATTATCACTGCGCATCAGCCTGGTTAGGGGAATAATGGCAGCAGTGACCTGCCTGGCTGCAAGGGAATTTATGACCGCTATCTGTAGCACTTCATCTTCTTCTACCAGGACTTTCAGCAGTGCCTGATCGGCCTGGGCACCCGGAATTTTTTCGAGCGCCAGAAGTGCCGTGCCGGCCATTCCGGGAGCAACCAGTAGTTCTGATAATACAGGAACTGAAAGTGCGGTTCCAATAACTCCCAGTTCCCTGCATACATATTGTTTTCCTGCTGCCCTTGCATCTGATTGCAGGAATTCGATCATAAGGGGTTCAACCTCGCTGAGGGCCTCAGGGTTTTTATAAACTTCCATCATCAGATGCTGCAAATCTGGCAGCCAGCTTCTGCTTTTGTCATAATCATACGCTGCCAGTACATCGAGTATTTTTCCCATCTCTGTCCGGATCTCCGCGGCTGATATTGCCTGGGCCTGCAGGTTTATGCCTGTTGTATATAGGAACGAAACCAATACCAACTGAATGAACGATTTGGTAAGGGACGTGGATAGTGCTGGTGTCATATCTAACAGGTACAAAGTTTATTTCTGGTCTATAAATGCCAGGGACTCCTCATCGGCCTGCTGAGCATCCTGTTGGCAGTCGGATTATTGATAAACTCTTCTTTTACCGGATCCCAGTGTAGTTTTTGTCCCAGCCTGATGGCTATATCAGCCTGGTGGCAAACCGTATCGGACCTTACGGCCGTTTCAATGGGGCAGATCACCGGGGAACCGGTCCTGACAGCATCAAGAAAATTCCGTCTGTGGTCATTGCTGCGTGGTAGCTGGATCTCATCCGGGCCAATAATCGTTTTAAGCAGGGACTTAGGTTCCGCATCGATATAACCGCGTGCCACATATACCCATCCTTTATTGCCCTCAAACAATATTCCCATAGAATTGGGAATGTTAAACTGGGGAATTTGTTTCCGGGCAGAGATGTGATCGAGGTATTCCAGCTTTACGCCATTGGCATAGGTATGCACTGCCTTCCAGGTATGGATAGTATCATACAGGCCTTCTTCAGGGATGCTGCCCCGGCCTTCCACCTCAACCGGTCCGGTCAGGTCGGCATCAAGAGCCCATTGTGCAATATCCACATGATGGATGCCGTAAGCACCGCTAATACATCCCAGCGAATGATCATATATCAGGGTAAAATTTCTTGTACATCGTAAATGGGTATATGGAACCAGGGGAGCCGGACCAAGCCACAGATCATAATCAAGCCAGTCAGGTATGGGCTCTTCAGGTTGAATGCCCACCGGTGTATAACTGGCTGATCCTATGGTGATTTTTTCAAGTATCCCTAATTTCCCGTTTCTTACCAGTTCGCATGTAAAACGGAATCTTTCATCTGACCGCTGTTGGGTTCCGAGCTGAAAGACAACACCATACCTGTTGATGGCCTGTCTCATGGCCTGACATTCCCTGAAAAACAGGCTCAGGGGCTTCTCATAATACATATGTTTCCCCTGCCGGGCAGCCTCCAAACCGATCAGTGAATGCCAGTGATCAGGGACTGCTATCAAAACGGCATCAATATCTTTCCGTGCAAGTAAATCCCTGAAATCATTATAGGCTGTACATTCCTGGCTGCCGTACCGGTTGTTGGTAAATTCAACAGCCAGATTCGCATCTTCAGAATTGACATCACAGATGGCTTTCACCCGTATATCATCAAACTCAATAAATGACCGCAAGTGGCCGCTGCCCATTTCGCCCACCCCGATGAGGCCGAAGTTTATCATATCATTGGGTAGTGTTCTTCCCGGTGCGGCAAAGACCCGGGCAGGTAAAATGGCAGGAAAAACAAGGGCTCCGGCAGTACCTGCAATTGATTTTTTAAGGAAATGTCGCCTGTTCTGCTGGATTTTCATAAATCTCTATTTCTTAGTACCTGCCTGATGACCACCAGCCATCTTGAGGCAAACATCATTAAAGTATTCAATACTCTGTTTTATTTCCGGCCGTTCCTGGTCCCAGGCCGCGGAATATTCCAGTCCGAAAAGAGAGGGTTTTACACCACTCATACCGAGGTGTCGGATGATAGCATCCAGCTCAAGTTCTCCTTTCCCCCAGGCCACATCATGTCCCTCCGGTCCAGCTTTATTCAGGTCATGCATTTGTACCGTTATCAACCTGTCCCCAAGCAATTTAACTGCATCCAGTGGACTAATTCCCGAACGTGACCAGTAAGCAAGATCCCCGCATGCACCGATCAATGGACTGCGTTCCTGGCAGACCTCCAGCAAATTCTCCGGATCCCAGTATACCGGTGAGATATCCTTTCCGTGATTGTGAATAGCCAGTTTGATATCGTACTTCTCACAATACTTTTCAATCAGATCCAGTGCTTCCGGTCCGGGTTCGGAGATGAAGGTTTCAATGCCCATTTTCCTGCCAAACTCGAATATCTCCCTGCAGGTCTCCTCATCAGCCGGGATGTCGTGTATGTAATAGCTCACCAGTGTTACGCCGGCCGACAAAAACTTCCTGCGCACAGCAACCAGATCCTCCTCGCTCAGGGTATAATCAAAATTACCCCTTATCTCATCACTTACCTGCTGCACATTCAGTCCGTCCAGGTAGAGGAGTCCAAGTGAAGCAGCCTTATCAATGGTCTCGAAAAGACTGTTGTTTTTAAAACTGTAAGCGCTTAGTCCCAGCCTCCATCCCAGCTTCTCACGGGCTTCAACGGCTGGTGTCAGTTTATTGCTGGGAGTGGCG
>DAOWJB010000214.1 GCA_030640625.1 Bacteroides sp.
AACCGCGTTGGCGGTCGGCAGCAGGAACCTGCAGGAAACCGCGAGGAAGTACTGTCCCAGGCTTGTTAAAGCCTTAGGAATCCCTTTGCTTCAGGTAAGGGAGGATGTCAAATATATCCCATCCTGCATGGGAGTCCACCCGTGTGGGCTATAGTTTACCAGTTTGCCATATGTCAACTGTCCATTTACTTTCAGGGATTCCTTGGAAAAATGTACCGCAGCACCATGAATAACAACTTCCTTTGAATCAGGGTATTTACCTACTATAGGGCAGACCATCGCTATGGCTATGTCTGATTCCTGGCATGAACCAATCGAAGCCTGGATCAGATCATAAAACACAAAATTTCCAGGAGTGATCTCATTAACTTCTCCAAAGTCTGACTGGATGCTGCAATTTGGGGTATCCCCATACAAGACTCTTGGTTCATAGCTGGAAAATTGAATTTTTAAATTTTTCAAATCGGAAATGGCCTTGAGGTGAATTTCATTTTGCTTGGCCCGGTTATTTGCTTTGTAAGAATGCCCGGCATGGCAATAAAATCCGGAAAACACAAGCTTGCTGTTAGACCTGGCGACTTGAATAATTTTTTCAACCTGTGCAAACTGATCAGATTTGATACCTGTCCGCCCATATCCGGTGTCAATATCTATGTAGTAGCCAACTTCCTTTTCCAAACCCTGGATTGATTCTATGGTCTCAACCTGATCAATTAGGACTGAAATCCTGCATTTTGATGCAAGCTGGTTTAAACGTTTTATTTCCAGCGGATTGAATGGGAAAGCAACAAGGATATCCTGCCATCCTGCTTGTACAAAGTACGCAGCCATGTCAAAGGATGATACCGTTAGTTTAGACACGCCAAAATCGCGGAACCAGTTGGCGATTTCGTGGGACTGATGGGTCTTGCAATGGGGACGGAATCCGACATCGGCTTCTCTGGCCCTAGAAGACATCTTTTCAATATTCCTCAGGCATATTGATTTGTCAAGCAACAAAGTAGGCTTTGTGATCTGCATAATTACTTGATGATTGTTTTCGACTTTTACCGGACCTTAAAACCACCCGGCGATAATCCCATAACGGTTTTACTTTATTCCCATCCTTTTCTGGATCTCCTCCAGGCTCAGTCCTTTTGTCTCAGGCATGGCGAAAATGACCCATATTAATTGACCAACCATGCAGATCGCATAAAAGGCAAAGGTATGTCCACCCGAGATATCTGCTATAATAGGAAATGTCCAGGATATGGCGGCAGCCATGAACCAGTGGGTGAAACTTCCCAGGGCCTGTCCCCTTGCCCTTACCCGGTTCGGGAACACTTCGCTGATAAAAACCCAGATGACAGTCCCCTGTCCGAAGGAATGCGACGCAACAAAAATCAGAATACTAATCAAGACAACCTTTCCTCCAGCCTGGCTGAATTCGGTCCCATAGGTATAAAATGCCCACGCAGTCACGGCCAGGCTGATGATATACCCCAGGGAACCGATGATCATCAACTTCTTTCTGCCGAAGCGGTCGATTATGGTAAGTGCCAACACGGTAAAAACGACAAAAGTGCCACCAATGGCAACCGATTGTAACAAGGCTGAATTGCTTCCGGCCCCGGCCATCCTGAAAATATGTGGAGCATAGTAGAGGACGGCATTGATCCCGGAAAGCTGGTTAAATACCGCAATGGCCATTGCCAGCAGGATGGGTTTCTTGAATTTTGCACTGAAAAACCATTCTTTGCGATGATCAGTCTCCATATCAAGTGAACTACGGATCTCTGCAATCTCATCCTCAATACTTCCGTTATCGGTGCCACATTTTTCCAACACCAGTGCTGCCTGGCTTTCTCTTCCTTTGGCAATGAGCCAGCGTGGACTCAGTGGAATGAAAAACAGCAAGATAAAAAAGAGAAAAGCAGGGATGGCTTCCACCCCGAACATCCAGCGCCATTCTACCTGGCCAAGTTCCATGGAAGCAATAAAGTAATTTGACAGGTAGGCTATCAACATACCGGAAACAACGTTGACCTGTACAATGGCGACCATCCTTCCCCGCAACCTGGCAGGCGTAATTTCCGCAATGTACATGGGCGCTACAACGGAAGAGCCTCCAACACCGATCCCTCCCAGGAATCGGTAGATCAGGAACATGGTCCAGTTGTTGGCCATGGCAGAGCCCAATGCTGAAAGAAGATAAAGTAATGCAAGGATGAACAGCACATTTCTTCGGCCAATAAGATCTGCTGGCTTTCCAACGATCAGCGACCCGGCCACAGTTCCGATAATGGCGCTGGCTACAGTGAAACCAAGGGTTACTTTACTTAACTGGAAGAAATCTTCCAACCAATGTGTGGTTCCTGAAATCACCGCTGTATCAAATCCGAATAAGAACCCGCCGAGGGCTGCAACAACCGCCGATAGAATGAGGGTAGGTTTGCTTTTCATGGAAGGAGGGTTTGAAATACATCATGAATATAAACATTCCAGGCCATATCCAGGAAACCTGCCCAGGAAAATCAGCAATTTTCCGCGAATCATTTGGATATATTGATCATATTGTTTAAAATATAGACATCAATATTGACTAGATTTTAATCAAAATGATTTAATTATGGGAGCATATGACAAATTCTGCCAGAGTTGCGGAATGCCAATGGACAAAGATCCCGGAAGGGGAGGTACCATGGAAGATGGAACAAGGACACAGCAATACTGCAGCCTGTGTTACGAAAAAGGGACCTTTAAAGATGATTTTACGAAAGCTGATGAGATGGTTGGTTTTGTCAAAAATAAATTGAAGGAAATGGGTTATAGTTCCCTGAAACGTTGGTTCTTCACTTCCCACATATCCAAACTGGAACGCTGGCAGACCTGATCAAGGCCAGGACATGCACTCGTCATCAAAAAGAATTATCTTTACCATATGTGTAAGCCATGGCCCTTTTTTGGTTTCAGTAAGCTCCTGGTTATATGTCTGTTATCTGCAGTCATCTTCGGATGTACTGAAAAGAAGCGGCCCAACATCATCCTCATCATGGCCGATGATCTTGGATACGGTGACCTGGGCTGTTACGGAGGTAATCA
>DAOWJB010000224.1 GCA_030640625.1 Bacteroides sp.
ATTCGATGTTGAATATTTGAATATACCTGTCATCCGTCTTGCAGAGGTTTACCTGAACAGGGCAGAAGCAAGGGTACACCAGGGAGATCCGGCGGGCGCCCTGGCTGATTTAAATGTAGTTCGTGAGCGCTCCGACGCAGGTTCCTATACAGGCTCAGCCTCACTGGCGGACTGTGAAACAGAACGCAACGTTGAGCTTTACCTGGAAGGAGATTATTTTCATAACATGAGAAGACTTAAGAAGCCAGACTTCGCCGTAGACATTAACGGGAATAAATATAACTGGGATGATGTAAAACTGGTATTTCCAATACCCAAATCCCAGTTGGATGTTAATCCGAATTTATTGCAAAACCGGTAACCGGATCGTTGTTTGATTATCAGGAGGCTGTCCCATTCGGGCAGCCTCTTTACTTATGAATCAGCATATGGATATGAACCACCTTTTGACTTTAATTATTACCTTATCATTAATTTGCATATCCTGTGGTGAGAAAAAGGAAAGAAGACAAATGAAGCATCCCTCCACCCCGATCGGCCAACGTGTCTTTTACGAAATATTTGTACAGTCTTTCTATGATACTGATAGGAATGGTATAGGAGACCTCAATGGGGTGACTGCGAAACTGGACTATCTTCAGGATCTGGGGATAAACGGGATCTGGTTGCTGCCTGTGCATCCTTCCCCCACATATCATAAATATGATGTGGTCGATTATTACGAGATCCATCCGGATTACGGGACCATGGAGGATATGAAAGTTCTTCTGGCCGAAGCTCATAAAAGGGATATACTGATACTCATTGATATGGTTGTCAATCACAGTTCCAACCGGCATTATTGCTTCATGGAGGCCAGGAAAGGGAAAGATAACCCTTACCGGGATTACTATGTATGGAGCAGTGATTCTCTGGTTCACAGGCAGGAACCTTTCCACTGGCATGAGAATGGTGGTGACAGAGAAAAATATTATGGATTTTTCTGGAAAGCCATGCCTGATCTGAATTTTGATAATCCCCAAGTAAGGGAAGAGATGAAAAAAATCGGAGAATTCTGGTTGACAGAAGTGGGTGTGGATGGCTTCAGGCTGGATGCAATCAAATATATTTACCCGGACTCACTTAGCCAAAGAAATGTGAAATGGTGGCAGGAATACAGGTCGCACCTGGAAACAACAGGTGAAGATTTTTTCCTGGTTGCTGAGATATGGGATGAATCCGCATACATTGGGTCATTCCTGAACAGGGGAGTTCACTCGGCTTTTAATTTTGATCTGAGTTTTTCCATAGAGGAGATGTTGACCGAAAGGCAGGATCCTGGCATTGCCTGCTTGCTGGATGAGATCCACAGGGGATACCAGAGCGTTTCAGACTCATACTATGATGCCATATTCCTTAAAAATCACGACCAGGACAGGATCATGAGCCTGCTCACTGATCCCCGCCAGGCCAAACTTGCTGCCTCAATTCTTTTTACCCTGCCCGGCATACCTTTCATCTATTATGGTGAGGAAATTGCCATGCTGGGTATGAAACCGGATGAATATATCCGGGAACCTTTGATCTGGGATCTTCCTGGACTGGATCCAGGTCAGACCAGTTGGATTGAACCTCACTATTCCACTCCGGATAAAATAACACCCGTTAAGCAGCAGCTGGAGGACCCCGCTTCACTCTTGACCCACTACAAGAAAATGATCGCTCTCAGGAAAGAGAATAAAATACTGGCCGAAGGATCAATCAGAAGCCTGGATCATATCCCTGATCATCTTTGTGCCTATGCCGTAAACTGTACTGACAGTGAAATACTTGTAATCCATAATTTGACTGACGAAACAGTGGAATTGGATGCCAGGCTCTTGAATGCCAGAGGCAACGTTTTATGCTTATCTGGCAGCTACACTGAAAATACTGACAACCTGAAACTGGATCCTTTTGGAACACTTGTTCAGTACATGGACTGAAATCTGCTTACAATTCTGCAACTTTTTGCCTAACATACATAAAATTTATGTCCGATGGCAAGAGAAGCAAAAGTCAACCAGGATTAAAAAAGCAAATTGCTGATCCACTATACCCTGACCAACCATGATGAAAATTCCTGGCAGGGCACAATTGATGAACGGATGGGAGATACACACGAGGTGTTCGGTGTTTTGATGTTTACCATGCACGGCGTACCCCTGTTATATAGTGGACAGGAAGCCTGCCTGGATAATTGCCTTGAATTTTTTACGCGGGATCCCATTGAATGGAAGGTATGTGATAAAGCAGATTCCTATAAAGACCTATACAGCTGAAAAAAAATAATGTTGCACTCTGGAATGGAGAGTTTGGAGGTCCCATGGAGATAATCATTAACTCTTGCGACAGGAAAGTATTTGCATTTTCACGTGAGAAGAATGTTAACTAGGTGTTAATGTTCCTTAATTTGAGCGGCAGAACGGTTAAGATTAAGCCGGAATTAGCTAAATTTAATGGCAGTTATGTAGATGTACCTTTCTCAGACTCATTAAGGCTTGAAGCCTGGAAATATTTAATCCTGGTGAAATAGCTTTGTGAATGCCACTACGCGACCTGGTGCCATACCACTGGCACCAGGTTTTTTTTAATAGTTTGTCCAGCAAGTACAATAATTCGAATGGATACCTGGTACCCTCACATGGCCTCTGCGCAGGCTTGTGCTGCCATCCAAACCTTGTAGAAGGGTCTGTTTTGATTAAGCATCTTTTATTTCCGTTAGCGCCTTCTTCATCCTGGCGGAATAATCGTCTATCTGTTCGGAGGTGTCAAATCCGATAGTGATCATATCCACACTTTTTAGTTCAAGTACAAACTTTAGTGTATTGTCGATTTTTTCGCTATCCCCGGTAAGTTCACCGCCACCAACCAGTTTCATTCCGATAACTCCTTTCCCGGAATCATGCAACTGGTGAATAAAAGAGATTACCTCCTCGGGTTCCGGAAGATCCATGGCTATTCCATAAGGATTGATCCTCACGTGGATCACGTCTACCCAGGGATTGGCAAGGGCGGCCTTCATGGCCTCCATGGTGTGCACTGAAACTCCATGGGCTTTTATTTTACCCTTTGATTTCAGATCTGCCAGGATATCCATCTGCCACTTGTATTCATCGAACCAGTCACCATCCACCATGCAATGTATCTGCACCAGGTCGATGTAATCTGTTTGAAGTTCTTTGAGGAATCGTTCTACAACAATATCTGCATCAGGACGTTCAGGTTCGGGAAGACTGCCTTCCCTTACCCAGATTTTAGAAATTAAGGTTACTTCTTCCCGGGGGATGTATTGGAATGCTTCCGCCATTAAGGGATGTGTGCCATAATTATCGGCACAATCAAACATTCGGATTCCTACATCATAGGCATGCCGGAAGACCTCCAGGCTTTCATCAATAACCTGCCGGGTCAGGTTTGAGGAACGCCGGAAACCATGCGTACCTGTACCCATCCCCAACAGTGTAGTTTTCAGTCCCGAGTTACCTAACTTAACTAGCTGAAAAGGATCCGTGGAGAGAGCCGCTCTTGAACATGCGGTCAGCGGATTGCTGAACATCAGGTACCCTGTACCCAGTGACAGGGCTGATAAAAACTCACGGCGATTGAATTTCAATTTCTCCATGGCCTTGTTAATTTATACTTACTAACTGATTACCAGGTTCTACCCTTCAGGAATTCATCCAGGTCCTCGCGTGACATGGGTATCATGTCAGGATTTTCATCCACCCACTTGAGGAAATCCTGCTTGATTTCATCGGACCATCTGCCATCGATCTGACCGGGCGTATACGTACCTTCCCTGAGCCGAAGATGGCCGAATTTATCTTTCAGCATGACAAATTCAGCGCTGATCACCACCTGTTCAAGCTTGTGGGGTGGAATGAAAATGACTCCCTCCCTTTTTGCCAGTACCACATCACCGGGAAACACAGTAGCACGTCCTATACGTATGGGAACATTGATGCCCATTAACATGGTTTCTTGCAGGAAGGAAGGGTCCCAACCTCTTACATAAGCATTGAATCCATCAATATCTTCCAGTCCTTCCAGGTCCCGTGATCCTCCGTCAAAGATGACCCCGGTTTTTGAATTTGAATAGATGGCATTCCCCAGGTTATCCCCTATCAGGGTCCCGTCAATGACCTTCCCGAAGCAGTCTGCTACATATACATCACCTTCCTGGAGCATGTCAATCGGCCATGAATTACTTGCTCCAATCATTCCTTCACTATGACCTTTTTCCAGAAGACGATCAGAATAGTCCGGACGCCTGGGAAAGTAAACTGTTGTGAGAGCCTGTCCCACGAAGGGCTGATTCTCATGGATCATTTTCCAGTTACCTTCGAACTGGTTATGGAATTCTTCATTGCTCAGGACAGCCCATGCTTCTTCAATGGATATCTTTATAAGCCTTTCCAGGAGGTCCTTAGACACTTTGGGCCTTCCATCGGGAAATCGTTCCCCATTCCATTCCTCAGTGTAAAACCTGATCTCATCCGGTGAGGCAATTTGTGACTGCATGCCTTGGGACATGAACAGGATGAGGACGATCAAAATGTTTGAAATGAATACTTTTTTCATAGCTGATGATTTATGAGTTATTAATGGATAATTATTTTTCAGGTTTGTTTTTGCTCCTCCACCATGTGGCCAGAGAGGAGCCTGTTATATTCATCATTGGCCCGAACACTGCAGGTGCCAGGCCTATGGTAGCGACTTTCCCCATTTCCAGTGCGATCCCGCTTGCCAGTCCGCCGTTCTGCATGCCCACTTCAAGGGCAATGGTCTGGCATGATTTTTCGTCCATTCGCAGGAGTCTGCATCCCCAGTATCCAAGGAAATATCCGGCCAGGTTATGTATCAGACAGGCCAGTATCAATGCTAGACCAATGGCCATCAGGCTGTCCCTGCCGGCAGCAGTAATGATGGTTATGATCACGGCGATACCGATCATGGACACAAGTGACATTATCTTATCGAGCCATTCTTTACGCCCCTTGGAATAATAACGGAATGTAATGGCTGCTCCGATGGGCAACAATGAAAACCAGAAAACATCTTTCAGTGTGGCAATTAAAAACACCTGTATGGAAATATCGTTGGTCTGATAGTTCAGGAAATTCTTGGCCAGGATAATCAACAGGTAAACAATGATCTGAATGATAACAGATTTCCTGCGGGTAAGTCCATAACCAAGGGCGTTGAATATCAATCCGGCCACGATTGGTAAGATCACTATATTGACTATACTCAACATCATATTCCAGAAATCAATGGGAACATACTGTCCAGCCAGTAATTTCATCAATAGCGGGGTCATAAGAGGCGCCAGGAGCGTAGCCACCGCAGTGAGTGTAACTGACAATGCCAGATTTGCCCGGGCGATAAAGGACATGACATTGGATGCCAGTCCACTCGGTGAGGATCCGACCAATACGATCCCCGCTGCAACCTCCGGAGGGAATCCGAATACCATGGCAATGCTGATCCCAACAATAGGCATGATGGTAAACTGGCAAAGTATTCCCACGATCACCCCTTTAGGCATCCGGATCACATCGGCGAAGTTCTTAACACTCAGCTGTGAGCCCATGCCGAACATGATGATCTGCAACAGGGGAATGATCAATTTTTTCAGATCGAAATCCCCGATCTGCCGAAAAACCTGGGGATAATTCATTGACACCGTCACTGCAGCGAAGATCCATATGGTATAGGTAAATTTCTTCAATTTCCCATGTCCATAAAAACTGAGCGCAAGACTCACAAAGAAAAGGGTGAGCGAGGGGCCCGTAAATTGAGATTTATCAATCAGAAGTGAAATGACAAATCCAAGAAAAAATAATAACGATATTGTAAAGAGGACAGTGAATGTGATTTTACGCATTGGTGATTTTATTTATTTTTTCCCCTATATTCTTCAACCCATTGTTTATAATCCTCTTCCATCTCTTCGGTCCATTTGGAATCGACTTCTCCAGCGGTATAAATGCCCTCTTTCATACGTGATTTCCCAAAGAGATTACGCAACTGAGTCCTTTCCACCCTGTTGACCACTTCTTCAACCAGGTGTGCAGGTATAACTGCAATACCTTCCATGGATGAGACGACAATGTCACCCGGCATGCAGGTGATCTTGCCTATCCTGATGGGCCCGTTATAGGACATCAGCATCACATTGTTTATCCCCGAATGATGGTAGTCCCTCACAATGGTATTGAAATCCTCGATGGAATATATGCCATCGGCATCGCGTACCGATCCGTGAAGCTATGGTGGTGGCGAGGTTGTCCCCGGCATAAGTGCCGCCGTCAATCTTCCCGAAAAGATTCACTACTATCACATCACCTTCTACAAGGCGGTCGATCGGCCAGCTGTTCTGTGCCCTTTCCATACCGTCCGCACGTCCGTCTTCATTGATGATCTCATTGATATCCGGACGGTAAGGCATGAAGGAGGCGGTCACAGCCCTGCCGATTACGGGTCTCCGGGGATGCATGACCAGCCAGCCCTCGGTATCGATCTGGTTCCTGTAACCGGCCTTATACAGTGGACCCATCAGGTCTTCCAATACGACACTCTGGAGCTTGTCAATGATTTCATCCGGTACCTTCGGACGACCATCTGGGAAACGTTCACCCTCCCATAATCGGGTGTATTTGATTAGGTCTTCTTTACAAAAAACACCATATTGTGCATGGACGGGTATAGTCAAATTCAATGCAATAACAGACGCAAGTATGAAGATTGATAAAGAATAATATGTCTTTTTCATAAAGCTTTTTTATGATTTGGCTTGTTCAGGTTTGTTCGGCTTGGTAATGCTCCACAAGCGATCATGGGAGCTTTCGTCATCCCATTCCGGTGTCGGTTCAAAATATCCCCCCTCGGAGATATTTTCCTTTATGGCTTCTTCATTCAATTCGATGCCCAGTCCTGGGCCATCCGGGACCGGTATATGGCCGTCCTCCTGTACAAGGGGTTTGGGAACACCTTCCACCAGTGTATCATACCATTCATCATCTACATTGTGATGCTCCAGAACGAGGAAATTTTTGGTTGCTGCCGCGCAATGAATATTGGCAAAGAGGGTAACCGGGTTCCCGGCCATATGCATCGCCATGGAGATCCCGTGTTCCATTGCAAGATCGCCAATTTTCTTGGTTTCCAGCAGACCACCTGAAGTGGCCAGATCCGGATGGCAAATAGAAATTGCTTTGGCTTCAAAAAGTTTCAAAAATTCCTCTTTCAGATAGATATCTTCTCCCGTCAATATTGGTGTGGTGCATGACTCTTTTAAGCGCACATACTGATCCGTATAAAACCATGGGACCATGTCTTCCAGCCAGGCTAGGTTGAACTTATCTACTCTTTGAGCTAGCTTTATTCCGTCTTCTATCCCAAAGTGACCATAATGATCTGTTGCCAGCGGTATTTCCCAGCCCACAATATCCCGAACACTGGCAACATATTCTTCAAACACATCCAGACCTTTTTCTGTGATGCGTATCCCGGTAAAGGGGTGCTCCAATTCGCTGGAGACATAATTGCCTCTCCATTGTTGGAAGGGGTTTAGCTCACCTTTAGGCCAGCTTACAGTGCCTTCGATGCCTTTCAGCAGCGAGATGGGAAGATCCATTTTCAGGTAGGTAAAACCCCGGTCAACCCGCTCTTTTAATCGCCGTCCCTGTTCACCCGGTTCACTTGAAAAAGGAGTATCAGAGTAGACGCGAATTTTATCCCTGAACTTGCCTCCCAGCATCTGCCAGCAGGGAACGCCCCAGGCTTTTCCGGCAAGATCCCAGCATGCCATTTCAACTGCACAAACGCCACCAGCCTGGCGGGCATGGTAGCCGAATTGCTTGATCTCACGAAATATTTTATCCACGTTACAGGGATTCATCCCAATGATGCGGCTTTTCAGCATCAGGGCATAGGTCTTGCTACCGCCATCTCTAACTTCCCCATAGCCGGATATCCCCTGGTTGGTGTCAATCCGGATGATGTGGCGTCTGTGTACAGTAACGGTCCGCATATCCGTGATCTTCAAATCCGAAGGCTGGGAATAGGTGTTCACATTATTCGGAATGGCTTCAAGATCTTTAGTGGTCAGAAAACCACCCAGTCCAACAGCTGCGGTAGCTGCAGTGGACCTGCGAAAAAACTGTCGGCGTGATAACTCAGATTTCATTGACATAAGGGTTTAATTTGTAATCTAAATTAATGTCATTTTGCTTAAAACGACTCAATATACAAGAAATGAAACAATTATCACCTACTTAAAATAATACGGAAGGATATTTTGTTAAAAGATGTTTAGCGCATTATGAACACGAAACGGGGTTTGAACTTATTTCCAGCTGAATCCACCACCTGTTTCCATTAATGTGATTGATAAATGGACTGGTCCTGCCGGGCAAGTATCCATCCCGCGGTAATTAACAGTATGGCCACACTGAAATAAAGCACATGAAGCGGGGCATAGAAATCCCTGATCATAATGATCTGAATGCTCAACCAACCCACCAGTATAAATCCCTGGAAAATCACCAGCCAGGCGTAATTCATGAACTTGAGGAGTGCCATAACTGCAAAAAGAAGGCTTAGCAAACCATTCATGATAAACAGGATGAGACCCGGGACCAGGAAGTTTTTAAACGGTGAATGTTCCAGAAAGCTCAGCGGCATTTCCAGTGTTTCCCCGCTGGGATCTGACATCAAAGCCCAGCCCCCAAACAATGCTGAGATGGCATTAAAGAACAGGAGGACAATAGCAGTAATTCTGAAAAAAGTGTTCATGGATTCTGGTTGGCAACACGAAAATTACTAATAAAATCCTTAGCAACTCCTTACCAGAATAGTAATATATTGCTAATTCTGATCAACGGACCGTACTGATAGATGAAAGTAAGAATATCTTCTACGGAGGATTAGCGATAAGCCGGACATGGATTTCTGAACGTACAGAATCTATAACCTACCATGAATTCATGCGAGCCATAACCATATTTTTGCATGGATGTCAATCCCAGGTCATATCCATATGCAAAGGAAAAGTTCTTGTAATACAGTCCCGCATAAATCAACAGAGAATTCGGCTGTCCGGGGAAATCTCTCCATACATGCCTGTAGGAAAGCATTATCCAGTAAAATTCCCGGTAGGTAACCCTGGCATTCAGGTCTGATTGGAGCTGGTTTGTAAGGTATTTCACTGTCAGTCCAGGTTGAATACTCAAAGGTGTGGAGACCGGCAGGTTATATCCTCCATAAGCAAAATATCCACGTTCTCCCCGGTAGGCATTCAGGTATGAGTTGGAAGAAAACAGCTGAACAGCCGAAAGTCCGACAAAAAACTGATCGCTATATAAATACACACCGGTGGAAACATCCGGTTTTATCTCCCTTTCCACACCCCAGGTGACAATGGGATCGTTGATCCTGCTAAAATCCCTTTCATCATAGGTGGATTGATATACTGTTGCCATCAACCCAAATCCCAGTTTCAGGGAGCCCGTCCGGTTCAAGGCAATATGAAAAGCATAACCGAAGTTGGCTGCCAGTTGCTTGTATGCACCATTGGCATCGTTCACAACCTGCAATCCCAATCCATGCGAGCGGAAGTCGTTTGAAGAAATAGAGGTCTCGGCGCTCAGCACCTGGGTTTTGGGGGCACCCTTGAATGCCCCGATCCACTGGTGCCGGTCCAGCAGTTTGATTTCGGAGCAGTCTGTACAACCGATGATGGCGGGATTGATCAGGGATGGTTGAAGAAGGTACAACTGGTATGCTGGTAATTCCTGGCAATAGGACTGTGGAAGGCTGAGCAGCAAACACAATACCGCCGTTACCAATGCCCTGGTAGTCCCTGAAATGGCCTTTTGAGATGGAGATTGCACCTTACCCTGTTGTTTTTTTATCTTTTAATAGTAACGGATCCCTTAAGTGGTTTTGCATCCCCGTCCATTTTTATTACGTACCAGTAAGTATCTGCTTTGACAGCTTGCCCGTTCCTGGTACCATCCCATCCTCCTTCCCCGTACAAATAGGTAGTGATCAGGTTTCCAAACCGGTCATAAATATAGATCCGGGTTTCCGGGTTATTTGCCAGGTAGGGTATTTCCCAGGTATCATTTATCCCATCACTGTTCGGGGTAAAGAAATTTGGTATACCAATATCCATTGAAACAATAATTTCATCTGTGGCAGTACAACCGTATTCATTGGTTACGATCACCGTGTAGGTACCCTGACCCTGAATCTCTATGGTTTGTGAAGTTTCACCTGTAGACCACTGCCAGGCTGCATGCTCACCGGCATCCAGGATCAGGGTTGATCCGGAAGGAAGCAGTGTGTCATTGCCCAGATCGACATCCGGACTCTCCAGAACAACCACATTCTGGCAGAAATTGTCCTGTTGCGGGGTTCCTTCATCCAGCACCAGCTGGATATTATAGTTGCCGGGTACATTGTAGGAAATCTCAGGTGGATCCCGTTCAGTGCTGGAGGTAATGGAAGCATTATCACATCCCGGGAAATAGAGCCTGGTAATGCTGGAATTATCGATGTTGGCAACAAATGTATAGAGGGTATCGCCGACACGGAATACATCGGAAATTCCATGGGGATTAAATAAACCGCCCACCTCACCCAGGGAAATGAAATCCGGGGGATTATCAATTCCCTGGTTAAATTCCATCCTGACAATATCGTTAAAGCGGTTCAGTACAAATCCGAACAGCCCTTCACAATCATGGAGTATTGTCAGGTCAAATGGAAAATCCAGAAAGTTAGGATCGCCTATACTGGCAGGAACCGGTTCTCCATCAAGGGACCCTCCCAGTTCAAGGCGAATGATCTCATGTGAATTATTATTTGATACAAAAAGGTACCATATCCCATTTTCCAGAATCGGGAAAAGACCGGTGGGTCCGTCTAATCCCATCTGGTCGCTGAATGTCCGGACAGAGGGTGGCGGGCCGGATAAACTGTTCCCAAATTCAAAACGGGTGAGCCTGTTGGTGTTATAGTTTACCGTAAAGCCATACCAGATACCGTTTTCCTCGAGTATGTAAAGATCCACGGGGTAGTCCAGGTTGCCTGAAAAGTTACCCAGGTTCACTGCCACCGGCGTGTTCGAGAGAGAGCTGCCGAAATCAAGCCTGACCAGCCTGGAATCAGTTCTTTGTCCACCAATAACAAAAACAAACCAGTTGCCGTTGTCATACACTACCTGCACGCCCTGTACATGTTGCGGGATAATGCTGCCAAAATCCCCCAGGTTTTCCGAAACAGGCGTACTCAGAAAATCACTTCCGTAAAAATTTCTGGTAATGGTCCCGTTGGTATGGTTGGTTATAAAAGCATAATAATTGCCATTATCCACGGCAAAATCAATAAAAGCCGGGCCGTCGAGTGTGCCCGGATTTGGGATGTTTTCGCCTTCGGGCGTATAATAAAGGTTCCCCGAGCAGAAATTCCAGTAATAGGTACTGGCATTACCGGAATTGTTTGTAATGCTTATCAATTCATCGATGCATGCCGTATCCTTTACCTCAAATGATGCCTGTGAAAAAGAAATCACAGGCATCATCAGGAGTATGAGATGGATATATTTCCTCATGTACCTTTTCAAGATACTATTCTTTTACTAATCTACCTGTTATTATCAGGGGATTTTCTCCGCTTTTCCCGGCAGAGA
>DAOWJB010000027.1 GCA_030640625.1 Bacteroides sp.
CCCTATCCTCATCAGCCGGGTCGTCCGTCTTCTCTTTTGTAGCTGCTTCAAAGGCAGCCAGTTCCTCCGGGGAATACTCCCTAGTTCGCAATACGGTCCACAATACAGCCAGAAAAAATACAAATCCGCCTGCATAGAAAGACCATTTAACATTGGGAGGAATGACCTGTCCATCCATAGGTGTGGTGGATATACCAAACCAGTTGGTCATAATATATGGAAGTGCTGACGCAATGACGGCACCTGTTCCAATAAAAAAACTCTGCATGGCAAAACCTTTCGTGCGCTGTTCAGGTGGGAGCATATCACCTACGAAAGCACGGAATGGTTCCATGGAGATATTGATGGATGCATCCATGATCCAGAGCATTCCAGCTGCCACCCAGAGAACGGGTGAATTTGGCATGATCAGCAGGGCAATTGAGGCCAGGATGGCTCCCACAAGGAAATAGGGTCTTCTGCGTCCAAGGCGGTTCCATGTATTGTCACTCATATGGCCGATGATGGGCTGAATAATCAGGCCTGTTACAGGAGCTGCTATCCACAGGATAGGAATATCTTCAACATTGGCTCCGAGGGATTCAAATATCCGGCTTACATTGGCGTTTTGAAGAGCGAATCCGAACTGAATACCAAAAAATCCGAAACTCATGTTCCAGATCTGCCAGAAACTCAATCTTGGTTTCCGTTTCATGAGATAAAAAATTTATGGTTTTATCAACCTGTCATCTATTCAAAAATATGTATAAAAAATGACAAGCCTCTCTACATATCGCATTATATTTCAGGCAGATGGAGTGCTTTTACTGGCCGGAACCAAGGCAGGTATTGTTTCAAACGTTTGCGACAGTAAATAAACAAATTCAAAAAAAAATTCAAATGGGGATACCAAGTGAATTATCGAAATTGTTTGCACTGGAAAATCGGAAATCTGACATTGCCAATCACCCATTTTTTCATAACTTCTGGTGAATCCAAAATCCAGATACTCATGGCGAAAAGAATTTTCATTACCGGTGCTTCCGGTTTCATCGGAAAATCAGTGGTCGAGAGGCTGATCAGGGAGGATTATCAGCTTTCCTTGTTACTGCTTCCGAATGAATCTGCAGAAATTTTTCCTGACATGAATATCATCAGGGGAGACATTACCAGGCCTGAAACCCTGGCTGGAAAACTTTCGGGACATGATACCCTTATCCACATTGCCGGTTCAGTCGGATTTCAAACATGGGAAGACTGCCTGCATGTGAATGTTGAAGGGACAAGAAATATTTGCAGGGAGGCTTTGGCTGCTAATATCAGGCGTTTCATTTACATGAGTTCCGTATCTGTATACGGCAGGGTTCCTGATATTGCCATTGCCGAGGAACAGCCCTTTAAAAAGATTCGGGATCCCTATGGGGATACCAAGATCGAAGCCGAACTACTGCTTAAACAACTCGCCAGAGAGAGTGGATTGGAAGTTACCATCTTGCGACCAACGGCCGTTTATGGCCAGGGAGATAATAAGTTCCTGCCTAAACTGATGGAGAACCTGAGAAGCGGGAAATTCAGGATGATGGGAGACGGAAATCATTCCGTCGATCTCGTCAATGTGATTGATGTTGCCGAATCGGTAAGCCTGGCACTGCAAAAGGATGACAGCATAGGACAAACCTACAATATAGCAAATGAGCAAAATCCCTCCTGGAATGAATTCCTGAAAGTAGTAGCCGGAGAAATGAATTTACCGTACACCAGTAGTTATATCTCCTATAAAATTGCTTACCGTATCGCGGGATTGATGGAACTGATGTCCAGGATCACCGGCAAACCTCCCCGCCTCAGCCGCTATGCAGTCAGGTTGGTGGGTCGCCAGTATAATTATGTTATAGACAAAGCAAAAGACGAGCTTGGTTTCAGGCCATCGGTTAAACTGCTTGATGGCATTCGCTCTTGCATCCGCGAAAGTAATCAAACAGGCTGAATTACTCCAGGTATATCATCATCCCCTTTAAAGTTTCTCCATTCAGGCGGATAGTATAGCCATACAATCCAGCAGCAAGATCCGGATGGCTCTCGGCCGGATTCCAAATAAACTCGTATTCATCGTCTCCTTCTACGGCGATTATATACTCTGCCACCAACCTGCCCAGGACATCATATATAGAGATTGTCGCCAGTCCATGAATACCTCCCTTCACTTCAAAGGCAATGGTGGTAGAATGATTGAATGGATTCGGGTAATTCCGGCATGTCAAAAGGATCTTGTTACTGGCTTCCGGAATTGCGTCGAATTCGAGTGTCCCAACGTTCGTTGTGTAAACTCCGGTACCGCCTTGATCATTGCCCCCTTCGGTCTTGAAACTTCCTTTAAAACTTGTAAATGGACTGATCACACGATAGTCCAGGCTGATATCAATAATCACCGATTTGATAGAATCAGCCTTACTTGTGCTTGGATTTAACTGGTAGTATTCGGTTAGCAATTGTGCGATTTTTTGTTTTGCCCATATCTTTGGGATAAATGCATACTGGCTGATCAAACTATCAGATAAGACCGGCTCATATGCGTAAAAAACCGGATCCCCAAATGCTTCCCCGCTGAGGGTCAGTTCAAATGGTGAAGGGTCATCATATCTTCCGGCCAGTATCATCTGTTGTCCTTTGTAAAGATTCGGAAGCTTTGATGGGTAAATTTCAGACAGGAGATCAGGATCAGCAATGACAGAAGTATTGATCAGTACCGGGTTCCTGATCAGCAGGTAAAATTCTGTTATCTTTTCCTCCAGTTCATCATTCCCCAGGAAATCGGCAAGGCCATTATGGTTGGCAGCCAGGGTAGTCAGCAGCCTTTCATTGGTGGAAGCACCAATGCCGAAAGTAAAAATGCTGATCTTTGCTTCATTCTGCACAACCAGCTCGTCAACATAAGCTATTAGTTGATCGGTATCTGTAATGCCAGCCGTCTGTTGTCCGTCTGTAAAAAATATAATGATATTCGCAGTATTGTCTGATGCTGCAGAAAATTGTGGGATGGCTTCTCCGAATGCACCTGATATGTTTGTCGAACCTGTGGCTATCAGATTATCAATATAGGCAAGTGCAGCTGATTCATTCTCGCCTGTAAAATCAACATGCCCCCCTCTGAAGCTCTTGATATCACTGGCAAAATCAATGATGTTAAATTTATCTCCCAGATTCAGGTTCTGGGTAATGAATTTTGCAGCATTCCTGGCCTGAACGATCTTATCCCCGCTCATGCTTCCGGACCGGTCGATAATAAGGGTGAATACTTTATCTATGACTTTCTGGTTTTCAGAAGGATCCGGTTCGGCCACAAACATGAAAAACCCGTTGCCATAGGTGTCAGGTATCAAAGAGTCAGGTAAATAGGTGCTATAACTATAAAGTCCAAGTTCCTCCTGGCTGAGAGAATACTGAATATAATAATCCTGGTCTGCCTTCTGTTCAAATGCAGAATAGAATATATTTGCTTCAGTTCCGGAATTATTTACTGAATCAGCAGTATGGCTCAGCAGTTTAATATCTGTGATGGTCCGGTCAGACAGCAGGCTGAATTGTATTGATTGCATGTCAACAGGCCTGTCGATACTGTCGGCTATAATATCGTAGTCATTTGGATAATCATAATTTACCTTGCCAAACTTATATTCCAGTAATTCAACATAGATCAGTTCAACAGTCAGGGTGGAATCAGAATGGATTGGCTGATCAAAACTGTAAACAAGGGGATTCTCGCCCAGGTAGGTAATCAATTCATAATCTACGGTTGTTTCACCACCGCCTGTAATGCTGTCCTGCTCTGTGGCAGAGAATTTCGCTTCATACCACTGGCTGTTTATCTTGTAGAACAAAGAGAGGGCACTTGCTTCCAGGGGCATGGGAAAGGCATACTGGATTTTCAGACTATCCTGGGTAGTATTTAAAAAAACCTGGGTGGTTTTTGTTATGGCTACCTGTCCATCTACTGATACTTCAACTGTACTCGATATCAATGGCAGGTATTTAATACCGGCTGAATCGGGTATGACCACACCATTGGCCAACAGGGAAGCAGACAGGGAAACCAAATAGATCAGCGTAACAATATTTTTCATATCCAGGGGGTTTGTTATAATATACATAATTTTCAGGAGATTATCAATCCACCGGACGCCCAATGAGCATTAGATTGGAAATCAGTCCATATTAATAAGACGCGGATGACCATCCCGGGGTTGCTTCCCCTTATCTCAAAATCGATATTTTTCTATCTTTACAAGTGAACCAGACGCTCCATGAGAAGAAGAGAGATTAATAAAAGGTCTATTTTACTACTGTTGACCTTGCTTCTGTTATCGCAATCGAAGACTGTAAAAGCACAGGATGATCCCGTCAACACTACCCAGCTATGGCTTTTTTGGCATTATAATCACTTCTTCAAGCCAGGGTTCAGGTATATACATGACATTGGCTACCGGCAGGAGACGCCCCATGATGAATGGACCAGGATAAATTACAGACCGGGGGTACAATACTCGGTGGGAAGTATTGTAGATCTCACCGGAGGAGTGGGTTTCTGGTATACTTTTCAGAAGGATCTGCCAAACTCATTAGAGATCCGTCCCTGGCAGGGGGTTAAAGTAAACTGGCCCCACCTGGGAAGGATTGATTTCGATCATTATCTCAGGCTTGAGGAACGATTTAACCTTTACATGGACGATAGAGATGCATGGACTTTTACCACGAGGGGCAGGCATCGTTTTAATTTTACCGTACCTATTAATAATACAGGTATAATGGACAAGACCCTCTTTGCCATAATAAATGCAGAGTTCTTCATGGATATAGGGAAAAGTATTGAGGAACGATATGTTAGTGACCGCAGATACACCATGGGCCTGGGTTATCGATACAATCCAAAGTGGCGCCTTGAATTATTATATGTGATTGAACAATCAAAAGCTTTCAGTTCAGATGGTTTTAAGGTAAATTCCCATATCATCCAGGTCCGGCTTCGGACATATATTTTACCTCAAATGTAAACCTGCTATTTTCTACTTTTTGATCCTGAATCTTTGCCAGGAACGGATCCAGGCTGTCAGGTCTTTTCGTTGTGTAGCTGTAAGTGCGTGATATTCTGGAGTCCCTGACCCCCATGATGGCATATTTGTTCCTTCCCTCCCTATACTAATGGTCGCCATGATATACCCGTTGCTTGCTGCACTCAAAAATTCCTGGTTGTTCAGGGCAGGAGCTTTGAGTCCCTCTCCCTCTTTCCCATGACATTCGGCACAGTTTCCGGCGAACAGATCCCTGCCAGCTCCGGCATTACCCGGGTTGTTTCCCTGGTAGATATAATCCCGCTCTGATCGGGCATTTTCCCGCATATAGGCAATTATATCACTGACTCCCTGCCGGTCAAGCTTTCCTGCTCCCTGCACATCCGTCGACCAGCCAAACATGGCTGTATGGGACCGGCCGAAAGAAATTGTCTCATAAAGGTAGCTATCCCCGGCCAGGCCTTGAAAATCCCTTGTAAGTATAGCTGGACCCGTATTCCCTTCCCCGAATTCACCATGGCACCTGGAACATAGATAATGGTATTGCAGATCCCCTTGAACGGGATTTCCTTCAGGCAGATCAATGGGACGATCTTCGCGTGGACCGGTACCCCAGGTACGGATATACCTGATCAGGTCCGCCAGGTTCTGTGCGCTGTAATGGGTCCAGGCCGGCATACCTCCGGTATTCCTTCCGGAAACAATGGTGCTAAACAAAAACTTATCGGATGCAACGGAGAGGAAATCCTGGTTGTTCAGCGGCAGGCCTATATCTCCCTTTCCGTTCAGGCCGTGACACATCTGGCAATCTGCCTGATAGATCTTTTGGCCGTTTTGAAATAATCCCTGTGCCGGGTTTATTTCTTCAAACCGGTATGGCACTGGAAACTGGTTTTCCAGGCTGATAACCAGTGAATCCAGCTCGTCAATTTTCAGTCCGGAATGCATAGGAAGCCAGGAAGCCATCTGGCGTGATCCCCTTCCATGAAGCAGTGTGAACATGATCATTTCATCTGGAACCACCCGTATGAAATCATAGTTTCCCAGGGATGGTACACCTGTCCTGTATACCTCGTAATCCTTCCCTTCCCCAGTCTTTCCGTGGCAGGCAGAGCAGGTCATGGTATAGATTTGCCCGGCATGCAATGGGTTTCGAATTCCCCTGAACTCCTGCAGGGCTTCCGCCCCGATATAATCATATGAGATATCCGGTTTTGCCAGTCCCATGGTAAAGGTTGCCAGCGCTTCAAGTTCTTCCTCCGGCAGGTTGATCTGCAACATATCTGATCCCGGGGAAACCATTTCCGGATCCTGGAAATGCTCTTTCAGCCAGTTGGAAATGGTCTGTTCTCCCTGGATATTCTTAAAACTATATTCGTGCTTTGTCTTTTCACCCTGTTCGGTCAGGTCGGGACCAACGATTCCCCCAACACCTCTGGCCTGGTGACATCCCAGACAGCCTTCCCGTTGAAAGATCTCTTTTCCATGAATATAGGTTTCAGTACCTGCCAGGACTGTCTGGTTCGAAAAAATTCCAAGATGGCATTTCCCGCAGGAAGATTCAATATAGGGTGGGTGGAGTAAAGGAAAATCCCAGTGGGTAAATGGCTCCTCCCCGAAAGCCTGGATCTTGTCAATGGCTCTTCCCTGTCCACCGTGGCAGACAGTACATCCAAACTTCTCCACCGGGTGGTGGACCAGGAATTCACCGGGATGCATGGTGTGGGGTTGTGGAACATCAGCCATGGCGGGATTTTCCATCCCCAGGTGACAGGTCATACAACGATCTGTCCTGTTCAGTCCCACCGGACTCACCTGATGTATCCTCAAGGAAGCTTCCAACTGGCCGGCTTCCTCATCCATGTTTTCCAGGACCATTTTGTGGTAACCCGACTGAAACTGTTTCCATTCCGGCAGAAAACCCTCCCTGATCCAGGCAGTAGCCATCAGGATCACCAGGATGGAACCCGATATGAAGCCAATCCATCTGAATCTCCGTATGTACTTTGATTCATTCATAAGATTAAAAAACAGGCCACTGTGATGATGACCAGTAGAACTCCCAGTTGGGTCCACGGAACCAGATCCCAATGGCCGTATATATTACAAAACCTGTCATGACACATGTAAACAGGGCGATGGCAGACATTCTGCCGGATCCTGTTTTTCGCTTGATCCAAACCGCCCAGAGCATATAAAACAGTGCCGAAAGGGTTGCAGGATTTACCAGCATAATGATTATCTGCGGAATATCCGGGAACCAGCTCCTGAACCATCCAAACCTGACCAGGATAAATACAAACAGCACTGTAACAAAAAAGGAAATACCCAGGGATTGCCAGGTAAGCTTTCTTCCGGTTTTTCCGGAAAACCAGACGCCCAGTTTTTGATCCTCCCTGTCGAGATAAGGAATAGAGATCAGGAACACCAGGAACAGGATGGGTATGATCACCCCACCTGCAAAAGCAGAATATGATACCAGTTCCTGGATCCCCAGAAAATACCAGGGGGATTTGGCGGGATTTTCCGCCAGGTCAGGATTGGCTCCTTCCCTCAATGGAGCATCAAACAGGAAGGCCATGACAAGCAGGGCAGCGACGGTCAACAAAAGGATGGCCAGTTCCGCCCACATAACCACGGGCCAGGAATAGAACTTTTCTCTCCCCCGGTCATCGGCGCCATTAATATCCTGGTTCACTGCCACTTCTGCCTGGGCAACGCCCTCTGCTTGTACGGGTTGCTTTTGTGGACGGCTGATGCCACCGTCCTTGCGGATCCTCCATAAATGTACCCCCGACAGCACCATCAGGGTTACAGGCAGGAATATCACATGGAGCATAAAAAACCTCGATAATGCCGCCTGTCCGACCGTTTCATCCCCGATCAGCAGTTTCTTGATAAATCCACCAATATCCAGCACCTGGGTTATCCCCAATATATCTGTAAGCTCCCTGAATGAGGCTGCAATGTTAGATCCGATGGTAACCGCCCAGTACCCCAGCTGGTCCCATGGCAACAAATACCCGCTGAAATTCATAAAGAGTACAACTACCAGTATGGAGACCCCGATAATCCAGTTCAACCTGCGACCAGCCAGGTATCCACCTGTGAAGAATACCCGGATCAGGTGAAGAAAGGACAAGAGGACCATCCCATGTGCAGCCCAGCGGTGAATGTTCCTGATGTATCTTCCACCGGGTACGACAAAGACAATATCCTTGACAGAATTGTAAGCCCTTTCTATTGACGGTGTATAATTCATCATCAGGACGACCCCGGTCAGGATCATGACCAGGAAAAGAAACCCGAGGATCATTCCAAGTCCGAAAGTATAGCTGGTTTCCAGAGAATGGGGATGAACTTTGTTGGCATGGATGTGCAGGAAAAAATTCTTGCTGACCCTTCCTACCCTTCGTTTATTATCTTCACTGATCCCAGGTGACATTTACAGGTATAGTTTTTCCTCCGGTGATACCAGCCGTCCCTGGTCCACTATGATTTGTCCATCAACATCTTTCCGTAGCTCAAACCATGGCAGGTCCTTTGTTGCAGCTCCGGAAAGCACTTCTCCCCTGTCATTATAGCAAGAACCATGGCAGGGACACTGAAAACCCTCATCGCTTTTTTTAATTACACAGCCAAGGTGGGTACAAATGGCTGATACTGCCCGGATCCCCTGATGATCCCTGAATACAAACAATTTTCTGTCAGGCACATAGGTAAATGTATTTACAGGGTAATTATTGACACGACCGATTTTGAACCGCCGCTGGTATTGCGTCAGGCGGGGGACAAATTGCCTCAGCAGGCTTATGGATGCCAGCACACCGGCAGATACAGCAGCCCATATCGAGAACTTCCTTATAAAATCCCGGCGTGAATGATTTTTGCTTTCTTTATTCATTTGTAAAACAGGCCTGATTGGTCCCACCTGCATTAATTAATTAGGAAGGTAAATTTATTAAGTTTCTTTCTGAATTATAGCAAATAAAGTCTTAAGAGGGTTATTTTTATAGTTTTAAAATAACTTAGTGCCCGATTTTCTCATTATGGCAAGAAACAATACATCCATATTCATCCTCTCTTTACTGCCTGTTCTTTTGATCTTTACCCTGGTATTCACTACCTGCAGAAATACTTCCGAAGACAGTTCTGAATATAGTGCCGGCAACGATGAATCCACCGGACCGGAATATACTGGAAGGGAATCCTGCAAGGAATGTCACGAGCGGGAATATGAACTCTTCCAGGGTTCAGATCACGACCTGGCTATGGATCACGCTACCGATGAGACCGTTCTGGCTGATTTTAATACGATCTTAAATCTACATGGAATCGAGACCCGTTTCTTCAGGCAGGATGGAAAATTCATGGTAAATACCGAAGGTGTTAATGGTGAATTCAAAGATTTCGAGATCAAATACGTCTTTGGTATCAGGCCCCTGCAACAATACCTGGTGGAATTTCCAGGAGGTGCTTACCAGATGCTCCCGTTTTGCTGGGATACACGTCCGGTGGAAGAAGGTGGACAGCATTGGTTCCATATCTATGACGAGGAAAGGATCCCTCCCCATGATATTTTGTACTGGACCCGTATCACCCAGAACTGGAATTATATGTGTTCTGAATGTCATTCAACCAATGTACGGAAGAGTTTCAATGCAAAAACCGAAACCTACCATACTTCCTGGTCCGAAATTGATGTCTCCTGCGAAGCCTGTCATGGTCCGGGTTCATGGCATGTTGAATGGGCCCGGATCGTCGAGCAGGGGGGCAATCCGGAAGCCTATTCTGACATGGGATTGATGATCAGGTTGAAAGACGTAGATAATGCATCCTGGGTCTTCAATATGGAAACGGGTACTGCCGAGCGATCTGTTCCAAGAACGGATCGTACCCTGGTTGATATGTGTTCCCGCTGTCATGCACGCCGGGCCATTCTCACCGAAGATTATATATATGGGAAATCATTCCTCGACACCCATACTCCGTCATTGCTTGATGAGGGACTTTATTTTGCAGATGGTCAGATACTCGAAGAGGTATATGTCTACGCTTCTTTTCTTCAAAGTAAAATGTATCAAAATGGAGTTGTTTGTAAAGACTGTCATGAACCTCACAGCGGCAAAGTGTTTGTGCATAGTAATGCCCTTTGTTACCGCTGCCACCTGGCAGAAAAGTACGGCAGCCGTGAGCATCATTTCCATGATCCTGAGCAGGAAGGGTCAAGTTGCCTGGAATGCCATATGCCGGAAAGAACCTACATGGTAATTGACCCGCGCCGGGACCACAGCATCCGCATACCCCGGCCTGACCTTTCTGATAAACTGAAATCTCCCAATGCTTGTAACAAATGCCATGATGACAAGTCCAATCAATGGGCTGCTGACTGGTGCCTCCAATGGTATGGAAATCCGGACAGGGATGGAGCACACTATGGGGAGATCTTCTGGGCCGGCCGTCAGGCATATCCTGAAGCCCTTCCCGAATTAATCAGCCTGGCCAATGATAAGGAATCTGCTCCCATGGTAAGGGCAACAGCTGTTTCCCTGTTACAAAATTACCAGGATGCTTCGGTGATCAGAACCCTTCAAAGCAGCATTTCCAATCCTGATCCCCTCATAAGATATGCAGCCTTATCTGCTTTGTTTGTGGCCGATGAAAATACCACCATCGAGTTAGCGGTCCCCAGGTTGAATGATTCTGTCAGGCTGATCAGGGTAACAGCTGCTTTCCAGCTTGCCAGGATCCCCCCGGAATACCTCGGAAAAGCAGGTATAAGTCAACGTGATAAAGTACTGGAAGAATACAGGCAGACACAGATGATCAATGCAGATCACCCTTCGGCGCATATGAATCTCGGTATACTGGCCTTGAACCAGGGAGATTATGCTGCTGCTGAAACCTCCTACCGGAAGGCGCTTGAAGTAGAACCGGCCCTGACTACTGCTTATGTGAACCTGGCTGATCTTTACCGGGTACTGGGACGGGATCAGGAAGGTGAACAGATTCTGCGTGATGCCATAGCCCAGAGTCCGGATATGGCCGCCGTGCATTATGCCCTGGGACTGAAC
>DAOWJB010000347.1 GCA_030640625.1 Bacteroides sp.
AGCATTTATTGAAGCGATAGGGGAACACATCTAATAAAATCAGCAATTCAAGATTTCATCCCATACTTTCTTGTTCACCGGGATGCCGTTTTTCAGGTTTTCTGCCCGTGTAAGCAATACCTGCTCTCCTGGATAGCGAACTACAGTATCACTTTCATTGGGGACAGATTTTTTCAGGTCAGTAATAATGTCCGAAATGGCAGTTTCAATGGCAGGGAAATTGCTGAGTTTTTTAATATCGATCGCAATAAAAACCTGAGATACACCAAATTCTGCTTCTCGCTTGCTAACCTGGTGAGTTGAAATTCCGGCAGATAAAATAGTAGCCAGAATGTCGAGCAGCAGAGACAAGCCCGCCCCTTTCCAGTAACCGATGGGCAAAGCCCGCCAGCTTCCAAGGATCTCTGCAGGGTCATCTGTCAGCTCACCTTTTGTGTTAAAGCCGCCGGGGAAAGGCAATTTTCCACCTTCCAATTGTACAGCTTCCATTTTTCCATATGAAAATTGTGTCATGGCAAAATCAAGCACTACTGCTTCCTTTTTAAACGGCACGGCAAAAACAAGCGGGTTATTTCCCAGATGACTGTCTTTCGCTCCCCATGCGGGCATGTTTGCTTCGGTGTTGGTCCAGCCAATAAAAACAAATCCTTTTCTGGCAGCCTGCCAGCCATATGTTCCGCCGCGCATCCAGTGGTTTGTATCAGCGATGGCAACACAACCCATCCCGTTATTTTCGGCAATTTCCATGGCACGTTTGGTGCAAAATTCGGCATTCAAAGGACCAGGTGCCAGTCTTCCGTTCCATTGTTCCAGGACACCCGCTGAATGAATTAATTCAGGTTTTGCACTGACAGCTATATAGCCTTTACGAATATACTCTGTGAACCTGAGGAAACGATAAACGCCATGCGAATAAATGCCCTCAAGGCTGTTAACCGTGAAAATACCTGCACATTTTTCGGCTTGTTCGTCGGTAAATCTATAAGTCAGTAAAATCCGCTTAAACGTTGATTGCATTTCACTGAAAGGAATTCTGATCGTATTCATTATTGATTGGATTCTGTAAGGTTTACATCTGTTTCATTGCTTCCTTGACATTTCAGATTCAATAATATGAATAATTAAACAGAAATATTGCCAAAAAGTATATCAAAAGAATTGTTTTGTGTATCGAATGACAAACACAACTTGTTTACTTTTGTAAATATTCCTTCTAAATTTATAACAATGAAACGAACAACGACATTTTTGATTTTTGTTATTTGTGCAAGTACGCTATTTCTGAGTACAAATATTAATGCTGCCAAGTCCATTGAGATCAGTGATCTTACTTGTGAGTATTTCACCAATCCAATGGGTATTGGCGCAACGGCCCCAAGATTATCCTGGATACTCACCTCCGGGGTGGACGACCAGGTGCAGACGGCTTACCAGGTCCTGGTAGCTTCCTCTCCAAAACTTCTGACCGAGAAAAAAGCTGATTTCTGGAACAGCGGGAAAGTGGAATCTGACCAGAGCATCCTGGTCGACTATGCAGGTGACGCCCTGGAATCCCGCGATATTTGCTGGTGGAAGGTCAGGGTATGGGACAAGAACGGGAAGGCCTCATCCTGGTCAGCACCGGCGAGATTTGAAATTGGCCTGCTCGGGGCAGGGGACTGGAAAGCCGACTGGATCAAATCCTCCATTGGCTTTACCGAAATCTTTCATCCGAGTCCCATGTTCAGAAAGGAATTCAGCCTTGATAAACAGGTCGCATCAGCCAGGTTGTATATCTCCAGCCTGGGATTATACCAGGCTGAGATTAATGGAGAAAAAGTAGGTGATCTTGTGCTGACTCCCGGGTGGACAAGCTTCCATAGCCGGGTACAATACCAGACCTATGATGTAAGCGCTATGCTTTCCACGGGTGCAAATGCCATTGGTGTCACCCTTGGCGATGGCTGGTACAGGGCTTTCAGGCCCAACGACCGGGACCGGGAGGCATTCGGAAAGGAAAGTCTGGATGTTATAGCCCAGCTCGAAGTAACCTATACCGATGGAACGACCGTGATGGTGATGACAGACGATAGCTGGAAGTCTGCTATGGGACCGATACGGAAGTCCGTAATCTATGATGGAGAGACCTATGACGCCCGCCTGGAAAAGCCAGGATGGAGCAAAGCAGGCTATGATGACGGTGATTGGTACGGGACCGAAAAAGTCAGGAATGACAAGGGTCGGATCGTTTATCCTGCCTCTCCTCCCATGAGGAGGCTCGAGGAACTTACACCCATTGAGATCATGATTACCCCGGAAGGTGATACGGTGGTTGACATGGGACAGAATATGGTGGGTTGGATAAGGCTGAAGGTGGATTGTCCAAAGGGGACAACCATCACGCTCCGGCATGCAGAAGTGCTGGATAAAGAAGGCAATTTCTACATTACAAACCTGCGCAGGGCTGACCAGACAAATACCTATATCTGCAAGGGTGGCGGGACAGAAATATTTGAGCCGCATTTTACTTTCCAGGGATTCCGCTTTGTGGATATTTCGGGATATCCGGGAGAAGTATCAAAAGATATGCTGACCGGTGTAGTCGTCAACTCTGACCTGGAAAAAGCCGGAACCTTCAGCTGCAACGACAGCCTGATCAATCAGCTGCAACATAATATTGTTTGGGGACAAAAAGGCAATTTTGTGGATGTTCCAACTGACTGCCCCCAAAGGGATGAGCGGCTGGGGTGGACCGGTGATTGCCAGGTGTTTGCCCCGACCGCATGTTATAATATGGATTGTTCGGGTTTTTATACCAAATGGTTGAGGGACCTGGCAGTGGACCAGCATGAAGATGGAGCTGTCCCCCATGTCATACCCAATGTACTTGGAAGGGGTGGCGCCCATGGATGGCAGGATGCAGCCGTGATCGTACCATGGACTGTATATCAATGGTACGGTGATCTGAGGATCATGGAAGAACAATATGAAAGCATGAAGACCCTGGTTGAATTTATGCGTGACCAGGCGGGAGATGCTTATATCTGGGTACCTACCGAAAGACAGTTTGGGGACTGGCTGGCCTTTGCCACCATTCTTTCAGATTACCCTGGAGCAACAACGGATAAAGACCTGCTGGCTACTTCATATTTTTACCATTCTGCAAATTTATTAAGGAAAACAGCAAAAATTTTGGGCAAAAAGGAGGATGCAAAGGATTATGGCGAGCTGCTGAAGAAGATTAAATCTGCCTACGCCAAAGAATATATCACACCTAACGGAAGGATGGCCTCGAATACACAGACTGCCTATGTGGTGGCACTAACCTTTGGATTGATCCCGGATGAATTGGAAAGTGTCGCTGCCAAAAGGCTGGCGGATGATGTAAATGCATTCGAACACCTGACAACAGGGTTCCTGGGAACCCCGGATCTATGCCATATACTCACCAAGTACGGTTACCTGGAGGAAGCCTACAAATTGCTGTATCGTACAGAATATCCATCATGGTTATATCCTGTTACCCAGGGTGCCACCACCATCTGGGAAAGATGGGATGGACAGAAGCCGGACGGGACCTTCCAGGACCCGGGGATGAACTCCTTTAATCATTATGCTTATGGGGCGGTGGGGGACTGGCTCTACCGGAAAGTGGCAGGCATTGATATTGATCCGGAAGCTCCGGGCTTCAAGTCAATCATCATCAAACCCCATCCTGGTAACGAGATGAATAACGTGAGTGCCGCTCATAATTCTCCCTATGGAAAGGTTTCCTCAGACTGGAAGATCCTGGATGGGAAATTCATGCTGACTGTGAATATCCCGGTTAATTCCACGGCTACTGTATACGTTCCATCCACTGATGAAACACTGGAAATCAACGGGGAAGCAGTCGGGGCGGTAGACAAGGTTGCTGCAGAAGGAGTTGATTATCATTACATTAAAGTCAAGAAGGGTTCTGGCAAATACACATTTGTAAGCTCCTATGATCAGTAAACTGATCCCGGCGAATTTAAACTATTGGTCAAGTATTAAAATCCTTAAATCATGAAATTGAAAAGCGTATTTTTCTTCATGCCGGTCCTGATCATGGGCCTTGTAATATTCTCCTGTACCAAGACTGAAGTAAGTGACAGGCCAAACATCATCCTGATTATTTCGGATGACCAGAGCTGGCCCGATTACAGTTACCTGGGCCATGAACATATTGAAACACCAC
>DAOWJB010000103.1 GCA_030640625.1 Bacteroides sp.
AGGCTTTTACGAAATGTATGCACCGAATTGGAAGAGCACTCCCCAAGAGGTGGTTTGTTACAGAACACCCGAAAAATTGTAATGGTGTCCTTATATCCGGTCCCTGAAGTGAACCGGTTTTACGGACACTTAAGATAAAATCCCCTAACGGACATTCAATACTTGGATGTTCCTGATTATCCCAATATGCACGGATTACCATGCTTCGAAGTGCAATTATCTTATCTTTAAAACCACCTGTCATCCATATGTGCCTGATGGTTCCGGCACCTGCAATATCACACAGGACTATAGTCTCTCCGGGGGCAATACCTTTTGCCGGAAAACCTTTACGACCTACACCCAGATTACTGGCTGTTTGTCCACCTTTACCTTGTTCACCAGTTGGATTTTCAAATGATATCGATCTGGATTCCAATCCGGTACCAAGATCGTATAGGTGTCCACCTGGTCCGGACTGTTCAGGTGAACAAGACTGAATTACACCAAAAAAAAGTGTAATAACAACTACGCTTGCAATTTTTACTAAGTGTTTTGTTTCCATGGTTACTTTGTTTAATTATTATTTGCCTGCACTCGTGCTACTGATTTTATTCATGTCAATCACCACATGTTTCACGGATTGCCTTTGGTATGGTTGTACACAAGGATCTGCCTACCGTCCTTCGATGTCATCAGCATCCTACACCAGTTGCGCGGATCCGGTCCCACTTAATAAAACAGCATCAGGACCCCTTCTCATGTGAGCCCCCGAACCAGGTTGCAATGAGTCCGGTTGAGGTCTCTTCAATGGTAGAAGCATGGCACTGGGGTGTGTGTGGGTTTGTTATCCAGTGAATAGATCAGTTCCTGTGAGATCACTCTGTTTTCCTGGGATAAGCCTCATCATAGTCATAAGCCTCCTCCATGAAGGTAATGATCTTTTCGACAACAGCAGCGTGCCTATTGGCAATGTTGTTCTCTTCACCGGGATCCTATGCAAGGTCATATAGTTCAAAATCAGTACCTTTTTGCGTGATGTTCCTGATTCCTTTGTAGTTGCCATACCTCACCGCCTGCATATACTTCTTGCGAACATGCCCGTAATCCCAGTACAGGTATTCATGATCTTTTTTCTCTTCCCCAAAGAGGGTGGGCAGAAAGGATATCCCGTCGCACCGGATCTCTGACGGATAATTAATGATTTCCGCAAAAGTGGGCATGATATCCCAGAAAGTAATGATCTCATCACTCACTGTTGATTCAGGAACCACATCCTTCCACCGGACAATAAACGGCACCCGTATGCCTCCCTCGTACATATCCCTTTTTCCGCCTTTCAGGGGACCGTTGCTGTCAAAAAATTCATAGGCATCAGGCACCCTTGTCAGGGGACCGTTATCACTGGTAAAAATCACCAGTGTATTTCCGTCTATGCCCAGTTCTTTCAGTAACGCCATGATCATTCCCACATCGCTGTCCAGTTTGGTGATCATCGCTGCATAGTTTTTGGAGGTTTGGGACCAGTCCCTGTCCGAATAGGGCTCATCGGAAGGAACAATATAGTAATCAGGTGAATCAGCCGGATAATCGGAAAAGTGGGGAATGGTGTATGGCAAGTAAAGGAAGAACGGATGCTGCCTGTTATCCTCGATGAAGGTAAGTGCCTTTTCCGTATACAGGTCCTGCGTATATTCCTGTTTTTTTTCCGCCCTGTTACCGGATAATAGCACTACTTTATCATTTTCCCACAGGTAATGTGGATAATAGAAATGAGCCTGGTCCTGGTTTAACTGGCCGTAATAATAATCAAAGCCCTGACGTACCGGCACGCCCCATGAGCCGGGATTACCCAGGCTGTATTTCCCGATGCCTCCCGTCCGGTAACCGGCCTGTTTCAATAACTCGGCCAGGGTAAAATCATCAGGCTGAAGGAAAATCCCATGCGGGATGTTGTCTCTTACCCGGTTATGCCCGTTATGCATCCCTGTCATCAGGCTGCAGCGGGAAGGGGCGCATACGGTGGAACCTGCATAGGTCTGGGTGAAACGCATTCCTTCCCCGGCCAGCTTATCGATGTTCGGGGTTTGTATTTTTTTCTGGCCATAGCAACCCAGTTCCCCGTAACCCAGGTCGTCTGCCATGATGAATATGATATTCGGTCTGCTATCTGGGCCCGCAAAGCCCACCTGCAGGATAAAAATGCAAAAGGTAATTAATAATGTGACTTTTTTAAATTCCGGAATCATAATAATATAGTATTAATCGTTCAAAATGAATGCCAGCTTCGATCAGGCTTTCAGCACCGGCTTTACATTGATTATATTCTTCCTAAAGAAGGATACCCCCAAGAGGATCATCCGAGATAAATACATGCATTTGAGCAAATAGATAGTATTTGTCATTGTACCTTAAAACAAACGGACTCTCAGCAAATTTAAGGTTGAGACTTAAAGATAATAATTTTGAGGCATCGAACTGGCCACGAGCAGGAACTTTCCAGGTATGATTTCTAACAGTGCTTGAAGTTTAATTCTAAAGTCATGTGGCAATTGTAAATATTCTCATCTTAATTCTTGGTCCATTTCAATTTTGCAATACGTATACCTTTCAGACTTGGCAGTAAGGCTGCCATATAATACTCACCTTTATAAAAAATAATCTCTGGCGCTGCAACATCCATTTCTCCGATCAGGTATCGGTCATCGTTAACGCTAAAATCCAATAGATTCGGTGAGCAATATTGTGTGTTCAGGTTATCCTCTCCATACATCTGGTTACGAAACAGATAGAATTGTCCATCTTTATTTACAACAAAGGGACATTCTGCATCTCCACCAAACCACCGTGATTTCCCTACGGGACTACCTCCTGCAGAAACCATCACAGGCTCACTCCATTTCTGTAAATCTGCAGATGTGCGGCAGAAAATGGCAGAATGCGGCTCCCTGTCGGCGACACTTCCCATGTAATAACAATAAAATAATCCGTTATGCTTCAGGGTCATTGGATCGCGTGTATTATAAAGCGGACCTGTAAACAAAGCGGGTATCTCCTCATCATTTAAAACACGCGTAAAGTTTTTACCGTCTTTACTTTTTGCCAGACAAATATTTACCCAATCGCCATAAAACATGTAATACGTATCATCTACTTTAATCACATGTGGCGCCTGCAGCCCGCCTTTGGTTTCCCCAAGTGTTGTATCTGCTTCCATGGCGATGCCCATTGGTTTCCAATCGGTGTCGGTCAGATCTTCACCTTCCCATCGGTAAAACAAACGGGTTTTTCCACCACATTTGGTATGCCTGATACAAGACCAGAGCTGCCAGGTTCCATCAGTTGCCTGCCATACTCCGAAATCAACCGGTTGCTGATCGGGTGAAGTATATTCCCCAAGATCAGGGTCACCTGCCACCTGCCACCATTCACCATCGATGGTTGGGATCAGAACCTGACTTTTGTCCTGACAGGAAGACAGGGTAATTGTAAAAAGAATTGAACTTAACATTATTGCTGTTCTCCTGAGTTTCGGAACTAGTATTTTTTTCATTATTTGACAATCTTAATTTAAAATTTAAAATTTTCAGGCATATCGGATAAGATCCATGGACTACGATAAATATGTTTTATCTATTATTCATTGATGCAGGAATATTCTTCTTTCAGGTTTAATTCCCTTTGCGATTCTTCGCTGGGTTGAGGATTTTTATCTTTTTCGGCATAATAGGGGGCTCCTATCCATTTCATCTCAACCCCAAGCTCGCTTCATAATCACCGGGGCCCCATCCTTTCCCTTCGGAGCCTACAAGGTAGCCTAACTCTTCCAGCATTTCCGTATAAACTTTAAACTGAGACGGGAATCCTCCCCATAGGTTTGCGGATTCTTCCAGCCTCCAGATATCCTGCCCGGTAAGCATCGAAGCACGTGCCGGTGCACAGGAAGGGGCCGAATAATAGGCATTCGTAAACCGAATCCCCAGTTCTGCCAGTTTATCAATGTTGGGGGTTTTTAATACCGGGTCCCCGTAACATCCTAAGTGGTTCCAAGAGTGGTTGTCCGACATTAAAATAAGGATATTGGGCCTGATTTTTTCTTTTTTACATCTGTAGAGCCTCCTCCTCCTGCCAGTATTGTTCCAGTTAGTAAGGTTAAAGAAAAGATTTTAAAAATGCTGTTTTCCTTCATCACTATTCAGTATTATCCGTTTATTCTTTTAAAACCATCATATTCATGCATCCGGATACAACAGGCGCCATTGAGAGCTTCATGTTTCAGTCGGGTACCTACTTCTATTTCTTTTTGACAATACTGTTCATAGGCCGCTTTTACTCTGCAGACTCATTCCACACCTCAAGAAAATCATCATCCGTTTCCACCATCCATTTCACCAGCTCTTTTCGGAGAGATTCTTTTATATCCTGCATGGAGGGCTCGGATGCAAGGTTTTGCATTTCTCCCGGATCCCTTGCCAGATCATACAATTGTTCATTTCTTTCACCTTTGGAATAGAGGTTATATTTATACTGATGCATTCTGATCATCCGGCCTTTCCATGTCGGATCCTTGGGATCAATAGCCAGTTCCGTAATTACAAATCCATCTGATTCAGCTTCAGGATCCTCAAGAACAGGTTTAAGGCTTTTGCCGAGAAATGATTCCGGAATATCAATCCCGGCATAATCACACATGGTCGGCAGGACATCCAGTCCGTTGATGAGTGACTGGCTCACTCCAGTAGTGATTCTGCCCTTCCATGAGATAATAAAGGGAACTTTAACGGACTCTTCGTAAAGATTCAATTTTGCCGCCCATTGATGAGAACCCACACCATCACCGTGGTCACTTGTAAAGATAATCAGTGTATTTTCTTCCAGGCCTTTCTCTTTGAGAGCATTCAATACACGGCCAATCTGCTGATCGACTCGTTCGGTCATTCTATAATAATGATAGATATAATTTTGCCAATCTGTGCTGTGATATTCAGCAGTATAAATAATCTCCTCACCGTAATATTCAAGTATTCTTCTCCTCTGAATAAGACCGGGTTCATCCGGGACAATGTTGAAGTTCCCGGGCAGAGGAGGCATTTCATCCACATTACCCGGGAAGGGATACCTGCCGGGTTTACGAGGAACATAACAAATATCATGGGGATTACAGAAAGAGAGTCCCAATAAAAAAGGTTTCTCACCTGAATAATTTTTAATAAAAGATACAGCTGCATCCGCAAGGTAAGCATCCGTGGTGTCTCCCCATCCCCATTCAGGATAGTTTTTATTTGAATCGTAGAAATGCAAAATCTCGAAGCCTGGAATGGAATGTTGTATGCTTTCCGATCGCAGGGGATAACTCTCCGGCAGGTGCCACTTCCCGGCCCAGACCGTCCGGTAACCGGCATCCCGGAATATCTCACCCATATTCGGAAATACTATTTCAGGTGGATCCTGCCTGGGTGAGAGATTAAAATTATATCCCGTCTCATGAGGCATCCGGCTGGTAATCAGACTGCTCCTGGAGGGAGCACAAACAGGGGCTGTACAATAGGATTGTTCAAAACGCACACCCACCGCAGCCAATCCATCCATGGCAGGGGTTTTAAGGTATGTATTCCCGTTGCAGCTCATGGCACTGACGGTCTGCTGGTCAGTAAATACGAAGAGGATATTGGGTTTTTCCGGACCGGTTTTGTTATTCTGATCAGCAGACCCGCAGGAGAACAGACCCAGCACAGTGAAAACCGAAATTAACAGGTTCTTGAAGCTCTTTAT
Source organism: Bacteroides sp. (assembly GCA_030640625.1). Classification (GTDB taxonomy): domain Bacteria; phylum Bacteroidota; class Bacteroidia; order Bacteroidales; family SM23-62; genus SM23-62. The sequence goes on from DAOWJB010000103.1 coordinate 5,752, forward strand.
AGTTTGCATAAGTTAGCAATTAGTCAATCGTTTAATATTTATTTGATTTCCATTTTATTTTCGTAGATCCCCACCATTTGAGGCGATCAGATCCTTATACCATTTGAAGGAATCTTTCGGGATCCTTTCAAGTGTTTTGTAATCGGTATAAACCAGGCCTACCCTCACTTTGTAACCAAAAGACCATTCAAAATTATCCAGCAGGGTCCAGGCAAAATAACCCCGGACATCGACACCCTCATCCATAGCCTTTTTCAGTTGCAGTAAATGTCGATGTAAGTAATCGATACGCTGAGGATCGTGTACCTTTCCATCCAGAGAGACAGAATCCAGGTTTTGATGACCGTTTTCAGTGATCATTATGGGCACCCTGTACTTCTCCGACATGAATTTCAGGGTCCAGTACATTGATTCGGGTAACACTTCCCAATCATCCTGTGATGTTATATTATACCCGGCAACCGGAGGCACTTCAACAGGATTTCCATCTGCACCTGCTTTGTATCTTTTTGCAGTATACACATTATGACCGCAATAGTCAATGGGCTGATAAATGATCTCCATATCTCCCGGTTTAATTTCAGGAGCATCGTCTCCGAACATTTTCAGTCCATCTTCAGGGTATTTCCCCAAAAACACCGGGTCCATCCACCAGCTGTTGTTCCAGAGGTCTTTATTTAACACTCCATGCATCGCCTTTCTGCCGGCCTCTATATCCTGAGGGCTGGAGGAAGCGGGTATTTTTATCTGTGTTGCAAAGGAACAACCGATCTTCACGGGCTGTTTCGAGCTGCTTCGGATAGCTTGCACCGACCTGCCATGGGCAAGCAATGAATTATGTCCTGTCAGCAACGACTCCTTTAATGAAAGTTTCAATCCGGGGGCATGCATGCCCTGGTAATGTCCCAGGCTGATAAAACACTGGGGCTCGTTCAGGGTAAACCAGTTGGTGACCCTGTCCGAGAATTGCTGAACTACCTTTTCAGCATATTCGGCAAACCAGTGCGGACTGTCGGAATTCATCCAGCCTCCCCGGAGAAACAGTTCCTGTGGATAGTCCCAGTGAAAAAGGGTGATGAAAGGTTCAATTCCTGCATCAAGTAATCCATCAATCACTGAGCTGTAAAAGTCCATGCCCTTTTCATTTACGCGACCGGTACCATCAGGGAGTATGCGCGGCCAGGACAGGGACAGGCGGTATGCCTTTACACCCAATTTCTTCAATAAGCCAATATCCTCATTATACCTGTGGTAATGGTCACAGGCTATATTACCGGTTTGCCCCTGCCAGATGGCGCCAGCCTTTCTGCAGAAGGCATCCCAGATGGATTGACCCTTTCCGCCATCAAACGCCGCACCTTCAATCTGATACGCAGATGTTGATACACCCCAGGTAAAATCTTCCGGGAATGCTTGTTGTCTTTCTTTATTCTCTGTAGTTTTTTGTTTGAGCATGATTATTTTACAATGACTTAATCAATAAATATCAATGCATTACCTCAGCTTCGGTAAACAATTCTGGTTTAAATTGTTCGCCAGTGCCACCATCAGAAAAAATTGTGTAATTAATATCAACTTCATCATTATTTGCCAGATATTCAAAAATACTATTGAAATTATTGGGAACTGGACCCATAGGAATTGCTCTATATTGTACACCACTTATAGAGAAACCTGTATTACATACCATATCATTTTAATCTTTTTCCAATCCTCTGGGATCAACCACCACATGTTTCACAGAACGGCGCCGGTAGGTATAGGTCATGTGGACCAGTCCATCATCAGTTTGTATGATAGCTGGGTAGGAGTACTCTCCTTCCTGGCGCTCAAGCGTTAGTACAGGCTTCCAGTTAATACCGTCCTTAGAAATTGCCAAGTTCAGCATGTTCCTGGCATTGGGAAAATCACCTTCCCGGGTGGTATGGTTGTAAATAAGCAATTGCCTGCCACCTTTCAGAGTAACGGCATCAGTCCCCGAATTGGGATTGGGAAGTGAGGTCAATTGCATCGGGCTCCATGTTTGGCCTTCATCTTCTGACCAACTTTCAGAGATGCATTTCTGCCTGGTCCTGCACAACACCTGCATTTTCCCTTTTTTATAGAACAGGACACTGGGCTGAATAGCCTGTATTTCCAGTCCGTCATGAATTGGTCCGACCGTCTCCCAGGTTTTACCATTGTCCCTTGTTATTTCAAAGTGGACACTCCAAATATTTTCTCCCTCAGGCACATCGGTTTCACGGCTGGATGGACAGATGATGGTACCATTCTTTAACTGGACGGGTTTGTTCTTAACCGGACCGATCAGGTCACCGTTGGGACCTTCGCCCAGTTTTTCAGGTGCGGACCAGGTTTTTCCCTCATCCGCAGAAGTCATAACCATTCCCCACCATTCCCGCGGTGTCGGTCCCACTTTATAAAATAACATGAGATCGCCAGATACAGGCTGGAACAATACCGGGTTCCAACAGGGATAACGGAGGGTATCGGACTGCACATCATTGGCCACTTCGACAGGTGCGGACCAGCCATTTCCATTATTTATTGAGATCCATATCCCCACATCCTTGTGCCTTTCGTGAGTTCCCCCAAACCAGGCTGCAATGAGTCCTGTTGAGGTCTCTTCAATGGTAGAAGCATGGCACTGTGGTGTGGGTTTGTTATCCAATGGATAGATCAGTTCCTGTGAGATCACTCCGTTTTCCCCCGTTTTCATTAACGCTGGAATCATGTAAACATCATGATCTGTTTTCTTGGCTATGTCACAGCCTGCAATAATAAGGGCCATGAAGGCCATAAGCAAATGTAGTCGTTTCATGTGTTAATGGATTAATTTGTAGGATCAGGATTCCGGGTATGCATGATCGGATCCACACTTCCAAGCCATTGATGAAGTTTTTGAAGAAGTTCCTTCTTCTTCTCCGGCATGACCTCTGAAAGTTCGGTGGTTTCGCTGATGTCTTTGGCCAGGTTATACAATTCCACACGATATGGATCATAATGTTCAATCAGTTTATAGTCCCCTGAAATAATAATAGACCCCGGATCCTTCCCAATTCCGTAATGAGGATAATACCAGTGCAGGTCCGGCTGCTGTCCAAGCTTTTCCCCGCCGAAATCAACCACCAGTGAGCGACCGTCGAGATTGGCTCCGCCAACCGCTTTCTGCCCGGCGATATCTACAATGGTGGTATAAATGTCTTCCGAGATGGTCCAGTTCTCACTTACCGAACCCGGCTGAATGTGGCCGGGCCAGCGCATGATAAAGGGTACCCGGATACCTCCCTCGTACAGGTGCCCTTTCCCTCTCCGGAAAGGCCGGTTGTCGGTCACACTCTCCAATCCGCCATTGTCGGAAGCGAATATTACCACTGTATTGTCGCTCAATCCGAGTTCGTCGAGGGTTTCCAGGACCCGTCCAACGTTTTGGTCCACACTCTCCACCATGGCAGCATACACCGGGTCAATCTTTGTGTTTTTTATCATTGGTATGTATTTCTCGACAAGTGCTTCCGGTGCTTCCAGAGGGGTATGGACCGCATAATGGGTCAGGTATACAAGGAAAGGCCGGTCTTTATTCTCTTTGATAAAGCTAATGGCTTCATCCGTGAGCCGGTCAGTCAGGTACTCCCCTTCTTGCCCGCCATGCAGGGTGGGTATGGAGGCATTCCACTCACTGCCTGGTCTTTTGTAGGGATAAAAATGACTTGGGGGACTGCCATGGGTCCAGCCGGCCACATTCACATCAAAACCCTGGTCGGTAGGCCAATAACCGGGTCCGCCTACATGCCATTTGCCAAAGCTGCCCGATACATATCCCGCTGGTTTGAGGGCTTCTGCCAGCATGACTTCTTCGTAGGGAATATACATCAGGTCTTCAGGTGGCAGGATGATACTGTTTTCAGGGTGGCGGTGCTTTTCTATGGCCGTAATGTGCCCGGTAAAATGTATCCTTGCAGGATTTTTACCGGTGAGCAAGGCAGCTCGTGTGGGGGAACAAACCGGACAGGCGGAATAGGCATTGGTCCACCGCATACCATCAATTGCCAGCCTGTTGATATTAGGCGTTTCGATGATCTTCTGTCCATAACAACCCACATCCATGGCTCCCAAATCATCGATCAGCAAGATCAGGAAATTGGGGTTTTTATGCTGCTCGTCAATGCAGGAGGATAGGAACATACTGCTGATGGTCAGGATTATAAGTCCGATACTTAAAATTTTTAGTGTTTTCATTCCTATTCCAACATTTTCAGCAAGGTAACGAAATTGTTTCCCCGCAGGCTTATATTAGCTGGTATATCTCGTATTATACTACGAGAATACATTTTTTTGACTTTCTGTATAATATATTGCACATTTACAATAATGCCGATATTGGCAGTAGAATACATATTGTGCTCTCGTATCAGCGGAAGCACAATGTAGGGAGGTTCATTATGAAACGACGTGATTTCATGAAAGCGGCTGCAGTCTCGACTCTTGGAGTAGGAATGCTGTCCGCAAAGGATGGCATCCAATCCGGTCCTGACAACCCGGGCAGTTCGCAAGCCGAAGACGAAACGATATGGACACGCAAGGTCCCCGTCCGTTATACAGCAGATGTAGCCGTTATTGGCGGCGGCATTGCTGGAGTTTCCGCGGCCTGTGCCGCTGCGAAGTCCGGAGCCAGGGTGATTCTTGTTGAACGTTTTGCAGTCACAGGAGGCATGCTGACCACCGGCGGTGTAGCGAATTTCTGCGGACAGATGAACGACCAGGGGGAAGTCTTCGATAAGATCGTCAGTGACCTCAAGACATGGAACGCCATCGGGTACGGCAAGGATTCATGTTTTCACTACGAGATTCTCGCCATCATTCTGCAGGAACTGCTCCTGAAGCGAAAGGTGAAGCTACTGCTCCACACGCGCTTCGTCGACGTGCGGGTTGGCGACAACCAGCGGATCCAAGAGTGCATTATCTGCGGTAAGAGTGGCGTGGAGGCCATACGGGCCAAACAGTTCATCGACTGCACAGGTGATGGTGACGTGGCCCGCTATGCTGGATTCGAGACGATTAAAGGAGGCCCAAGCGGATATCAACTGCCAATGTCAATGATGTATTTCGTCCGTCATGTAGACCCAAAGCATACCAACCCACACCTTCCGGAAGGTTGGTTCAATCCTGTGCGCAAAAAGGACGATCTGCCCATGACAAGCATCTGGCCAGATGGACCCGACAGCAACGCAATCAAGATCAAGGTCCCGATGTTCGATTCGACGGACACGCAGAGTCTCACCATGGGCGAAATAGCCGCTCGCCGCAGGATGATGGAAGTGCTCGATTATCACCAGCGCAAAGAAATGAAGCCATGGCTTTTGGACCACTGCAGCCCGATCATCGGCATTCGTGAAGGCTGTCGAATAGTAGGCGACTATGTCCTGACCGTTGATGATTTGCGTGCCGGTCGCTCCTTCGATGACGGTGTCGCTCGAGGAACGTTCTATCTCGACGGACACAAGCCGGACGATGAAAAGCGGACGTACATTTTGCCCAAGAACAAACTGAATGTCCCGCCTTATCAAATTCCACTGCGAAGTCTAATCGCCAGGGATGGCAACAATCTGATGATGGCTGGCCGCTGCTTCTCAGCTGATCAATTGGCTTTGTCATCGGCACGCGTGAGTACGACCGGTTCAATGATGGGGCAGGCAGCGGGCATCACGGCAGCGCTGTGTATCCAGAAACAGTGCGACCCACGGGACATCGATCCAAGAAATGTAAAGCGTATTATCATCGAACGGAGCGGCATACTGGCGGTATAGAAAGGGCACATTGCCGTAAATGAATTCTGAGCACAACCATGACATGCAGGCGACGTCAATGGGCAAGCCTGATGGCCAAATAACCTCAGCAATTATCCTTTGATAGTTGATTTTTGCCAACTTTACATAACTACCCGGATTCAGATACTATTATTCTTATCTTCATTATGCAGCTGAGACCAGCCTGTCGAGCTCTTCCCAATCCCTTTTGTAGAGTTGTATTTCTTTATTCTCTGTAGTTTTTTTTACAGTCTATATAAGGCAGGTAAGATTGACATCCTCCCTTCCGTGAACGAAAGGGATTCCATTGGCTTTAACAAGCCACGGGCAGTACTTCCTCGCGGTTTCCTGCAGGTTCCTGCTGCCGACCGCCAACGCGGTTCGCTTGACAGGCCATCCCCGTCTGCCCGACGGTTAAAATATTCTTCGCAGCATTGACATCTGCATTTTCCTCATGACCGCAGGCCAGACATCTGAAAACTGCCTGTGACGGCCTGTTCTCTTTTGCCCTGTG
>DAOWJB010000198.1 GCA_030640625.1 Bacteroides sp.
AGTACTTCCTCGCGGTTTCCTGCAGGTTCCTGCTGCCGACCGCCAACGCGGTTCGCTTGACAGGCCATCCCCGTCTGCCCGACGGTTAAAATATTCTTCGCTGCATTTACATCAGCATTGTCCTCATGCCCACAGGCTAAACATTTAAATACAGCCTGAGACTGCCTGTTCTCCCTTGCCCTGAAGCTACAGCATGAACATGTTTGCGATGTATGCTGGAAATCGACTTCAACCAGGCTCCCGCCTTTCCAGAAAAGCTTGTATTCAAGCTGCATGCGGAATTCATACCACCCCTGATCCAGTATTGACTTGTTCAAGCTGGACTTTGCCTTTATGTTCCTGCCCGGCTCATCGACGGTCCCTCTGGCCGATGAACTCATGTTTCTAATGCGCAACCCTTCCACATATACCTTTGCTTGGTTTTCGCTTATTTCTGTACTCAATTTATGAAGGAAGTCTGAACGCACATTTGCAATTGTATGATGAAGCCGTGATATTTTTCTCTTTTGTTTTTTCCAGTTATTTGAACCTTTCCTTTTTCTCGAAAGTTTCCGCTGTTCCCCGGCAAGCCGGTCTTCATGCTTTCTGAAACTGTTCACACCCTCAATCATGGTGCCATCTGAAAAGGCCGCAAAACATTTCACCCCGGCATCAATACCAATTTCCGACTCAGAAGGATGCTTACAGGTTTCAATCATCTGCTCAACCTGGATGGAAGCGTACCACCGCCCGCCTTTGACTGTTACAGTGATGTTTTTAACCTTTCCGTCGATAATGCAACTTTTGTGAAAACCTATCCAGCCTATCCGGGGTAAAAATATCCTGCGGTTGTTAATTGTAAAACCCTGGGGAAAACGGATACTATTTCCCGATCCTTTCTTTTTAAACACCGGCAGACGCTTCAGGGGCTGGCTTTTATCAAAGCAGTCTTTGAATGCCCTTTCCAGGTCCCTGAGCTTTTGCTGCAGAACCTGTGAAGGGCACTCCTTCAAAAAACCGTATTCATCAGATTGTTTCCACAGGGTGAGCCAGAAAGCCAGTTCATTGTAGCCGAGCATACCTTGCCGGTGCTCCAGGCGCTCCAGGTTCAGAGCAAGGGTTTTATTCCAAAGAAACCGTGCCGATCCACAAAACCGGGTGAGCTTGTTCTCAATATCCCTATTGGTCTTTAGTCTTACTTTATATGCTTTTCGTATGGTTGGCATTAACTTAAAGATACGAAAAATATTCACGCTATGCAAGATTTTACGTGCAGAAAAACATGTCGTTAATTAACAATATCAGCATTTGGTCTTTGCCTACTAAATACAAAAAAAATATCTTAAGAGGGAGCACCTCAATGCGCTTATATCCAGTCCCTGAAGTGAACTTGTTTTACGCGCATTTGGGATAAACTTTCCTGAGGAACTGAAAGATGGATGGACATGAGCATGTGCACTATGTCCTGCTTCAATGCTGGCATCTGACCAACAAAGAAAGGTGGGATCTTCTGTTTCAAGGTTTAATAGTACCAATGGATTATATCCCGGGTTCTGCCCGTCGGAGATGAGCCATTTGCCGTCATAACTGGTCCTGCCGTGGCCAAGGCGAATCGTATCATTGGTGTAATGTTCCTGCCAGTCATCACCAGCCTTGTTGATGGATGCGATCGAGACAGGAAGCCAGCCAGGTACGGTCTTTTTGAAGAAGAAGAATCTTTCACCATCTTGCGACCAGCTCTCATGGGTGGCACGGAAGCCATAGGGACAGGTAAGGAATTGTTTTACTTCTCCTGTTTCCATATTGGCTATCCAGGACCTTGCCCGTTGATCCATCGGCAGGGACATATCATTCTGGGTATCGGGACCAGGAACAAATGTTACCAGGTGAGGATATGTAGGGTTAATTTGGGCATGTGAGATTTTTCCCCCTTTCCAGGTAAGTACATGGTCAATGATTTCTGAATCCAGATCTGCACGATATATGCTCATTCCTGAGTCTGAACGAGTGGTCATCAGGAGATATCTTCCGTCAGCAGATATGGAGTTTGCAAAGAAGGGCTTTTTCAATCCGGACCTGCTAAAATCCAAAAGTGTATCTTTTTCTAAATCAGCAACATTCAGGGCAATAAGGGCCATCTCATCCATATAACACACCCGTTTTCCGTCAGGGTGCATGGTATAGCGGGGCTTTTGACCACCTGTACTGGTAAGTTGCCTGATGGCTCCCGTGCCCAGATCACACCGGTATAACTGCCATTCTCCCGTCCGAATTGAGCTGAATACAACGTATTTATCATCAGCGGTAAATGCCTGGGCTTCAAAATAACATGCCACACTGGCTGAATCATGGGATGTTATCTGCCAGACCTCATGACCGGTTCTGGTGTCTTTCTCCTTGATCCATTCAGAAACCTGTTCATTCGTTTTGGGCTGACATCCTGAGGCTAACAACAAACTACAAAAGCAGACTGACTTAATAATTGAATTAATGCTTAACATAATATGATTTTAATCCCATTGGATTACAATAGTTTCTTCGGGAGCTATAGAAACAATGTTTGTATGGCTAATCAGTCCTCCCTGATCAGCAAATAATTTTGTTGGCTTAAAATTATCTTTTATTTCTAATTTAACTTTTTGAAGCGATGTATTTTTATTTATCAGAATGGTGATGAATGAATTCCCGGTCTTCAAAGTTTTCATTAACATTTTTTGTTGAGGTGCTCTGAAACGAAAGGGTAGGGTGGATATGCTTTCATTTACTTCCTTATTAAGAAGTATAATCAAATTCTCATAATCTGACATGCGTGAACCAAGTCCAACCAATGATGGTATCCAGAATACCTTTCCCTTTCCGAAAGTGTTCCGGGTAGCTATTGTCTCATTATTGAATGTGGCAATTGGTGTTGATGATTTATTTTGTATGCTTCCCCTCCATAAATGAGCTGATAATGTTAAGTTGGGATCGCTTAATGTCACATTGAACAAATTATCAACCATTTTAAATTCCTTAATGTTGCCGCCAAAAAGATCTTCTAAAGGGAATCCGGTTTTCATTATACAATGTGCATTCTCATCATAAAATGCAGTTAATCCGTCAGCGATTAATTTACCGCCTTTTCTAACAAAATCTTCCAGGTTTTTCCAATGACGGGAAGGAACACTGATCTGATGAGCTAAAATAATTGTCGATCCCCTGTAATTGTTTTTCGAAAAGTCGAATTCATTTATTTCCTTTATGTTACATTGAATTCCCATTTCGCTGAAGGCTTCGAAATAACCCAGAACTGATTTCATTGCTCCGCCCACATCTCGCCCCTCATAATGTATTCCACCTGCCTGGAGTTTTTTCTCAATCCATAAGGTTTCCCGGATATAGATAAGATTAATGCCTGATTCTACAGGTTTAGCTTGGGCGAAAAGTTGCTGATTCTTCCCTATTGTATCTGCTACAGATGATGCTGCCAATAATCGATCTGAAGGCTCATTCAGGAAATTAATCAATGCCCATTCTCCAGCTTCATAACCAGATGCACGGGGATTTAAACTCCAGAAGAGGCCCCCTTTGCCACCGGTGCCAATGATCGTCCATAACCATTGGCATATTTCTTCTTTTGTCGGGCACATTGGTGCATAGCCGCTATAGGTATTATTTCCTCCCTGCAATTCGGTCATAAACCAGGGAATATCTCCAGCCCCTGAACATATAATCTCACAATTGGCCGACATCGCCATAGCATACTGATCTCGCTTAAAGTATCCGAAGTGCCAACTTGCATGTCCCGAACCTCCTAAAGTGGTAAGGAATGCTCTCCATTTCGGAAAATCATATTCTTGTGCGTTCTGGAAAATATTATGATTATTTACGTGTAAATGACTGCCGGGATGATATTTGTGTATTTCATCAGCCAGCCATTTAAGATACCAAGTATTATAATCAACTAAAAACCGCTCTTCCTTAAAATCGAAAACATTGTAACTTTTACTATTGACGGTAGCTTCAGCTTGTTCCTTTTTCCATGCGTTTAACCTATCCTGGGAAAATCTTTCATTTGGAATGCTAACAGACCCGGGTTCATTGATAAGAACCCATCCAGCACAAGACTTAAAATGTTTGAAGTGAGTCACCAGGTTTTTAATGTAGCCAGCGATGGATTTAAGATGTTCTTCGGTTCGCGGAAACTTAAATCCTCCCACATCTTCAAAAGTAGTTGCAGGAAACAGTGTACCAAATACTTTAATATCATATTTTTCAGCTGTCTTATAGGCAAGATCAAACAATGTAAAATTCCAGGTACCGTCAGGCTTATGCATATAGGATTCGTACATGCGAATCCGGCAAATATCCAGACCATTTTTTCTCATAACGCTGAACCAGGTATCGATCTCAGCAGGTGTTTGACCCGGTTCGATAAATACCTGTGCACCAATCATGGGAACCTCATTTATGAATGCTGACATTGATTTGGGTGTTAAGGACTATGTTCATAGAAAAATCCCAATAAGGTATGATCATCCAGAAATATTATATTCTATTTTATCGATAAATATTAATGCCCCGACCTCCATAAAGTCTCTTTTTCCCAATTATCTGGAAATCCCATAGCTCCAGGATAGATATTATTATATTTTTCCAATAACGATTTGAAATCCTGTATCATGGAATTTGCTTCATTGATGCTATTCAGTAAATACAATATCATCGAAAGAACATAATAAGTGCGGTTATTTGGAATATTTGGATTAAGCAACCACTGGTTTTTAGGAGTCAATGGTTTTACGGGTTGTATTCGCATTACTCTGTTCCATAATCGCGAATGATGAGCACAAACGTTTCTAACGTATACCAAACCATGTAACCAGGAAACTAATGTAGTGTCGTCCAATCCAAAATAATCTGACATTTCACGTTTGCTTTTTCCCGATCTGACTTCTGCAAATAAGCGGGATATTGATCCAAATGAGATTATCTCAAAAGCTGACCATGATGGTGGTAAACTATTGCTATACTTTCTCTTGAAGGCATTAATGAATTGAGCATCACTTCGTTTATACTCTTCTGTGATTTTTGAGAGGGTATCGGAATGTTTCTGACCATTCTTAAAATTTGATGATTTCATATACCAGTATGGTCCAAATTGATGAGAAAAGATATATATCATTTTTGCACGAACAGCAATCTCAATTTTTTCGAGCTCATTGATAACCAATTGCCGTAAATTCCTGTCAAAAAGATATATACTATAAGCAGTTTCGAAATTTGCACCAGGTTTGAATAAATGGTTGGTCTTATCTGATAAAAGAGGATACCAATAGCCACTTAGTCGGAAGTAGCTCTTCTTTTCAAGAATTTCTAAGAAAGTAGCTTCATCATTTATTCTTAAACCTCTTTGCTTTAGTTTTTCAAGTTGGTCGGCATAACTCAGTGCCGGTTTGATATAAGGCACTTTACTCATTGGGGAATAAATAAAAAGCTTACCCTGAGCGCGCTGTTCAAATGGGAAGCGGGGTAAGCATGTTGATGCAAATATACATTAGAAATTCTCATTTTCAAAGACTTTTGACACATTTTGCACATTAATCACAACGTGTTTATTTATGGAAGTAAGGTATGTAATTTTTGAATATCTGATTCGATTAGTGAGCTCTTAACATGAATGATATGTATTAGAACTTACCCAATACGTCTTGATGCTTACTGCTTTCCAATGCCCGGACTTGATATTCCTGGAGGTCTTGGCGAAATTAATTTAAACCCCTATCTTAGGCTGAGAAGAAACAGGTGCTCACACTAAAACATCATGCAAAGCAGAAGAACCTTTTTGAAAAATTCGGCTGTTGCCCTGGCAGGGGCCACCATCATACCTGCCGCTGCCTTCGGTGCAAACGAACGCCTTAACATTGCTTTTATCGGGGCCGGGGGAAGGGCAACCAGGCTTTTTACCCATCAACTGAAGAACCATCCGCTGCTGAATATGGTAGCTTTTGCAGATGTAGATGATGTTAGTGCCGCGACATCCTATAAAACATTTCCTGATGTGCCGAGGTACCGGGACTTTCGGGAAATGCTTGACAAGCACGAAAGACAGATTGATGGCGTGATTATTACCACACCAGATCATGGCCACCATTACCAGGCTAAATGGTGCATGAATATGGGCAAACCGGTATATCTTGAAAAACCATTGACCCGGACAATCCAGGAGGCGGAGGACCTAATGGCAATGGAAAGGGAAACGGGACTGGTATGCCAGATGGGCAATCAGGGACACTCAAGCAAAGGATTACAAGAACTTAATGCCTGGATAAGACATGGGATATTGGGGGAGATTCTTGAATGTCAAGCTTTTGTTACCATGGACTATTATAATCCTGCCAAGAAGCTTCTCCCAGAGGAACCTGTTCCTGGCACATTGGATTGGGACCTATGGCTGGGTCCACAGAAATTTATACCCTATAACCCGGCCTATTGTCCACGCACCTGGCGCAAATGGTTTCCATTTGGCGGAGGTGCCCTGGGGGACTGGGTCAACCATAATATGGATGCACCTTATTATGCATTGGGACTCGATTGTCCGAGTAAAATTGAAATTGAAAGCACGGGTCCCAAAAAAGGCGTAGCATTTCCAGACTCCGCGAAAATAACCTATACTTTTCCTTTGAAAAATGAAAACAGGGACCTGAAATTCTACTGGTACCAGGGAGAGACATATAAACCGCCAGTTCAGGGGGACTTCGATCCTTTTACGGAGGTGGTTAATTCAATTTATGGGGGAACACTGATCATCGGGTCGAAAGCATCTGTTTTGATGAATTCACATGCTGGTACACCCCGGATAATACCGGAAAAGAAACATCTGGAGATGGCCTCTTCCTTGCCGGAAGTTGAATACAAGGAGCGGTATCAAAGACCCGACAACGGACATTATGATAATTGGTTAAATGCCCTTAAGGGCCTGGAGAAACCCAATTCAGATTTTGCCTATGGTGGACGCCTTACACAGTGTGGTCAATTTGGCAACATTGCACTCAACCTGGATTGTAACCTGGAAATCGATCCGGTCAAAAAGGTGATCCTCAATAATGAGGAGGCTGCTTCTTCAGAACTTGTTGGCTATCAGCCAAGAGAAGGTTGGGGATCATTATTAACCATAACATAAATGAATCGCAGAGACGTATTAAAAGCGGGCATGGGCGTGGGAGCCTTGTCTGTACTGGGTTGTTCAAACCTTTCTTCAACCGGCCAGAAGGCAGTCAATTATGATGCCCTTGACCAGGCCATATCAAAGCCTGTACTGAAAAAAGAGCTGTTCCCCGATCCGGTGATCATTGACTCGATGGAATTGCTTTATTATGAACAGAGTTATATGATCCGGGTTCGCTCGAAAGATGGAGCAATTGGTTATGGGGTTGCCAATAACCTGCATGCCTATTATTTATATCCCGTAATGATTCACAAGGTCATACCGCTGCTTAAAGGCAAGGATGCCCGTGAGCTGGATAAACTTGTCGATCAGGTATTTGGCGCGAATTACAAATTGCAGGGATTGGCTCTCTGGATACCCCTGGCAACAGCAGAGATTGCCATACTGGATATGCTGGGACGAATTGCCGGAAAATCGATAACCGAGCTGATAGGCGAGCGTCATCACGACAGCATTGCCCTTTACCAGGCCAATAACTACCGCGGGAGAACTGCCCAGGAATCAGTCAGGTTGATACAGGAAAATGTAGCGGAATCGGAGACAAAGGCATTGAAAATAAAACTTGGCGGACGGATGAGCAATAACGCTGACAGCTTACCTGGCCGTACTGAAGCTCTAATACCATTGGTAAGGGAAGCTTTCGGCAGCGAAATGACGCTCTATGCTGATTCAAACGGTTCTTATGATGCCATCAATGGGATTGAAGTTGGGCATCTGTTGCAGGAATATGATTATGCTTTCTATGAAGAGCCCTGTCCATTTGACTGGCTGGAAGAAACCAAATCGGTAGCGGATGCCCTGGACATTCCTGTCGCAGGTGGAGAACAGGAAACCAGTATCCGGAGATTCCGCTGGATGATAGCCAACGGATGTATCCAGGTTGTCCAGCCAGATCTTTTCTATTTCGGCGGAATGATTAGAAGTACCAGGGTAGCCCGGATGGCTGCGGCAGCAAACCTGGAGGTCGTACCTCATATTTCCGGCCGTGGATTGGGAAATATATACAACCTGCTCTTTGTAGCCTCCCTGCAAAATGCCGGGCCGCATCATGAATTCAAGGGGAATCCACGTATTCCTGTTGAATCCGAAACTTCAAGCCTGGAAAGTTTAAATGGAGAGATTAAGGTCCCTTCCGGTCCGGGTGCAGGAATTGAAATCGACCCGGATTTCATAGCCAAGCATGAAATTGTAATAAATAAACATCCATGAAAACACAAACACGTCGCAAATTTTTTAAAACTGCCGGGATTGGCCTGGCGGGTATGGCTGCATTTCCAAAACTGTCAGAGGCGGGAATTCCAGCAGTTCCAGCGGACCACCATTCGGGGGTGGAAATTGGGATTGCCTCCTATGGATTGAGAAAACTTTCTGTTGATGAGGTAATTGAATTGATGAATGACATTCAGCTTTCGAAGATCTCCATCAAGAGCATGCACCTGCCATATGATTCAAGCAACGAGCATATTGAATCAACCATTGGCAAAATGAAAGATGCGGGATTGGATCCCTATGCAGCCGGGGTTGTGTATATGCGATCCGCAGAAGAGGTTGAAAACGCTTTTGAATATGCCAGAACAGCCGGTTTTGGAATGATCGTAGGAGTTCCTGATTATGAACTGCTCGATCTGGCGGAGGAAAAAGTAAAACAGTACGATATCACCCTGGCGATCCATAATCACGGTCCCGATGGCATGGCCTATCCATCTGCCATGGATGCTTATGAAAGGATAAAAGAGAGGGACGAGCGGATTGGTATCTGCATGGATGTTGCACACATTGCCAGATCGGGAATTGACCCTGTGGGAGAGATCAAGGCAGTGAAAGACCGTTTGTACGATGTTCATCTTCGAGACAATACGAAGAATGCAAAAGAGGGAAAGACATGCCGTCCAGGTCAAGGAACACTAGACCTCCCGGCCATTATTAAAACACTGAAGGAAGTAGGATATAAAGGAGTTTATACCATTGAGTACGGTATTGAAGAAGATACACCACTTACTGGTACAGCCATGACCACTGGTTATATCCAGGGTATTCTTGCCACACTGTAAATAACACGATAAAACAAAATTAAAATGAAAAGACGCAGATTTATCAAATCAGCAACAACTGGAACGGCTGTCATGGCATCTGCACCATTACTCTGGGGCAATGGGCAAAACTGGAAGGGTGCAAATGATCGTATCCGGGTAGGTATTGTTGGCATTAGGGGGATGGGCCAAAACCACATACAGAGTTTCAATGCGCTGGAAAATGTGGAAGTCGCGGCATTATGTGACGTGGATGAAAACTTGTTTGATGAACGGATTAAGAAACTTTTTACCGATAAGGGTTTGACGAAGCCTAAAAAGTACATAGACCTGCGTAAACTTTATGAGGATAAGGATATTGATGCGGTATCTATTGTAACCCCTAACCACTGGCATACCCTTGCAGCCATATGGGCCATACAGGCGGGCAAGCATGTTACTGTTGAAAAGCCCTGTTGCCATACATTCTGGGAGGGACAAAAGTTGGTGGAAGCTGCCGGGAAGTATGATGTTATCGTACAGGACGGGGCAGAGCAGAGGAGCAATCCCTGTGCCCAATCCATGGCTGAATACCTGCATGGCGGCAAACTGGGTGAAGTATACCTGGCGAAAGGATTTTGTTACAAATGGAGGGAGACCATTGGCAGGGCAGGAGTGGAGCCTGTACCGGAAGGCGTGCATTATAACCTGTGGCTGGGACCGGCCCCTGAGAGGCCCTTTACCCAGAACCGGTTTCATTACAAATGGCACTGGCACTGGGATTATGGCAATGGAGATATTGGCAATCAGGGAGTACATGAGGTAGATGTGGCCCGGTGGGGATTAGGCGTCAAACTTCCCACAAAAATATCCGCTGTAGGCGGGCACTTGATGTTTGACGATGACCAGGAAACACCTAACCAGCTAATGGCAACCTTCGAATTTCCCAATGAAAACGGTGGCGGTGACAAGAAAAAGATCATGCAATTCGAGGTGCGCCACTGGATAACGGACCGTGGTGGGATGGATATGAAAACCAAAGAAACAGGAAATACTTATATGACCAGTTCAGCCAATACGGTGGGGAACACCTTTTATGGATCCAAGGGTTATATGGTTAAAGATGTGAATATGTGGCAGAGTTATCTGGGCAAGGAAAAAGAGCCCGGGGATACTGGCGAGGGCTTGGCAAACCATTACCAGAATTTTGTGGATACCATTCGAGCCAATGACAATTCCCTCAATAATGCTCCCATAGAGGAGGGATTTTATTCATGTGCCCTGATCCACTTGGCAAACATCTCCTACCGTCTTGGCAGGACCCTGGATTTTGATCCCAGGTCGATGAAGTTTACAAATGACGATGAGGCGAATGCCATGCTAACAAAGAAATATAGATCCCCCTTCGTAGTTCCTGAAAAGGTATAATAGTTATCCCCGGAACTGGGGGATTTTCAGCAATACCCCTCCCTGTAGTGCTGATTCATGGGCGACGATACCAGGGACAGTATAGGCCAGGGCTTCATAAATATCAACGGTTGGTTTTCGTTCATTTACCAATGCATCAATAAACTCATGCGTGAGGAAAGTATGCGAACCGTGATGACCACTATTATGTCTTAAAGGTTCAGGAAGCATATCTGTTTCCCACCAGTGTGGTTGATCATAGTTTTCAAGTTTAGGTCTGCCCTGAACAAAACCTGCGTCATCCTCTCCCAACTCCATGGTCTTTTTAACCAGGGCCGGACCACTGCGGCCATTGTCTGCATAGAAACTCATATCCGTTCCGATCCAGTTGGCACGTTCACCGCCCAGGTGGGCACCCTTCCACCAGATATTAACCCTGAACCCGTTTCCCTTACTGGTCTTAAAGTGAGCAGACTCATTATGAAAGGGATTATTATAAACATTGTCTTTCAGGTAGGGAGAATCATCCCCCCAGCCATGGCAAACAACCTCGGTTAACCGTTCTCCGGTAATGCCAATCAAGTGTGCAGTGCAATGTGTAGGATAGTGCATCGGAGCCACCCCGTAACGCCATGTTCTCTTGCCGTTCTCAATATATAAAGGATCCAGTCCATCGTGTTGATATTCAGATTCGCAATAATACAGTTCTCCAAATTCCCCTTTTCCATACATATTACGTACAGAGATTACAAACTGCTGATAAAAACTGGTTTCAGCCATCATATAGGTCAATCCATACTTTTTAACAGCTTCCAGGAGTATTTCTGCTTCTTCAACAAAGCCCCAGCAAGCAGGAACGGCACTTATCACATGCTTGCCATGCTTCATGCATTCAATGGCATGCTTAACGTGATTGGGGCCTTCTGTGAATATGCCTATGGCATCAATGTTCTTGTCTTTTACCATTTCCTCAAGGGAGGGGTAGGACTTGCTGCATTTATAGGTTTCCATCAGGGCTTTTTTCCGCTCAGGTCTCAGGTCACTGACAGCCTCAACAATACAATTTGGGTGCTCGTGCCACTGAAAAGATCTTCCAAATCTCCCGCCAACGATACCCATCCTTATTTTTTTCGATGACGGCTGCATCGCCAGTAATGGATGGTACAGTGATGCGGCTCCTGCCAGAACAGAACTCTTTGTTATGAAATTTCGCCGGGTCATTCCTTTTTTATACATGTTCATCGGTTTTAATTAATTCTTTTCAGATATTCCTGCATCAGTATCATTGAAAACAAGCCATATATGACAGATTTACCTTTCATAATCCAATCTCAGATCTGATAAAGTTAACAAGCTCTAGATTCCCTGCACTCAGATCAATGGGAGACGGAATTTCGAGGATCCTCCACTCCACCTCCCAATCAAGGGTCTCCCCGGCAGCAAGCCGGGTGTTTTCACTCAGTACTTCGATCTCGATGTAATCATACTGATTGTCTACATAGATCTCAACATCGAGCTCCCCCGGTATCATTTTCTCCGGTGCGATATCCGGGAATACTTTTACAAACACATGATAGTTCAACAGGTAAGCGATCCATCCGTTTTTTCCATCCATGATGGCCTTGGAGCCCTTACCCGGATGTCCTTTCTGTGAAGGATCATAATGGTGCCAGATCATGCCGTCACGCCGGAGCATGGGTATGGATGGATCGAGATAGCGGGTCCCCGGTGCCAGGCTGTCCCCGTAAGGGAAAAAAGATAATCCCTGTTTTGGAAAGCGGGTAACTTCCCAGGCGGCCAGCTGTTTGATCGTGTCCGAAATATTTATGATGGAATACCTGTGGATAAAAGCCTGTTTGTCAGCATTGGCCAGGATGGATTTCGTATACTGAAGCCCGTTCTCCTCATCCGGCTGGCTGGTGCAGATAACGCCGTTTCCGGATTTCTCTACGGTATATGGTCCAAAATCCAGGACTTTCGGCTCGGGCCAGTATTGTTGTTGGGGAGCCAGCCATAGTGAATTTCCATAGTACTCCTTCCGTACCTCTTTGCTGGTTAAAAATTCCCTTTCGCCAATCTGCAATGAAATATCTTTGGCCCCGTCAGCAGGATCTATGAGAAGTTTTGCCTGTCCAACAATCAGTGACCAGGTCCCGTTTTCTTCTTCCGTGATCAATACTTCCCCGGCACCTGGTTTGCAGGCAGTGAATACCATAAGAGCCAAAAAGAGGAGGGGATTGTTCATTTTTATCATATTATGCATTTTAATCCAGGGCATATGCTATTGCGCGCTGGACATAATTATTTTCATTTTCCGCTTTTACCTTAATGAGATCCTTACGGACATTTTTCAGGGCATCCGGACCAAGGGATTGCAGAACATTGATGGTGAAAAGCACCGTTTCGGGAGTTTCATGGTAGATGGTTTCCTGCAGGGTGGATATCGCCGGCTTCGTATGGTCCAAACCATAGAGGGCCTCCGCTGCGGCAATCCGTACTTCAGGATTTTCGTCCTTTAGTGCCTTTTCAAGTTCAGGGATCATGTCCGAAGCTTTATCTTCCAGGATGATCCCGCCGGTGGCAGCCCAGTAGCGAATAATGGGATCATCGTCATTTAACCTGGCTTTTAATTCAGGAATGTTGGCCGGTTCTCCTGCGGCTGCCATCGTGGCTGCTTCCATAATCCTTTCCAGGGGATAGGCCTCAGTGCTGGTGAAATCGTAAATCGTCCCTTCACGGGCAATCCTTTTCAGCTGTCCTTCCGGTATAAATCCTACATCCCGGATGGATAACTGCCAGTCGAGGGTAGCTTTTCTCAATTCTTCGAGCACCGCAGCATAGGCGGGATCCCCTGCAAGGTTCCTTACCTCCCATGGATCTGCATTCCGGTCATAGAGTTCCTCGAATGGTTTGGTCTGGAAGAAACGGCTCTGATCCTGATTGCATTCCCCGTTTAGGAATGCGTTTTCCCATGCCCGCATGGAAGGTGCCCTCCATAGGTATTCTAAACGCTGGGCATAGATACGGTGTGGCATGTAATTAATGATGTAATGGAAATCATCGCTGAAGGTGCCCCGGCAGAAGTCATACCGTTCGTCCATCCTCCCGCGGAAGGTGTGGGTGTAGGTTGATGGCGCAGCCTGGTCCGGTCCCAGAAAAGCATTGCCCTGCATGTATTCTGGGATGGGGATCCCGGCAATATTAAGCATGGTGGGAGCAAGGTCGATGAAACTGACCATTCGGTCCGTTTTGGATCCTTTTCTGCCCGGCGCCAGGTGTTTGTAAGCATCCGGAACACGAACCATCATGGGCACCCTGAGTCCCGTTGCATACATGAATCGTTTGCTGCGGCCCAGGATCCCACCATGATCTCCATAGAAAATGACGATGGTACTGTCAGCCAGTCCGGATTCCTCCAGTTCAGTGAGTATATTCCCCGCAAGGGTATCCATCATGGTGATTTTGTCATAAAACTGGGCCCAATCATGGCGGATCTCCGGCAGATCCGGGTGGTAGGGTGGTATTTCCATTTTCGCCGGATCATGTACCAGTTTATCCATGGTCTTATGTATGCAACTTTCGTGGCAGACATTGAAGTTAAATATGGCGAAGAAGGGTTGTCCGGGTTCACGGTTTTTATAATGAGCCGTTCTTGAGGATTCATTCCATTCCTCTGGTTTTCCCTTCAGATTATAGTCTTTTTTGCTGTTATTTGTGCAGTAGTACCCGGCATCTCGTATATAACCCGGATACAGGCGTACAAAATCCGGGACCGCATTGGTACTCCTCATATGTTGTGTCCCCAATCCAGGAGGGTACATGCCCGTAATAATGGTGGAACGGGCCGGCGCACAGACCGGTGCATTGGCAAAGGCGTTGGTATAGATCACCCCTCCGGAAGCCAGCCTGTCAAGATTGGGGGTAAGGGCATTGGGATCTCCGTAGCAGCCCAGGTAGGGACTGATATCTTCGGCAACGATCCACAGGATATTGGGTGGGGGCAGGTCAGGATTCTTTTCACTGGTGCATGAAACCAGCAAACCTAATCCCAGGATAAGGATAGGCAGGTGGACCTGGTACAACAATGGTTTCCGTATTACTTCAGCATTTTTCATGATCATGATTTATTTTTTTATTTATTAAGTTTTTCCGGGCCGCCCAGCTGTATGAGTGGTGCTTCAGTCGCAGCTCTAATGGACTTGATGATATTATTGGTTTCAGTGTTTTCGATAAATCCTATTGTGAGGTGGACAGGGACTTCTTCCATGTAAGTCCCCGGATTCTCATGGGGCTTTCTGCCAAACCCGAATACCGTCATGTTGCCTTGCATCTGCCAGAATTGGTCGGGTCGGTCATCGTGTTCATGCTTGGCCAGGAAGAGTATCCGGCTGCATGATTCATCCCCGAACCAGACCCATTCAGGGGCCGGGAGCAGACCGGTCCAGTCCTTCGCTACAGACAGTCTCGTGCCATCAGATTGCATCCAGTAGTCCCTGTCAATATCCAGTTTGCCTGCAGGTGTGCCTTCATAGAGCAGCCAGTATGTACCTGTATCTTTTTTCAGAAGGGTCATGGTGGCGTATTCCGGATACACCTCCCAGCGACAGGCCCATTTACCATCTTCTGTTTCGGATTCGAAGGTAAGTTTAATGGGGCCACTGAAAATAACCCGGCTTTTGAGGTTTTCTTGTCCGGGATGAAAGCCAGCAGGCCTGATATTAGGGATACCACGGTATTCCCCGGAGGATCCTCCGCCCGGACTGTAACTTATCCAGTCATTTCCCTCCCTGTCGATCATGCTCGCAAAACCGGCTCCATTCCTGTGATACAGGTAAGTACTCCCCGGGGTTTGGATCTTATAGCTACGCTGACCTTCATGCGGGATATGGTTGTCGAACTGAACAACTTTCTGAAAGACCGGATTTACATAATATCCTCCTTCAGGTCCCAGCAGGATCCTGAAAAACCTTTTGGTACTGTTCCTCAACCGACCTTTGACCTGAAACACCAGATTCCCCTGCAGGGCATTATCAGGCTTTCGCTCAAACTGGTATACCACCGTTTCATCAATGATCTCTCCCTCTTTGTTGGTTTCAACCACCCGGACAGATCCCGGATCAATCCCACGGCGATCATTGATTTCACTGCCCAGTTTCTCCAGGTCCAGCTCGATTTCTACAATCTTGTTATTAAAATCCTGATCCCCTGCGGTGACTGTTACCGGCAGATAATAGCGGTAATCCCCGTCCAGTCCAAGGCCCAGTGGAAGCGCATGTGAACGTCCGGGCAAAGCATAATCCCATATGGCATCATTCCTCCAGACGTGAAGGTATTCGAAATCGTTCCAGGCAATGCTGACAATGTCCAGGTCTCCATCCCGGTCAAGATCTGTCAGCCTGGCACCTGCATGGCTTTCTTTGCCTTTGTCTATGATATGCAAGGAAAAACTTCCTTGTCCATTATTCTCCCATACCTGCAATTGTTCGGCCGGCCCCTTATGTTCACAGGTCACGATATCCGGATCTCCATCCAGATCCATATCTGCGACATCCAGGTTGTTCATGGAATACTGGGTGACGATGTGATGCCTGGTCCAGTTCCAATAGGCAGGATCCTCAGGGGCTTCGAACCAATACATAGACGCATCGGGTTCCAGCCCCGGCCACCTTTCCTCTGTGACCACCAGATCAAGCCTGCCATCTCCATTGACGTCGGCGGGAATGACCTTATCCCCATGATGATTGGTCAGACCGATGGTATGAGGTTTCCAGTGCCCGTCAACCTGGCCGGGGTTTTCTATCCAGGTGACACGGTTTATATGCCGGTCCCTTTCATTGCTGTTTTGCAGGAAAAGGCAGACGTCCTGATCCCCATCACCGTCCATATCGCCGGAACTCAGCCATTCCCCGTTACTGCCTTTTTCGAGAATTGTGATGGAAGGCCACTCTCCGGCCTCAGGGTTCTCAGGGATGATCAGGCAGTAAACACCCTCAGCATTAAGGAGAATTTCCGGTTTACCTCCCGGAATGATCTGGGCCTTGTTGTATCCCTGTGTACTTGTTCCATGATTGCAGACCCGGATTGTCCCTATTTCGTGGAGTTTGATCTGGTTCCTGTCCATATCCATGACTTCAATCCAGTACTGTCGGTTGCATTTGGCCGCGATGAGGTCTCGGTTTCCATCATCGTCTATGTTCAGGATCAGGAGCGCATCCAGGCTGTCACCAAGCTCATGCCTCGTCCATTTTGAATCCATGAGTCCACCGGGATTCCTGTAAATCCATTTTCCGGAAGCGATATCCACATCGCCATTTCCGGTCAGGTCACCCATGGCCAGACCAAACCAGTAACCATCGCCGCTGCTTCTTCCACCAAAACGGGTTCGCATGTTATCCACCTGGATATAGGTCCATTTGTCCAGGCTGAGTACCTGATCAGGAAGATCCTTTTCCGTTTCGATCTCTGCAGCCGGATCCTGGTCTGCCGAGAGGTTTCTCCACAGTTCAACGGGTGGCCTGTCATGGTTTCTGAGTCCAGCAATATCCATATCCCCGTCATTGTCAATATCGCCTATCTGTGCACTGTAATTCCCCAGATCAGTCAGTTTCTGCCACTTCCAGTATATTGCATTCTTTTGATTCACAAAGAAGCCGAAATGATGGGGGGCTTCATGTGGAAAGTTGGGAAGTGTGCCGGCCAATACATCCGGATCCCCGTCGAGATCAAAATCGGCAACTTTCAGATTATGGCATTTATCGATCCAACCGATGACATGCTCTATCCAGGGATCTGTTTTTGGATCTGCAGGGGCCTCATACCAGGATACCGGATACCCTGGTTTCTCAGAGTGCGCCAGCAGAACATCCAGGCGGCCATCCTGGTTCATGTCGGCGACCGTAACCTTTCCATTGTTATCCTGCCAGTAGCGGGTATTCTGAGTGTACCATTTTTTATCGATGCTATGCTCGGGCCAGTCCCGGGCAACCGGATCCTCCGGATTTTCAAACCAGAAACCGTTCAGCACGATATCCTCGTCTCCATCCCCGTCCAGGTCTGCGGCTTCCATCCCTTCATGATGATGTGCCGGTATCATTTTCTTCTGCCACGATCTCTTCGTCTGAAAATAGAGATATAGGCGGGTATTTGACCTGGCAGCAATGTCCGGTAAACCATCCAGGTTAAAATCTCTCACCTCAAAATCCTTGATATATTCCGTCTCGTCTATATCATGCCTTTCCCACAAGGTGGAGCTGGCAAGTTTTTCTTTACCCGGGTGTTCAAACCAGCAGATGGTCCCGTCCCGGTCATTGTTCAACCCGATCCTCCCCAGGATATCCGGATCTCCATCTTTGTCGATGTCGGCTACCTCCATGTCACAAGCCCGGTATCTCTGAAAATCCTTGAAGTCACCCAGTTTTACAACCACATTTCTTTCCCATGATGGATACTGATACCACACAACCTGTATCCTGCCCAGCATGTCCTGGTTTACAGCCACGATATCATTGAAACCATCCTGGTCAATGTCTGCAATCTCCCGGTGACCGGATGCATTATTATCAATCGTTACATGTTCAAAGTTCATCTCCTGTGCATTCAGGCGGGCATAACCTGAAATCAGGAAGAACAAAACAAGCAGAATTTTCATAAAACTGTATTTATATTTAGCGCTTTTTCAAGCACTTTCTGTAAATATATATAGAAGAATCCATTTAAATAAATCATATCTTTGGAGACTATCCTTAATCAAACCAAAGCGAGCCTTGAAGCTTATACTAACCATCAGACGATTATTACCTGTGGTGGTCCTTTTACTGTTTTCGGCATGTGACCGGACAGGGGACCAGGCAGCCGGGTTAAAAAGTTCCCGTCCTAACATCCTGATTGCCATCAGCGATGACCAATCTTTCCCTCATTGTGGCGCTTATGGTTCAGAATGGGTGAATACTCCCGCCTTCGACAAGATTGCGGAAGAGGGAATCCTGTTCATGAATTGCATCGCTCCTTCCCCCGGCTGTGCACCCTCCAGGTCCTCTCTGCTGACCGGGAGATATCCCTGGCAAAATGAACAGGCCGGGCAGCACCAGTCGGAATATCCCATGAAGTTTGTAACATTTCCTGATCTGCTTGAAAAATCGGGATATCATATCGGTTACACCGGTAAGGGATGTGACCCTTTCAACTGGAAGATAAGTGGGAGAACGAGGAATCCTGCTGGACCGGCATATAATGATGTCCGGTATGGTGAAGATTCACCTGATGGGCCGCCAGCCAGTGGAATCAGCGGCAATAATTATGCTGAAAACTTCAAGGCATTCTATGAGGGGAAAGATCCGGATCAGCCTTTCTTTTTCTGGTACGGATCCACCGAGCCCCATCGGGTCTACGAACAAAACTCCGGGATTCGTCTCGGGTTGAATACTGCTGATGCATTAGTGCCGGATTTTCTCCCGGACGCGGATACCATCCGGAATGACCTGCTGGATTATGCGATTGAGATCGAATGGTTTGATCGCCATCTTCATCATATACTGGATTACCTGGAGGAAAAAGGTGAACTGGAAAACACCCTGGTCATCGTGACATCTGACAATGGGATGCCCTTTCCAAGGGCCAAAGCCAATGCTTATGAATACGGGATCCACCTTCCCCTGGCCATGGCATGGCCGGCAGGCATTTACTCCGGTCGAAGGGTTGAAGATCCGGTTTCCTTCGTTGACTTTGCACCTACCATCCTGGAACTGGCGGGTGTGGACCCGGATAAAGGCATGCTGCCGATATCCGGGAAGAGCCTCCTGAATATCCTGGCATCCCGTAAGCAGGGCGTGGTCGACAGGAGCAGGGAAGCGGTTTATTCCTCGAGGGAGAGGCACAGTTCTTCACGATGGAATAATCTCGGATACCCGCAAC
Source organism: Bacteroides sp. (assembly GCA_030640625.1). Classification (GTDB taxonomy): domain Bacteria; phylum Bacteroidota; class Bacteroidia; order Bacteroidales; family SM23-62; genus SM23-62. The sequence goes on from DAOWJB010000198.1 coordinate 19,513, forward strand.
GGGCAATCCGGACCCCGGATTACCTTTACATCCTGAACCTGAAACCGGAACGCTGGCCTGCAGGAGCACCACAACGCATTGATGAAAACGGAAGGCTCGAACCAGGAATGGCTTTCCATGATATCGATGGGTCCCCATCCTTGCAATACCTTTATGATCACCGTACGAATAACCGGGTTAAAGTCCTTTTTGAACAATCCACGGCACGGAGACCGGCAGTGGAATTGTACCGTATAAGGAAAGATCCTTACTGCCTGGTCAATCTAGCAGAAGATGGTCAATACCAGGACATCAGGGAGGATCTTCACCTGAAACTGATGGATTTCCTGGTTAAAACAGAAGATCCACGGCTGGTGGGAGAGGACCCGGATATATTTGAATCCTACAAGCGTTATGCTGGCATCCGTAATTTTCCGAAACCGGATTGGGCTAATGGGGAGACCGAAAATTGAGCGATTCCCCCTGAACAAGGATCATGAAGGGGCATTAAATAGATTAGCCATGGCAAGACTGAAAATTATTGTACTGTCCATTCTTGCAGGAGGCTTGCTTCTTTCCTGTCTGATGTTATTCCCGGGTTGTTCACCTAATGCCCAGTATGTTATGGAGGAAAACATCTTCGAGTTCCGCCAGGAGCCTGGACCGGAAGACTTTTTTGCCCTCGCAGAATACAGGATCTGGATTCCGGAAGGTGTGGAAAGGCTTCGGGGAGTCATTGTTCACCAGCATGGCTGTGGAAGAAACGGGATGTGGATGGTCTGGGACCATCACTGGAGGGCACTGGCCAGGAAATGGGACTGTGCCCTGCTGGGAACCCATTACAAGTCAGCGGATTCCTGTGCCAGCTGGCACAATCCACTGAATGGCAGTGAACGGGCATTTCATAACGCCCTGAATAGTCTTGCGGATCAATCCGGGCACCCTGAACTGGTTAAGGTACCCTGGGCCCTGTGGGGCCATTCCAGCGGGGCCTTCTGGGTAAGCCGTATGCTTGAACTTCATCCCGGGAGGATCGTTGCCGTGGTGGCCCGCTCCGGAGGATACTTGATCAGCAATCCAGAGGCATTCAGCGTACCGGTTCTGTTTAACTACGGCCGGAGGGAACCCTCTCACCTAAACGGTCTGACATACTATCCTAACGGCAGGGAAAAAAATGCACCCTGGTCGATCGCACCCGATCCGAAGACCGGTCATGAATGCGGGAATTCCAGATTACTGACCATTCCCTTTTTTGATGCCTGCTTTGACCTGCGGCTTCCTGCAAACGGGCAGGAATCTCTGAAAAAGATCAGCATGGAAAATTCCTGGCTGGGTGATCCGGGCAGTTTTGAAATCACAAAGCCGGAGGATTTCAATGGAGACCCACTGATTAAGGTCTGGCTACCGGATGAAAGTTTTGCCCGCAGGTGGCAGGAATACCTTAGATCCGGCTGGGTTACTGATCATACCCCTCCACCATTTCCACCCTATAATCTTTCATATGAATTCCTGGGAAAAAAGGCCATTCGAATACGCTGGAATGCGGAGGCCGACCTGGAAAGCGGGATCAAGCAGTTCTACCTGTACCGGAACGGCAAACAGATCCAGCAATACATCGGAATCAATGATGAGTATGTTAGAAAGAATTTCCAGTATGGCAATTATGGTGATGAACCGGGACCCGAAGCGCTTTATGAAAGAGTGGATGCCTGGATACCTACGCAGATGGAGTTCACTGATTATAGACTTCACCCGGATAGCACCTATACCTACCAGGTAAAAATGGTTAACTGGTCGGACCTCGAATCGGGGTTCAGTGAACCCATTGTGATATCGCAGAAAGAGAGGACAGAGAAATGAAACAGAAAAACATTTTTGTCATTTATGCCTTGCTGATGTCCACCAGCTTGTTCGGACAGACCCGGGTATCCGAGATACCGGCAAAGCCGGATAGTATTATCTATAAACAGGCATCCGAAGGGGCGTTAAAAATGTATTTCCATTACCCTGAGGACTGGTCCGCCTCGGACCTCAGGCCTGCCATCGTTTTCTTTTTTGGCGGTGGATGGAAGGGTGGAAACATTGAACAATTCAGCAGGCAGGCAACATACCTTGCCTCGAGAGGTATGGTCTCGATACGAGCCGACTACAGGGTACGCTCCAGGCATGGGGTTATGCCAGATAAATGTGTGGAAGATGGAAAAAGCGCCGTACGATGGATACGGGCCCATGCCGGCAGTTTGGGGATTGACCCGGACAGGATCGCAGGGTCGGGGGGATCTGCAGGGGGACACATAGCTGCATGTGCTACACTGGTTGAAGGTTTGGAGGCAATTGGTGAGGACCATTCAATTTCTTCCAGGCCTGATCTCATGATCCTGTATAATCCTGTCATGGAAACTACTTCGGAAAGGATCATCGAAATGGTTGGTGACGAGAAAATGGCCAGGCTGATCTCTCCGATTAACTGGATCGAAGAGGGGATACCCGATGGGATCATGTTTTTTGGAACGGAAGATCAGTTAATTGAACCGGCTATCCGTGCCAAACACAAAGCAGATTCCCTGGGAGTTCAGCTTGAATTGTGGACTGCCAAGGGGCAAAAACATGCCTTTTTCAACAAATCACCATGGATGGAATGGACCCTGTATCTGACCGATCAGTTTCTCCACCAGAACGGATACCTGGAAGGAGAACCGGAATTTCAGCTTCCTGATACGGTTACCATGGAGCAAGATCATTCTCTATAAAACCTGCCTTGGTGCAGTTCTGCGAAATTTATTAATTCTTTCGCGATCTCTGGAAAATCCCCGATTACATTTTCTGTTTCATATGGATCCGATTCCATATCAAACAGGGCTGTATCGATTTCTGCTTGAGTATATATGCCTGGCATACCGTCAGCCCCGGCTTCCTGCAGTGTACGGTAGGCATGCGGTATATGGAGTTTCCAGCGTCCATCACCGCTCATGACTCCTTCAAAATTCCTGCCGTTTGAGAATGCATAGTAGTCATGTGGATTTTCTGCATCGGGCTCCCCACGAATCAGATCCCAGACATTTTCCCCGTCAATCTCATTTTCAGGCAGCGAAACTCCTGCCAGGTGGCATAGGGTAGGAAGCAGGTCTATGGAACCAAAGGTCCTCGAAGATGTTGTTCCGGCTTCAATATGCCCGGGATACTTGATTATGCAGGCTGATCGTACACCTCCGTCGAAGGAAGTGCCTTTGGCTTCCCGGAAAGGGGTACTGCCAGCGTGGTTACCATAAGAGATCCAGGGACCATTGTCTGAAGTGAGGATAACGATGGTATTTTTTTCCAGACCGTTCCTTCTTAAGTACTTGTTGATCATACCGACACTCCAATCCAATTCCAGCATGACATCAGCGTACAAACCTTTGCCGGACTTCCCTTCAAATTCATCACTGCAGAAAATGGGTACGTGAGGCATGGAGTGGGGGACATACAGCAGGAAAGGTTGATCCCGGTGACGTTTGATAAAATCAACGGCATGATCGGTATACCAAAGGGTAAAGTTTTTCTGGTCTTCCTCTGTTACTTCTTCATTGATCACCTCTCCGTTTTTCCAGAACTGGAGCGGATGTTGTCCCCAGTATTCAGGATTTTCAGGATGATGTTTCCACATATCGTTGGAATACATGAGTCCGCAGGATTCATCAAATCCGCGTGCCTGCGGGCGGGTTTCCGGCTGGTCCCCGCAATGCCATTTACCGAAAATAGCCGTACGATAGCCGGCCGATCTGAAAACCTCACCCATGGTAGCAAAATCGGGTTCCAATCCTCTTGCCTTTGGCGCATGTGCCCCGAAGACCTTTGTCCTTCCCGGGTAGCAGCCTGACAGCAGGGCTGCCCTGGAGGCAGAGCATACGGCCTGGGGGACATAGAAATTCTGGTAGGAACATCCATCCCCGGCGAGTTTTGTGATACGGGGAGTTTCCAGTACCTTTTCTCCGAAAGGTTCAAAATCAGACCATCCTGAATCATCCAGAAACAGGATCACGATGTTGGGTTTTTTATCTGCCTGGTCCTTCGTGCAGGAGACTATGCCGATAGCAAGCAGCAACGATATTAACAGGAGATTTTTCATTTTATTTATTATTTAAAGATTATTATTAAGCAATATACTCAAAATCATTGTTGGTTGATATCAAAAATCAATCTTTTCAGGCATTTCATCGTCTTCCTTCATGAAGTACGGCAGTTTCCAAACATTACCTTTAAAATCACCGAAATATAATCTCGAAATACTGAAATTTTGGGGATCTCCCGATGCCCAGAAAAAACAGAACGGTGCCTTTGCATTCAGTGGTCGCCTGACATAACAATGATTGATTTCACTTGATTTGGTAACGTCCAGAAGCTTCACCCAATCCTTGCCCTGGTTTTTGGAGATCCAGATGGCAATTTCCCCACCGGTGCCGTATTCCTGGG
>DAOWJB010000160.1 GCA_030640625.1 Bacteroides sp.
AGTCTGCGGAAAACAGGAAAAAGATCAAATTGACAGGGGTACATATCCCCATTCACGATCAGATATACGAGCCTGTACTGGATGAACTGGAGACCTTGGGGATACGATTCATTGAGGAATAATTCGGCATCATTTGTCAATAAATGGTATTAACCACAGGGCAAGTCCCGGACCCTATTTCCCGGGGCAAACCCCGGGGAAACGAGTTTACGAGTTCGGCAAAGCCAATTAAACCAAGTAATGATTAAAAAGCCAGATAGAAATCGCGGGTCAGTTCCCTGTACTGTTCCGTATAATCATGTCTTGTATCTTTCTCAATAGCCATCCCGGAAACCTTAACCTCCATCGCCGGGGAAGGTCTGAATTCCAGTAAATGTCTTTTAACCGGCAATTTCAGTGTGGGCGTAACCTTGAGCATCCGGTGAAGTTGCAAACCCATTTGCAACCCTAATTGCTGCAGTTCCATACTCTCCTGGACAGGCAATATCACACAAAACTTTCCTGCCTGGGCAAGCAGTTTTACAACACCGGATATCAATTCCCCAAGTCCGAGCATGGTATCATGCCTGCTGATATTCCTTTTATGGCTCTCCGGTTTCAGGGAGTCCCTGAAAAAAGGCGGGTTAGAAACGATCAGATCAAACATTTCCGGCTCTTTTGCACTAAAATCCTGAAATGATTGATTAACTACTTTAATCCTGTCTTTCCATGGAGAGATCCTTACATTTTCCATGGCCTGCTTACAGGATGCTGTTTCGATTTCAAGGGCTACGATCCTGGCATCTGTCCTTTGGGCCAGCATCAGGGCAATCAGTCCGCAGCCGGTACCTATGTCGAGGATTGATCCGGTCTCATCCACAGCTGTCCAGGAGCCCAGCAGCACCCCATCCGTTCCTACCTTGAACGCTGATCTGTCCTGTTTTACAAGGAATTGTTTGAATTGAAAATAATCGTTGGGCATCAGTAGTTTTCAAATATTCCCAGTCCAAATAATGCATAATCATATTTTACCGGATCCAGAGGATCCAGTTTTCTCAGCACAGCGGTAAGTTCCTCCACCGCCTTCCAGTCATTCTGCTTTCTGTCCAATAGTCCCAGCTTCCTGGCTACATTTCCAGTATGCACATCGAGTGGCAGGTAAAGATCTGCAGGCTCTATCCGGTCCCAAATCCCAAAATCCACCCCCGCTTCATCCCTTCTCACCATCCATCTAAGGAACATATTCAATCTTTTTGCAGCAGAGCCACCGGAAGGATCAGCCAGGTGTTTTTCAATGCGTTGAGGGTGTGGAATTTCAAAAAAGACATCCCTGAATCCCAATATGGCATCCTTGATACTTCCCCGTTTATTGTATCCTTCCAGGAAAAGGTGATACAAACCGCCTTTGTATTTATATATCCGGCATAATGCCTGGATGAAAAACCTGCAATCCTTTTCATTGAACGTACGGTGTGTGAAATCGTTAAAAACCTGCAGGTCATCTTCATTCATATGGATCAGAAATTCATACGGATCACTTTCCATACGGGACAGCAGATCAAAGGCATTCCTGATAATGATATCCCTCCGTCCCCAGGCTATGGTGGCCGTTAAAAAAGCAGCTATTTCAATGTTTTCCTGTCTGCTGAACTGATGCGGAATCTGGATGGGATCCTCCAGGATAAATTCAGACCTGTTAAACATCATCACCCTTTCCTCAAGAAGTATGCGTACAGTTCTTAATTGATCAGTATCCATATTTGTTGATTGATCAGCTACAATAAAACCAGGGGATAGGTGGACTCTCAGCTGATGATCTGCCCGTCTTTCAGGCGGATTTTCCGGTCAGCCATGCCTGCCAGTTCCATGTCATGGGTCACGATGACGAATGTCTGTTTGAATTTTTCCCGCAGGACAAAAAACATCTCATGCAATTCCTTTTTATTCTGGCTGTCGAGGTTCCCTGAAGGTTCGTCCGCCAGGATCACAGCCGGTTCATTGATGAGCGCCCTGGCCACTGCAACCCGCTGCTGTTCCCCCCCTGAGAGTTCGGAGGGCTTGTGGTCAAGCCTGTCTTGAAGATTCAGGAATGTCAGCAACTCCCTGGCTTTCGATTCCACTTCCCGGCGTGGCCGCCTGCCAATGAAACCCGGAATACAGACATTTTCAAACGCATTAAACTCAGGTAACAGATGGTGAAACTGAAAAACGAAACCTATTTTTTGATTCCTGAATCTTGCCAGTTGTTTTTCCCGAAAGGAATCGATGTCCATATCATTGATCCAGACTTTGCCCCTGTCTTTCTGCAACAAGGTACCAATGATCTGTAACAGGGTTGTCTTGCCTGCCCCGCTTGCTCCTACAATTGAGATGATCTCTCCGCTGCTGATTTCCAGGTCTATTCCTTTAAGTACCTGAAGGTCACCAAAGGATTTATTAATATTTTCTGTCTTGATCATTCCTGGATCTGATGATTTATTGAAGAATAAGGTACAAATATACCAAATACAGCGATAGCATGGCCAGACCTTTCCATCGGGCGAGTAAGAATTTGGGTGGGATCAAAAGCATGACCAACAGGACCAATGCAATCCCGAATAACCAATAAATATCGAAGGACAGGATCAGGGGATTCACCTCCAGGGGTTTGATCATACTGGTAATTCCGAGGACAAATCCCAGGTTAAATATATTTGAACCGATGATATTGCCGATGGAAATATCCGTATGTTTCCTCAGTGCCGCGATGGCTGATGTGGTAAGCTCGGGGATACTGGTACCGACAGCAATCAGCGAAACGGATATGATCCTTTCGCTTACACCGAATTCTTTGGCCAGGATAACGGCATTGTCAACCAGCAAACTTGCCCCCAATGCAAGTCCGCCAGAGGCTATAAGAACCCCCAGCACGGCAGGGGTTAATTTTAATTTTCTGTCTTCATCCTTATCGATCCGGGTATTGCTTTTCCGGGAACGGTATACAGAAAAAATAACATAGAATATAAGCAAAGCAAATATCAGAACACCTTCATATACAGTGATCCTGAGATCAAGGATGAAAAGGAAAATCAGCATGCTGAACAGAAACATCACAGGCCAGTTCAACCACAAGAGTTTTGATTTCACCGGAATGGGCATGATCAATGATGTGATTGCGAGAACGAGCAGGATGTTAGATATATTTGACCCGATCACATTATATACAGCAACATCTGTATGGCCCTTGATAGCACCGGTAAGGCTCACCAGTAATTCTGGTGCAGAGGTGCCTATGGCAACCACCGTAAGACCGATGACAAATGGGGAAAGCTGGAACCGCCGGGCGATAGAAACACTGCTTCTGATCAGGATCCTGCCGCTAAATATCAACAGTGTAAAACCGACCAACAGGAGAAGGTAAACCATTAGATTGCTTGGCAGGATATGAGGTTTTTTACCGGGAGTACAGGATAATTAATCGATATCATCCTTGAACTTTTTGAAATCATCGACCATGCTCTCGGTACTGTCTTTGATATTCTTACCAATATCATCCAGTTCACTTTTAATCTTAGGAACATTCTGATTCAATTCACGCTTTATATCATCGGCAGCCTTTCTGAATTCACGCATTCCTTTCCCAAGGCCCCTTGCCATCTCTGGTATCTTTTTGGAACCGAAAAGTAAAAGCACGGCCAATGCAAGAATGATAATCTCCTGACCACTTATGAATAATACTACCTGTAACATGATTTCCAAAATCTACAACAAATATACGCTAATTGCTAAAATCATCTGTTTTTATTTTTACGGATGTTAAAGCGCTGCTTCATATTTTGCTCCGCAAAACACGTAAGGCAGCTTTATTAACATCCGTAAAAAGAAAAAAAGCTAAGTTATTATTCATATTGATGAATTCAACAAAAGTGCCTTTTTTCTTTGATTGGGTATTGAAAAAGCAGCCTGACTTGTTTCGCAAAGCGGAATATGTAGCTGTGTTTTATTACCCAATCAAAACCAGAAGGC
>DAOWJB010000212.1 GCA_030640625.1 Bacteroides sp.
CTACCCATGGTATGGGCTATGAGCCTTAAATCAAACCCTTTCAGTAATTGGTTCAACTGGCTTTCTTCCTTACCGGAGTATCCAAGTAATTCAGTCACAATCGGCAATTCTTCTTCATTGATTTTAAGGACATTGGCTAATTCCAATGATCTTAAAATGATCTGTTTTGTATAAAATGACCGGCGTAAATTGATATCAAATACCCGCAGGCAGTTCGGGTTCGTGGATTCCAGGAACCGGCATATAGTGTCCCTAGAAACAGCATCCCGCTGGGCCAGGCTCCCAAAACAAACCGCATCAACCTCCTTTGCCAGCGCTTCAAGCTTATCATTCCATTCAATATGATCCCATGCCACATTTTCATGAATGGTATATTCGGGAATTCCACTCGGGTTCAATTTCACAGTCACGGTGCCCGTGGGATAATCCCTTGTGCGCTGTACAAAGGATTCATTTAACTGCAACTGGTCCAGCACCTCCAGTATCTCCTTCCCATCCCGGTCCATTCCCACCGCACTGACAACAAAAGTTTCGAATCCAGCCTGCTGCATATAATAAGCAAAATTGGTGGGTGCACCGCCCAGTTGCTTCCCGCTTGGGAGATTGTCCCATAGTAACTCCCCTATGCCTGCTATTTTAAATGCCATAGATATAAACACTTATTGACTCACAGGTCTATCATTACCTTCATTGTTTCAGAACCCTGATCCTCTATGAAATGATAGGCATCAAGGTATTGATCAAATGGGAAGTGCCTGGTGATGAGGGGGGCCGTTTTGATCTTCCCCCTGGAGATCAGCGACACGGCTTCTTCGTAATCTTCCTTGCGGTACATCATTGAACCAAAGACATTCAGCTCATGCTCCCCAAGGTAATACATGTTCACGGTGGGATTTTCCGAGTAGACCCCGAGGATCACAATATCACCTCCTTTTTCAACATGGGCAAACAGAACATCCAGTGAGGCCTGCACACCAGCCGCTTCAAACCCGACCTGGAACCCGGAGGTTCCGAAAAAATCCTTCACACCTTCTGCAAATGGGGTGGTGGCCACATTGAGGGTCCCGTCAACGCCGCATTCCCGGGCGATCCCGAGCCGGTAATCACTGATATCTGTGATCAAAACCTTTGCTGCGCCCCTGGCCTTTGCAAACTGTGCCACCAGGTTCCCGATGGTCCCGGCCCCTGAAACAACAACATTTTTCCCTTTGATACCTGTAGCCCTGCTAGTGGAATGGGCTCCAACTGCCGCCGGTTCGACGAGTGCACCCTGGTCAAGGCTCATTGAATCCGGGATTGGGATAATCCTTTCCTCCGGGACAATGAAAAAATCCTGGGCTACTCCGGGGGCCTGAAATCCCTGTACCTTTAGCTCCTGGCAGGCATTGTACTGTCCCCTGAGGCAGGGTCCGCATTTCCCGCAAACCAGTTGGGGCCAGGCAGTGGCTTTCATCCCTGTTGAAAGGGATGTAACATCACCTCCAACAGCATGGACAGTGGCCGAATATTCATGTCCCTGGACAACCGGATAAGGTGTTGCAGGGTGCTCCCCGTGGAAAACATGAACATCAGATCCACAGACACCTATCCTTTCAATCTTCAACAATACATCCCTGGCTCCCAGCACTTCAGGTTTAGGTATTTCTTTGTATTCAATAATACCGGGGGATGTCATAATAGCCTGTCTCATTTTAATATGCTTTATCTGTTAAAAAATAAAATATAATAGGACGAGGGTCAACACCAGGATACCGGTCCAGAGACGAACATCTTTCAGCCCTTTGAATTCACCTCTGGTAATAACAGCCAAGGGGCTTTCCCAGGTGTATGTTTCAATAATTTCGGGGGAAGGTTTAGGGGTGGAATAGCTTACCAGAAAATAGATTGCCGTACAAATCACAAACAACCACCATGCCTGCATCATAAACGGGATATGCAGTCCCCTTGTAATGTACATATATCCACTGATGGGTTCAAAATCAAGGCAAAACGCGGTAATCCCCAGTATTAGTCCCGAAACAAGTGTCACAATAGCTGCCTGGTTGCTGCCCCTTTTTGAGAAAACGCCGAATAAAAATACTGTGGCTACGGGGGGAGCTATGGCAGCGGCAATTTTATTGATGGCCTCGAAGATACTGGAGAATTTATCTCCCTGGGTGGACCAGGCCATGGCAAGCAGCATCACGATCACAGCAGCAATGCGGCCATATTTTATTTGCTGTTTATCCGATGTTGATGGCTTGATCCTTTTCACGATATCAACAGCCACCAAGGTGGCAGAACTATTCAGGGCCGCTGCAATGGTGCTCATCAATGCCGCCAGCAATGTAGCTGCCATGATCCCTTTCAGGCCTGTAGGTAAAAGCTGGTTAATCATGACCGGCAGGGTCTGGTTGGCATCAGACCCAATTACATCCTTGAATAAAACAAAGGCAATTACCCCGGGAAAAACCATAATAAATACGGGCAAGATTTTCAGGAAACCGGCAAATATGGGTCCCATCTGTGCATCATGCCTGGTTTTTGCCCCCAGTACCCGCTGGACAATGGTTTGGTCGGAACACCAATACCATAATCCAAGGATGGGATAGCCAAGCAGACAGGCATACCATGTCAGTCCGGATTCAAATCCTCCCTCTCCCAGTAATCCCAAGGTCTCCTTGGTATGCAACATGTTTAACTGACCCGGTTTTAATTGGGCTTTTAGATCGGCCAGGGAGGATACCCCGTGTTCGGGAAGTGCAGCAATGGCAAATCCTGTGAGTATGATGGCTCCGATAATTAATATTATGGTCTGGATACTCTCTGTTACCACAACCGCCTTTAATCCTCCCAGGACGGTATAAATTGTAGTAATGACCGAAATGACAAGTATCGATGTGAATACATTTATGCCAAAAAATGAGTGAAAAACCACCGCCCCTGCATAGAGGCTCATACCAATATGCACAAAAAGAACACCCAGGATGGCAATAAAAGCCAGTATGGTCCTGGCCGTGGGACCATAACGCTTTTCAAGAAACTCAGGCAAGGTGGAGATCTTACTTTTAAAATAAAACGGGGCAAATACCAGACCGAGTAAAATGAGTGTAATGGAGGCCAACCACTCAAAATTACCCCAGACCAATCCTTCATTGTAGCCTGAAGCCGCCAGTCCCACCAGGTGAATGGTAGAGATGTTTGATGCAAAAAGTGCAGCACCTACCATGATCCATCCCAATCCCCTGCCTGCCAGAAAATATCCTTCACTGGTCATTTTCCTCAGACTGACGGAAAGAATCCCGACCAGCAGGATGCCCACAAGATAAACGATGATAATTATCAGGTCGATGTTGTTAATAGTCAAATCCATAGGTGGAAATATTATTTAGTATGTATTATTTTTCCATGTACCAACGCACACCCGCTCCTGAAACCAGTATCACGTTACCGTAGGCGGTAAAATCCCCTGTACGGATCACAGCCTTTACCTCCCGGCTGAGCTTTTTCAGGTCCTGATGTCCTTGTTCTGATATAATGGCAGCCAGTTCCCTGTTTACGATTCCTACTTCTTTCATGATCTATTTTTGCCTATTCATTATAGTAGACCTGCTCCATTTCGGCCCAGCCATCATATCCATCGAGTGGAATCTGCATCGGATCACAGACCTTCAGCCATTCAATGTTACGATCCTCTTTCGCCAGTTTTTCCATGTCTGCTTCAAAATCATTTCCGGTATATTCATAATATCCAAATTCATAATAGTTCCCGTCGTCAAGTTTATGCAGGAAAATAGAGAAATTTCGCATGTTCGCCTTTACCAGTAAATCCCGCACTCCGGGATTCGAATCTGTATGCAGTGCCTTGTACTCTTCTATATGCGCTGGTTTGATCTTGATCACCATTCCAACCCGTTTGATCTCATCCCTTTTCTCTTCTTTTTGCATGCATCCTGCCAATGTTATTGCAATGACGAACACGGCCGCAATGACTGTTGTTAAGGTTTTCATTTACTTTATAATATATCTTTACAAACTTAATAAATTTTAGATATCCAGGTTAAGCACCCTATGTAATATCAGCGCAAATGCCCCCATCAGGGCTGCATTCTCACCAAAAGCGACCGGCAGAATTTCAACTTTGCGGGATGTAGGTTGCATGATATTCTTATCCACAGATTTCCTGATATTATCAAAAAAGATATCTCCAGCCAGGGAAACACCTCCACCTATCGTTACCAGTTCAGGATTGAAGATATTGGCCAGGTTGGATATCCCGATTCCGATATATTCCATGGCCCGGTAAAATACATTGCGGGCAAGCTCATCACCATTCCTGGCAGCGTCCGCAACCATTTTGGCAGTAACCTTATCTACATCACCCTCGCATAATTCAACCAACAGGCTTGATTGTCCCCGGGCAAGCCTACTGCGGGCTGTAAGAGCGATGGCCCTACCCGATGCCAGGGCTTCCAGGCATCCGTACTTTTTACAGGAACATTGGATATCACTATCTGTCTCTACTGTTATATGTCCAAATTCTCCAGCAAATCCATCAGCTCCCATCAGCAATTTACCATCCACGATGATTCCGGCTCCTATCCCGTAACCTACATTCACACAGATGAAATTTTGCAATTTCTGACCGGCACCATAAGATAATTCGCCAAGTGCCATGAGCCGGGTTACATTGTCAAAAATGACCGGGAACTCAATACTTTTCTCCAGGGCAATTAAAATATCTACATTGTACCAGTCAAAATCGGGTGAATATTCAACCAGGTTCTCCCGTTTGTTAATCAGGCCGGCAACGGCAATCCCAACACCAAATATCCTTTGTTTTCTGACCCTGGTGTTCCCAATACTCAGCCGGTTGATAAGATCCGACAGATCTTCCATGATCGCATTAAACCCGGATTCAAGCCTGGTGGGTATCCTGATTTCCTTTATGAATTTTCCGTCCAGGTTTGACAATGCTCCCCGGGTAAATGTAGCGCCCAGGTCAATCCCTATCACATAATTCTGCTCTCCGTTAAATTTTATCAGCAGCGGGGGCCTCCCTCCGCTTGAACTGCCCATCCCTACCTCTACTACCAGCTTTTCATCATGAATCAACCCATCAACGATCCGGGTCACGGTAGGTGCACTTAGTCCGGATACCTTAACAATATTTGCCCTGGACACAGGACCTGTCTCACGGATTAGTCCCAGGACCTTAATCTTGTTCAGCTTATTTATATATAATGCGTCGGCTTTGGGATGGACAGATTTTTCCCGTTTCATTCGATAAATTCAAAAACTTTCTAAAGTTATGTAATTTATTTGAGTTATGCCGGGAAGGATCCTGTTACTGATTAAGTTTTTCTTTCAGTTCAAGGGCGGTCTTTGTGAGGGCAAGTCCACCTTTACCAGTACATTTAACACATGTGGGCATTAACTTACTCACATTTGAAACGGTCTGAATTACCTGGTCGAGGGGGATGATCGCTTCAAATCCTGATTTTGACATGAGGGCCGATGAATATGCATTGACTGCAGCACTAATGTTTTTACCCAGGCAGGGTATTTCAACACGGTCCGCAACCGGGTCACAGACCAAACCTATCATGTTCTGAATGGCCATGGAAGCAGCGCCGATGGCCTGTTTTGCTGAACCTCCGAGAAGTTGAACCACCCCAGCGGCTGCCATACCTGAGGCCGCACCGCACTCTACCTGGCATCCATGTTCCTCGGCCGAGAAACCCGGGCCCTTGGCAAAATAGGCCCCGATGATCCCGGCTGCATAAAATGCTTTTACCCGGTCCTGGGTTGAAGCATTTACATGATCAGCAACGGAACGCAAAGTCCCTCCCAGCGTTCCGCAGGAACCGGCTGTGGGGGCTGCAACGATCACCTCCAGGGCGCTTTTGGATTCCATCAGGGCTGAAACATTGGCAATAATCCTGTTAATAATGGGATCGGTGGGTATCTCCCCTTGCTTTTCGGCCTGCTCAACTAGGTGAGATTGCTGTTGAAGGATCCTGTCCTCATAATGGGTCCCGGCCAGTCCCGTTTCAATGCTTTTGTCAATGATACCCACAAGCTCCACCATCTTCAGACTTAACTCATCTGCATGAAGACCGCTGACACAACCTTCATAAATCAGTCCCAGTTCACCCAGGTCCAGCATCTTGTTATCTGCATAATCCAATAAAGAAGCCAGGGTAGAGAAAGGCATCTCGGTCCCCTTGCCTGCAAGAATGGGCATAACAGGGGGCACTGCAAGGACTTCTTCCATCCTGGGTAATTCACTGAGCTGACCGATCACATCATCGGGGACAGGATATGATGATTTGTATTGAAACATGGTTCGTTTTCCGGCCATGACAGTATTCAATTCAATTCCGCCAGGAAGAAGGGTTTTTATTATCCCCTCGACCGGCTCAGCATCCACGGAGAACATGAGCAGCTCATGGCAGTTCCCCGACATATTTACCCTGAAACCGTTTATTTCCCGAACCTCGAAGGAGCCACCACCCAAGGAAACGCCGACAAGCTGTAAGGCTTTACCGGAGATCCCCTGAAGATTCAGACGTACAGTATTGACATGATCCGTCAGAAATGAATTGATCTGATAACTGATCGCTATCCCTGATGCCCGGGCATATCCTTCGGTATCCTTCATCCGGTCATCAGTGATATCAAGATCCAGAAGTCCCCCTTCAATCCCCATAGAGGTTCCCTGTTCACGATAATTTGAAGCCCAGGCACCATCCTTGTCGAAATCGATGATTGCTTTCTGCAGTGGTTCGTTCAGGATACTTGAGGCGATGCGTGCAATTCTCCAGGATGCAGCTGTGTGTGAACTGGAAGGCCCCCTCATTACAGGACCAATAACATCATTGAATATACTTGGCCATGAATTCATTACCAGGCTTTAGGTGGAAGCTATGTGTTTTTGTTTTTCAACGTCTTCAATGGTCTTTGGTTTTGGTTTACCTATCAATTTATATGCATCCTCTGTAATGACAAAATTCTCTTCATTCCGGATCCCCCCGAAACCTTTATATGTCTCAAGTTTATCATAATTAATGAAATCCGTAAACTGATTTTCTGCCTTCCACATATCAATCAGGGCAGGGATAAAATAGATACCGGGCTCAATGGTGAGGACCAGTCCAGGTTTAAGTGGTTTGGCCAGGCGAAGCGACTTGATACCAAACTGGGTACTTTTGGCTTTCCCATCATATCCGACATATACCTCACCCAGGTCTTCCATATCATGCACGTCCAGTCCCATTTGGTGACCCAATCCACATGGGAAGAACATGGCATGAACCCCCTGTTGTATGGCTTCTTCTGTATCCCCTTTCACGATGCCGAGGTCCTTCATTCCCTCGATAATTATTCGGGTGGATTCAAAGTACACATCTTTAAAGGGTACACCCGGTTTCAGCATCGCAATAGAGGCCTCATGCGAGGCAAGGGTAATGTTGTAAATTTCTTTCTGGTGTTCTGTGAATGAATCACTTACAGGCATGGTGCTTGACAGGTCACCGGCATATCCCATGGCCGTTTCCGCACCACAATCCAGCAGGAGCATATCTCCCTCACTCAACAGGTTTCCATGATAATGGTTGTGTAGGGTTTCACCATTTTTTGTAGCAATGATCGGAAATGCAATATTGCCGCCTTCCCTGACAGCAATTTCCTGGACCCTGGCTGCAATTTCAGCTTCCTTCATGCCAGGTCTGACCATCTGCATGGCTGCAACATGCATATCAACGCTTGTATTCACCGCTTTTTCAATTTCATGCAGTTCCTCCCCTGATTTAATTTCTCGCTGCGCAACAACAGCTTTTATGAAGTCTACGGAAGCCGCTTGCCATGTATCATCAAGAGGTATACCGAACCAATCCAGCAATTTGATCTTGTTTTCAAGTCGGTAAGGGGGAAGTATATGAATTTTTCTGCCCTTATTATTCGCCTCCGTTAAAAATGAATCCAGGTCACCCACAGTGCCGGTGTTTTCAATGCCCACATCCTTGGCCTGCCGGGCAATGGAAGGTTGGTAGCCCATCCAGACAATGTCCTCAACGGTAATATCATTGCCAAAAATATAATCATTGCCCTCATCCACATCAACAACAGCTGTCAGGCCGGCATGATTCAATCCGAAGAAATACAGGAATGAACTGTCCTGCCTGAAATGATAAGTATTGTCGGTATAGTTCATTGAACTTTCCTCATTCCCCATGAAAAGTGCAATGCCCGAGTTCAGTTGGGCTTTTAAAATATTTCTCCGTTTGATATAGGTTTGACTGCTAAACATGGTATTTGGATTTTACATTATGAGGCCTAAACATACAAAATTATGAGCTAAAACAACTTCATACTATTCCCAGATAGAGTTAAGTTCGTGTATTTCGAGGTTCTCTATCAAAGTTTTAAAGGAACCGCTACCTGAAAAGCTAAGTTCCAATTCTTTATCTGTAGAGTTATAAGGAGTTATCACCAGGAATTGTCCATCATTTGCATAGATCTCCAATGAGTTTCTATCTACAATAATCTCCAGCTTAAGCCTCTCATCAACAACTGGAACAAATTCATCATTCAGCTTGTTTCGATTTAAGTCATAGGTCAAATCATACCCGTTAATATTAAGACCAAACTTTATACTGTTAATGGGTTTAAAACTAACTTTTATATGTAGCTGATTGCTTTTAATATGTTTAATCCTTTCGTTTATCTCATCTTCACCAATGGTAATATTTTGAAATGAATGAGATTTGCTGTAAAGTGCAGATATTTCAGCTATTGGATTGATATGTAGTCTAACACCCTGCCGGGTATTTTCTAAAGAGAACGCTGACGGGAAGGTCATCATCTGATTAAATGGCATGCCGGGAGAGGCTATGGTTCCCCAACCAATCTGGATCCGCTTTTTGCCAGGCGCATTATTGTATGTTTGAGCGGCGTATATTGATCCGGTACAATATTTTAATTTATTTGTTTCCGGGCTAAATTTCCGGCCATTAAAATTACCGATCATGTAGGTTCCAGAAGCACCGTACATCACCCATTTTTTATTATTTTCATCACCACCTACAGGTAGTTCAAACAGTTCCGGACATTCCCAGAAACCTTTGATATGGCTTTCATATTTCCATTCTTTCAGGTTATCTGAAGTGTATATAGAGTTACCCATACCTTCGAATAGTACCATCACCCAGTTATTCCCGGGTTTGTACCAGAACACTTTGGGATCACGCTCATGAGCCGATTCAAAACGTTCAATGGCAGGTAGTACAGGGTTTTTATCATATTTGGTAAAAGTCCTGCCCCTGTCATTACTGTATGCTATGCATTGTTGCTGTCCCGCCTCTCCATTGGCAGTATATACGGCAACAATGACTTTTTCCTGATCTTTTTGAAAACCAGCCGTATTGTTAAAATCAACCACGGCTGAACCTGAAAACATGGTTCCCAGTTCGTCCGGGAAAAGAGCATCAGCCAATTCCTTCCAATGGATCAGGTCTGTACTTACGGCATGCCCCCAGTGCATATTGCCCCAGTTCCAGCCGTAGGGATTGTGCTGATAATAAAGATGATAAGCTCCATCATAATACACCAGGCCATTGGGATCGTTATTCCAGCCGCGTTTTGAGGAAAAATGCAACTGCTGGCGTAATTTTTCCTCATAGATTGGAACATCTGTTTTTATTTCGTCGCTTAAAACAATGAGTTCGAAAGCCTTTTTAAGATAATCGCTTTTCTCTGCAGACAAAATCACTTTGCTTCCCTTGAATTTCTGAACATCAATGAATGTCCAGTAGTCAACACTATCGTTTGCCAGCCTGATATCAAAATAAGTTTCAAGCTCCCTGGATTTGAATTCCAGTCTTTCTCTGTGTGTGTCTCTGTTAACAGGCAATGAAATATACTTTTTATTCACCTCAAACTCCCTGATCAACCTATCTCCCTGAGCATTGTTAAGCATGCAAATGAATAATGCTGTGAGCATTGTAATTGCCGTTTTCTGAATCATGGTTTAGATCTATTAATTTGGAATGGTTTGCTTTTGAATCTTAGAAATGGCCCATTGAGCCGCAATTTTGATAACATCTCTGGGAGCGTCTGCCTCTCTGGCCACTTCAAGAAATGAAATATCACCAGGCCCTCCACAGCGGCCTATTGACCTCAGGGCCTTGGCCTGAACAAGATAGCTATCATCATCCTTATACATCTTCTTGAAGAAATCTACAAGGTTCTTATCAGTACTTTTCCCGAGAAGCCTGATGGATGTTATCCTGACCCTGGAATCAGGATCGCCGGCCATTTTTTTATAGAGTGCGGTGCGCTCTCCGGGAGCAACTTTATCCAGTGCTTCAAGCGAGGCTTGCCTGACCAACCAATAACTGTCTGTCCTGGCGGATTCTTCCAACGCTTTTACGACATCTTCATTACCCCCGTGTTTGACCAGTTCAGCTGCTGCCCAGGACCGGCCTATTACATCATCCTCCTTGAGCTGGTAAAGCAGTTCTCTGGTATCCTTTTCAAACGTCCATTCCTTCAGCAGGCGATTGCCTTCGTCAAAACGAACCATAAAGGGTTTCTCTACAAGTTCAAATTCGAATTTTTCATTCCGCTCATCAAGCCATAGCTTCTGGGTGAGATTCCCTTCAGATGTACGGATCCCTATCTTCACCGGCATCCGGTATGCGAAAGGAACTCCCTTGGTAGTATCCTGGACTTGCCCAATGTCCATAAGCAGCATTTTCCGGTTTTCATCCCAATCAGCCTTTACCTGGAAAACAACATGGCCCGGCCTGTATATAAACTGCTCGAAAAACCAATCAAGGTTCTGGCCGGTTACCTCTTTGATAGCAGTCATAAAATCATATGTTTCAACTGACTGGAATGCATGCTTATGTAAAAAATACGCCAGGCAACGGAAAAATAGATCATCCCCAAGGACATCCCGCAGCATATGCAGGACGATGGCACCCTTTGGATAGGAATGGCTGTCAAAATTTTCTGCTGGGTGATCATACCGGTTGAATACGATGGGCCTTATGTATTTATCCCTGGCCTCCCTCAGGTATTGTTCTTTTTTCCTATGCAGATCGTATGCACCATCATCTTCCCCTTTATCATACCTTGTGTACAAATAATCAGAATAGGTCGCAAAACTTTCATTGAGCCAGGCATGCGACCAGGTCCGCAAGGTAATCAGGTCGCCCCACCATTGATGCGCAATTTCATGTGCAATGATCTGCTGTGCGGAAAAGTCCTGCTCAGCCCGCCGGTTATGTATGAGTCCCTGACCCAAAATAGTTGCGGAGGTAGCTTCTGCCCCACCCCCCATCTTAGGGGAAATTACCTGGTCATATTTCGCCCAGGGATATTCATACCCATATAATTCATTGAAAAACGCTATCATGTATGGGGTTTTTGCAAAGGCCCATCGGGCATCTTCAATATTTTCCCGATATACCCAATAATTTACGGGCAGGTCCCCCAGGGAATCCTCGATCACCTCAAATGGACCTATGGCCAGCATGGACAGGTAGGTACAATGTGGTTTTTCCTGTGACCAGTACCAGGTTTTTAAACCGGTCCCATGGTCCGCCTTAACCCCTACAAGTCTGCCATTTGACAGGACCTTTAAATCAGGGTCGGCATGAATGATTATTTCCTGTGTTGATTTAACATTGGGATAATCATAACATGGGAACCAGTGACGGGCCCTGTTGGGCCAGGAATCTGTAACAACCATTTGAGGATTATCCGAACTTCCATCCACAAAATACAAGCCTGTTTTGGGGTCTTCAGCATAGTACTCAACAGTAAATATCACCGTGTCACCGTAATTATATTCATGACCGAGATCAACGATCAACCCGGCATCATCCTGATTAAAATTCAGGCCCTTGCTACCTGACATGGAAATACCGGTTACCTTCAATTCTTCAGCATCCAATTTACATGCTGAAAAGTTATTCTTCAAGGCAGTAAGGGTAATTTGATTGGTACCGGAAAAATACTTGCGGTCCAGATCAAATGTCAATTCAATTCGATAATGTAATGCATTATAATCCCTGCTCCGTTCTTCCTGAAAAGGCCTTTGATAAATGTCAACTTTTTGTGCAACTGAAAGACCAGGCAAAAACAAAATGCTCGATAAAAGAATGTATCTGAATATCATATCATTAATATGAAAATTCTTTAATTTACCTCCATTTGGATGGTAAGTATATTGGTTGACTTATTATTTAGCCAGACAACCAGCTTGTCCCCTTCCAGGCTGTGGATCAAATCAGTAGAATAATCTTTCCCTTCCTGAAGAGATTGCCGCCCGATTTTAAGAGATACATTATCCGTGCTACATCCCTGTATAATAATACAGGCATTTACGACCGGTGATTCCTCACTTGCCAGAAGTTGGAATTCGAGTTCCAGATCGGTTCCCGTCTCAGCTTTTTCTATTATATAAGCTCTTTGTGTCAGGTCATACCCTTTGCTGATGAACTTCCTGTTATTTACAACCAGTTCGGGAGGGTCTATCCAGGATCTGCCCAGCATGGCCAGTTCTTCATTGGTGCTGGTAGAAGCTCCATAGATCCAGCAGGACCAGTATGTATTTCTTTCCCCCTTGTGAAAAAGAGGCCTTCCCCATGCGAGAGAAAAATGGGAGGCACGGTCAGGTGCCTGGCAATACCTTCCATCCGAAGGAAGCTGGGCTACAGGCCAGTGGTTCCACCAGGGAAAACTGGAAACATC
>DAOWJB010000030.1 GCA_030640625.1 Bacteroides sp.
ATTAACCGCCTCAGACCGGGCTGGTTTTCACAGGTATACTTTCCCCGAATCAGAGAGGTCACACCTTATTATTGATATTGGGCATAAGCAGGGAGAAAGCAGTGACGTCACCGAAGCTTATTTAAAAAAAACCGCTGAAAGGGAACTGGAAGGATATATTATAACCAATCCTGAATACATCAAGTTTTGTGATCCGGGCAACAGGGTAAGGATGTATTTCGTAATTCAGCTGAACAAGACCCCGGACGCGTGGGGATCATTTATAGATGGATCCGTGATGGAAGGAGATTCCGAAACAAAGGGTAGGGGTAATGGAATGTACCTTACTTTTTCAACCAGTGAGGGAGAGAAGATTGAAATCATGGCAGGCTTGTCCTATACTAGCATTGAAAATGCCCGTTTGAATCTTGTCAGAGAATTGTCCGGTAAGGATTTCGAAGAAGTCAGAAAAGATGCTCATGCCAGGTGGAAAGAGATGCTTTCCATAATACAGGTGGAAGGCGGAAGGGAAGAGGACAGGCTGAAATTTTATACCGGCCTTTATCATGCCCTTCTGGGGAGGGGACTTGCAAGCGATATAAATGGCCAGTATCCCCGTAATGACGGATCTGCCGGACAGATCCCCCTTGATGAGAACGGGATTCCGGAATATCATCATTATAATACCGATGGCATCTGGGGAGGATTCTGGAACCTGGGTCAGCTATGGGCACTGGCATATCCCGCCTACCTCAGCGAATATATGCAATCCAATCTTGATTTCAGTGAAGAAACCGGCTGGCTGCATGACGGAGTCGCTGCCGGTGCATATTCGAATGGTGTGCAAACCAATTTTAACGGCTTAATGCTTGCGGCAACCTATAACTGTGGAATCAGGGATTTTAATGTTGAAAAAGCATATGCCGCTGCATTCAAGAATGAGACAGGTTACAGGGGACGGGATTTTGGTTCAGGGAAATACGACCTGCATTATTTTGTAAACAAGGGCTATATCCCTTCTTATGACACCACATTGTCAAATGGATGGGTATTCAATTTTGGAGCGTCCCATACCCTTGAATATTGTTTCAGCTCATTTGCCGTGGCACAATTTGCAAAATCGCTCGGGAAGGATGATGATTACAAGCTGTTGATCAGGCAGGCAAATGCATATAAATTGTTGTTCGATCCGGGAACAAGGTACATCAGTCCCAGAAATCCCGACGGCAGCTTCATTGAAAACTTCGATCCAATGGAGCCATGGAGGGGATTTCAGGAAGGAAATGCTTTTCAGTATACCTGGTATGTTCCCCATGACCCCGCCGGAATAATTGACCTTGTCGGCGTTGATCTTTTTAATGAACGTCTCGAAATGATGTTTACGGAGGCACGAAAAAGTATATTCGGAGGAGGTAAGGAAATTGACAGTTTCTCCGGGCTTGAAAAATTATATAACCATGGAAATCAGCCCTGTCTGCACAATGCCTGGCTGTTTAATTACTCCGGTAAGCCCTGGCTTACACAGAAATGGACCCGCATGATCTGTGATGAATTTTATGGTACGGAGCCCTTGCATGGTTATGGTTTCGGGCAGGATGAAGACCAGGGTCAATTGGGTGCATGGTTTGTTATGGCAGGCATCGGTCTATTTGACGTATCAGGACATACCTTCGCCGATCCTGTATTCCAGCTGGGAAGTCCCCTGTTTGACAAAATAATCGTGAAACTTGATCCCAAATATTATGATGGCAAGGAACTAATCGTCAAGACTATGAACAACTCACTACAAAATATATATGTTCAGTCTGCCACTTTCAATGGTGATTCATTGGGAAAATACTGGGTGAAAAGAAATACTTTATTGCAGGGAGGGGAGCTGATCCTTGAAATGGGTCCTGAGCCTGTTACTGATGAAACCAGCCGGAATCTTCCTCCATCTATGAGTTCATACAGGGAATGATTATTTTAAAAAAACAAACCATGAAATACAATACAACTTTGTTTCAATTTGTCCTTGCATTGGGACTCCTAATCTCTTCATGCAGCGAAACAGTCTTTGAAATGCAGCAGCCGGATGTGAAATTATGTTATGAAAACCCGGCATCAGATTGGCATGAAGCCCTCCCTGTGGGAAATGGCCGGTTGGGGGCAATGGTTTTTGGAGATCCTTATCAGGAACTGATCCAGCTCAACGAGGAAAGTCTTTGGGCCGGGAAACCCATCAATAATAACAATCCTGAAGCCTTATCCCATCTTGGTGAGCTTCGCCAGCTTCTGTTCGATGGTAGAAATATTGAAGCTCAGAACCTGGTTGCTGAATATTTCCTGGGCACTCCACCCCGGATCAGGTCCTATCAAACTGCAGGAAATATCCTGATATCCCGCGACAGTATATCGGAATATCATGGGTATACCAGGGATCTCTTGCTTGAAACGGGAATAGCCTCCGTTTCATACCAACTGGGAGGAGTAAAATATACAGAGGAAATATTTGCCTCTTCACCTGACAATGTGATTGTCATTCATATTGATGCAGAGCGAAAGTCTGCACTGGATCTTTCCATTCGATTGATGCGTGAAATGGATGCACGGGTGCATACAGAGGGAGGAAATGAACTGGTAATGGAAGGACAGATTGTTGATATGCCTGATGAGCTTACGGGCCCGGGGGGAGATCATATGAAATTCGCTGCCATACTTAAGATCCTGAACAGGGGAGGTAAGCTTACTCTTTCCGGCAGTAGCATCAGCGTGAAAGGAGCTACTGAACTGACCCTCCTCTATACTGCAGCCACTGATTATAACATTGAGAAGCTTGACTTCGACCGGTCCATCAACCCGAAAGAGACTTGTAAATCCATTCTTGAGGAAGCTGGCAGAAAGTCATATGATAAACTGAGATCGATTCATGCCCGGAACCATGCCGCCATGTTTAACAGGGTCAAGCTGGATCTGGGCAGGAGTGAGGTATCCGGGCTGCCTACAGATCAGAGGCTGGAAGCAGTTAAGGCAGGCGGTAAAGATCCGGACCTCTATGCCACCTATTTTCAATACGGAAGATATTTGCTGATGGGAAGTTCCAGATCTCCCGGAATATTGCCCGCCAATCTCCAGGGGATTTGGAACCATCATTTCAAGGCCCCATGGAATTCTGATTTTCATACAAATATCAACCTGCAGATGAATTACTGGCCGGCAAACGTGACGAACCTGCCTGAAACCGTTATACCTCTGTCAGGTTTCATGGGGCAGCTTATCGGGCCCGGAAGCCGGACAGCTGAAGAAATGTACGGGTCCCGGGGCTGGACATTCCATCATTTAACAGATCCTTTCGGACGTACAGCTGTCATGGATGGGCCATGGGGACTTACACCGCTGAACGGACCCTGGATGACATTCCCCCTGTTCAGGCATTTTGAATTTACCCTGGACACAATCTACCTTGAAAAGATCTATCCCATACTTAAGGGATCGGTACTATTCGCACTTGATTTTCTAAGTGAAGCTCCGGATGGACACCTGGTCAGCAATCCTTCTCATTCGCCTGAGAACAGCTTTAAACTGCCGGATGGAAGGAGGGCAACACTTACGTATTCCGCAACAACTGATATACAGATATTGACCGGCTTATTCAGTAATTTTCTCACTGCCGCTTCAGTTCTCGACCGGGATCAGGCACTTGCGGTTGAAATCAAGGAAGCACTTGAGCGATTCCCCCCGGTCAGGATCGGTGAAGATGGCACCATACAGGAATGGATCAAAGATTATGAGGAAACAGAACCCGGTCACCGGCATATGTCACATTTGCTGGGTTTATATCCCCTTTTCCAGATTGCCCCTGAAACACAGGACCTGTATGAGGCTGCCCGAAGGACCATAGAAAAGCGTCTCTCATCAGGGGGTGGCCATACAGGCTGGAGCAGGGCCTGGATCATCAATTTTTTTGCACGCCTGCAGGATGGTGAAAAAGCCTGGGAGCACCTGCAGGCCCTGATGAAAAAATCGACCCTCAGCAATCTTTTCGATACGCATCCCCCGTTTCAGATTGACGGGAATTTCGGAGGCACAGCCGGCATTGCCGAGATGTTACTGCAATCAGATGGTACAAGGATCAGGCTGCTTCCTGCCATACCCGCTGAATGGACAGAAGGAGAAGTACATGGCCTGTGTGCCAGAGGGGGCATTGAAGTCGGGGAAAAATGGAAGCGGGGAGACCTGGTTGAGGTCACCCTGGTATCAACCCTGGAGACGGAACAAAAACTCATATACAGGAATATATCCAGAACGATCAAATTGAAACCGGGTAAAGTTTTAACCCTGAACCAGGATTTAAACCCAATATAATAAC
>DAOWJB010000323.1 GCA_030640625.1 Bacteroides sp.
GAACAGCTTTATAGTCTATTACTTTATTTTTTATCAGTTAATTTGTATTTAATCAATATTTATCATAATTTATTAGGAAATATCATTGATATTTCTGGTAATAATAATATTTGGAGAAAAGAGTATAATGAAAAACAGATTGAATGGTTCAGGGCAGGTTCAGCCCTCAATCTGATCAAGGAAGAGAACAAATAAGCAGCATCCCATGCTACTGAAGATCATCTCCTGGCTTGAGTCGCATCAGGGTTCCTGCTCGTTCAGGGAACATGCAGGAATTGATTGTCCGGGCTGTGGATTGCAGCGGAGTATCATTGCATTGCTGCAGGGAAACCTGGTCGAAAGCATCATGCTGTTTCCGGCCCTGCTGCCGGTGTTAGCCATGTTTGGGTTCCTGGGACTTCACCTGGTCTTCAAGCTTAAATACGGCGCGCTCATCCTTAAAGTGTTTTATATCACGAATATTTCTATCATCATACTGAGTTATATCTACAAATTAATCATCCATTAATGTAAATCAACCATGGAAATAACAGAACAATCATCTTCCGGGCAATCCCCTGTAAGTCAGGTGGTAAAAGTCCCCATCCCAAACTCCCAGGGCGTCCTGATACTGGGTATATTTTCCCTTGTAACAACCGTTTGTTGTGGCGGGATCGGTTTTGTGGGACTGGTCCTGGGGATCATCGCCGTTGTGATGTCATCAAAGGCAGAATCAATGTATAGAGAAAATCCCGCTCCCTATACCGAAGCCTCCTATAAAAATGTAAATGCAGGGAGAATATGCGGAATCATTGGCATTGTGATCAATGGCGTACTGATCCTTGCCGGAATTATTTATTTGCTAGTTGCTGGGGCTGGACTAACGGCTTTCTTCAGCACCTTCCCCTGGGAGAATGCACTCAATTGAAACTTTCAGAACGCATAGATGCTTTTGTCAGGCTGGGTGAATTTCTGAAAGCTGGACTGCATGAAGTGGACATTGACAGGCTTTCCCCGGACAGCCCGGGGGAAATGCTGTTTCAATCACCCGAATTGCAAAACCTGGTGAATGAGTCCGGGTTGGTGAATCCCTGGTTTACTCCCCATGCAATCTACCATGCCATCCGGGACATCTGCCGGATGCTTGAAAGGCGGGACCTGGAAGCATGGACAGGCAGGTATTCCGAAGATGATCTTGGGGGCAATTCTGATAAAAAGATCGGCACCATCCTGGCGGGGAATATCCCCCTTGTGGGTTTTCACGATTTTCTGTCAATTCTGATCAGTGGTCATGGCTTTACAGGAAAGCCATCGGGTAAAGATGACAAGCTCCTGCCCTACCTGGGCAAAAAACTGGTATCTATTCAACCTGCCTTCAGTAAATCTATTTCCTTTACTGAAGAAAGACTTGGCCGGATCGACGCAATCATTGCCACCGGCAGCAATAATACATCCAGGTATTTTGAATATTATTTCGGAAAATATCCTCATATATTCAGGAAAAACAGGAACGGGATAGCCCTGCTGGGCGGTAATGAGACCAGGGAGGAAATGGAGTCCCTCGCCGATGACATATTCCTGTATTTCGGACTTGGCTGTCGCAATGTAGCAAAACTGTACGTCCCCGAAGGATATGATTTCAACATATTTTTCCCGGCAATGGAGAAATACACAGCTGTCAGGGATCATCATAAATATGCCAACAATTACCTGTACAGGCGAT
This sequence comes from Bacteroides sp., assembly GCA_030640625.1. GTDB lineage: Bacteria > Bacteroidota > Bacteroidia > Bacteroidales > SM23-62 > SM23-62. The sequence continues at coordinate 1,703 of DAOWJB010000323.1, forward strand.
CCGTATTCCTGATGAACCAGGTAAAACACCTGGATAATGAATTTTTACTCATCTGCCCTGATGCCAGTTTCAGCTCTCCGGTCAGCGTTCTCCATTATGAAACTTACAGTGACATAAACAAGGTTGATCATCACCTGGCAGTATACCGGGATGAAATTCAATGCGTGGTCACTTCAGAAGCGCTGACAGTCCCCGGGATCCCATTCGGCCATTCCCAGCACCCACAGCTATGGGATTACGCTGATAATGTGGATACTTTAAAATTTTTAAGTAACTTGTCTGAAAACTAATATATGGTCCTCAAGTTCAGGTTAATATCAAATGAACAGGATGATTTCATCCGTGATATTGAAATCCTGGCTGAACAGACCTTTTTTCATCTCCACGTGGCCATCCAGGACAATCTGCATTTTGACAAATCCCAGATCGCTTCCTTTTATATTTGTAACCAAAAATGGGAAAAGGAGCAGGAGATCACCCTGTTTGAACTATCTGATGAAGAAGCTGCCAAAGTGCTTGTCATGGACAATATAAAAATGGGTGATTACATGCATGACACCCATGACAAGATGCTCTATGTGTTCGATGTATTCAATGAAAGATTGTTTTTTATCGAACTTGTTGAAATCCTGAAACAGGATCCCTCAAAAGCATATCCCTGTTACAGTTTTGAGCAGGGGCAGGCACCTCAACAGGTTCTCATGGATTCCCTCTTTTCATCGAAAGGCCTGGAAGATAGCACTCGCCCGGACGATACCTTCCAGGAGGATCAAATGTACGACGATGATGACCTGGATGGATTAGGTTTCGACCAGCAAATTTTCGACGACTCCTTCCCGGATGAAGAATAAAAATGCTCTTTTCATAGTCGGACCAACGGGTGTGGGGAAAACAGAAACGGCTGTCAGGATAGCGGCTGCACTGGGTACCGAGATCATTTCCGCAGATTCACGGCAGGTTTATAAAGAACTGAGCATTGGAACCGCTGTACCAGGTCCGGAGCATCTCGGCAGGGTCAGGCATCACCTGATACAACACCGGTCCGTCAAGGATTATTACAACGCAAGCATGTTCGAGGTGGAAGCCCTGCAAATCCTTAAAAAGCTTTTCAAACAATGTGATATCGTGGTGATAACAGGTGGATCCGGACTCTATATCCAGGCCGTCTGTGATGGGATCGATGATGTCCCGAGTGTTGATCCCGGTATACGGAGAAACCTAATGAGGAGGTTGGAAGAAGAGGGACTGGAAAGCCTGAGGTTTGAGCTGAAGAAAATTGATCCTCATACCTGGTCATCCATTGACCTGAAAAATCCCAAAAGAATACTGAAAGCCCTTGAGATCAGCCTGACAACCGGCAAGCCATATTCATCCTTCCTTACAAGAAAAAGCAAAAAACGAAATTTCAGCATCCTGAAAATCGGGCTTAACCTGGATCGCGATGTGCTTTACGGGTGGATCAATCAACGGGTGGAAGACATGATGGAACTGGGGCTCCTGGACGAGGTGCGAGCATGTATGGCTTACAGGGATTTGAATGCCTTGAATACTGTCGGGTATAAGGAATTATTTGACTATCTTGACGGCCGGATCAGCCTGGATGAGGCTGTCCACCTCATCAAACGGAACAGCAGGAGATATGCCCGCAGGCAGATGACCTGGTTCAACCGTGACGATGAGATTAGCTGGTTCAGACCGGACCAGTTTAATGAGATCATGGATCATATCCGTCAACATGCAAAAAAAAGAGATCAAGTATAAGCTCCGGGTATATGCACTCATCATCAACGAGCAATTGGAGATACTGTTGAGTGATGAGTACCAACTGGACATGAAAATGGTTAAGTTTCCCGGCGGGGGAATGGAATACGCAGAAGGAACCATCGATTGCCTGCAGCGGGAAGCCATGGAGGAATTCGGCCAGCCACTGATCAATGTCAGGCATTATTATACGACCGACTATTACCAACCGGCTCTTTTCTTTAAAGACCATCAGTTGATCAGTTTTTATTATACGGCAGATTTAAGCGAGGAAATCCGTTTCAGGGTATCCCGAAAACCCTTCGATTTCCCCGAAATGAAGAACGGGCAGCAGACTTTTCGCTGGGCCTCCCTGCAAGATCTGGAACCGGCAGAATTAAGTTTTCCCATCGATCAGAAGGTGCTCATGCAATTGAAGGATGAATACAGCGCTACAGACCTGACATTGCTTTTATAAACCAGTCCTCATGATCTGGCATTCATGATCTCCCCGGCCATCTCTTCAATCCGGCTGGTCATGGCTTCCCAGGTAAACCGCTTTCGTTCTGATTGAATATTCTTCCGGAATGTACCGGCCCGGTCATGCAGGAAAAAATCCACCACGGCATCAGCGATGGATTGCTCATCAACCGGTGTAACATAGCCCACTTTCATATGGGGTACGATCTCGGCCAATCCACCCACATCTGTCACCAGCATCGGCACGCCGAAGTGATAGGCAACCTGGCTTACACCGCTCTGGCTAGCCGACCGGTAAGGCTGCGTAACAAGATCTGCCAGGCTGAAGTAATACCTGACTTCCCCGGAAGGGATAAAATGATCCCTGAGGATGATCCTGTCTGCCAGTCCGAATTCATTGATCAGCTCCCTATCTTCCTTTTGTCCGGAATAGAATTCACCAGCCACAATGAGCCTGAGATCCGGCACCCTGTCTTTCATCAGAGCGAAGGCACGGATCAGCAGGTCAAGTCCCTTATACTTACGGATCATCCCGAAAAACAACAGGTACTTCAGGGAAGGATCCAAGCCCAGCTTACCGGCCGCTACTCCCCGGTCCACCGCTTCACCAAAATGATCATAGACCGGATGGGGGATGAATGCCTTGAACCCGGTATCTGTAAATGTCGTCAGATCATCCAGCAGGGAAGCCGACAATACGATATAACCATCACAGGCTGATAACAGGTACCGGCTCATGGACTTCCACCCGGGTTTCTTCTCATGGGGGATCACGTTGTGGGCGATGGCAATCACCGGACAGGCCTGTTTTTTCTTCATCCTCCGCACAATATAACCGAGGCTCATGGCAATAAAGGGCATCCAGTGATGAATGACCACCATATCAGGGGATGCTGCCCGGATGACCCTGACAACCTTCATCCAGCTGAAGGGATTGATCGAGTTGATCAAGGGACGGATGGGAATATCCGGGGGGGCCTCACCTTCTTCAACCTGTGTTTTACCCGGGAAAAGGAAACCGGGATACTGCAGGGAGAAGGAGATAACGGAGGCCCGATGCCCGGCCCTGCTGAAACTTCTGCAAAGTGCGGTGTTAAAATTTGCAATTCCTCCCCTCAGGGGATGAGCCGGCCCGATACAGATGATATTCAAAATTTAAAAATTAATTTTTTTATCGATCAGGTAGGTATTCCTGTCAGTGGAACTCCTTGATATCAGCTCACCCAGAAACCCGGCCATGAATAATTGGGTACCAATGATCATGGCAGTGAGTGCCAGGTAAAAATAGGGACTCTGGGTTACCCGCGGCATGGGTATGGAATGAATGGTAAAATAAATTTTTTGTCCACCGAGCCAGGCCGCCGCGAAAAAACCGATCAGGAACATAAGGGTACCAAGAGTTCCGAAAAGATGCATGGGCCGCCGCCCAAACCTGCCTATAAAACTGATAGATATGAGATCAAGATACCCAATGATAAATCTCTTCATCCCATATTTGGTCGCCCCGTATTTACGCTTCTGGTGCAGTACAACTTTTTCTCCGATTTTTATAAAGCCTGCCCTTTTGGCAATAACGGGGATATACCTGTGCATATCCCCGTAGATCTCAATGCTTTTAACAACACGATTCCGGTAAGCTTTCAAGCCGCAGTTAAAATCGTGAATGTTGATGCCGGATACCTTCCGGGCAGACCAGTTATAAAGCCTGCTGGGGATCCTTTTGGTGAGCGGATCGTAACGCTTTTTCTTCCATCCCGAAACAAGATCGTACCCTTCCTCCCTGATCATCCTTACAAGGTCGGGTATTTCCTCAGGGCTATCCTGGAGGTCGGCATCCAAGGTAATGACAATCTCGCCGGATGCAGACTGAAAGCCTGTATGCAAGGCAGCGGCCTTGCCGTAATTCCGTCTGAAGCGGATCCCCCTGACCTGTGTGTGATCAGCTGCCAGATCCTCAATGACCTTCCATGAACCATCATTGCTGCCATCATCCACATAAATCACCTCATATTTAAATGAATGTGCTGAAAGAACCTTTTCAATCCACTCCCTCAGCTCCCCTAAAGACTCCTCTTCATTATAGACAGGTACAACGATTGAAATATCCATGCAGGCCGGTTAGCTTTTCAATTATTCTGAAATAACCTGATCTTCGGGAGCGTCCTTCTTAAAAATTGCAGCAACGATCAGGGCAACGATGGTCCCCATAAGAACGGAGACTAGGAATCCGAAAATGGCCATTATCACGGGTGTCATAAATTTACCTATGATCTCCATGGTCTGATCCAGTGCTTCCTCCGGAACTCCCTTTTCAAGCAATTTCTCCATCTGCATGTCCTTCATCTTCCCGAGGATATCGGGATCAATTACGGTCCACAGCAAATAGGCGTAAATTATGCCTATCACACTGGATACTACGATCACCACAAAACCGAATGTGAAGGCAGGAGAGAATGGTAAAATACCTCCCCTGATATTATCCCTGAAAGAACGGACACCCAGGACCAGCACGATAATGGTTATGAGTATGCCAACATAACCCAGCGCCTGGTTCAGGTTCTGGTCCAGCATGTAGAGAATGACATTATAAATAATTCCCGCAAACCCCAGGATAGCACCCCATACAAGGCCATTGTAAAATACAGACGTATTTTTAGTTTCCATAATTGTGAATGGTTTAGGATTAGAATAACAAAGATATTCTTTTTTTTTTTAGTACTTTTACAGACCGGGCAAGTCTTATACGACCAGCTCCTGTTGAACTCCCCCAGATCCGGAAGGAAGCAAGGGTAGACGGTTGTAGCGGTGCGATATAAGTAGCTTGCCCTTTTTTTATGCCTTTTCAGCACCTTGATTTAAGCTGGAGAGTATTTCTTTTCTGGAATGTTCATAGCCCTGCCGGTACCCTCGCCTGTATTCCTTCATCCGGCTCTCTTTCCTGCCGCGTCTGAC
>DAOWJB010000232.1 GCA_030640625.1 Bacteroides sp.
ACATGGATTTGATTTCAATTCGTTCTATTTTCACATCAACGATGTATGGAAATTCAAAAATATCATGGCAGGGGATTACCAGATCAAAACCGGTCAGGGAGTGAATCTCTGGTCCGGATTGGCATTCGGGAAATCAACAGACATCGTAAACATCCGCAAAAAGGGGAATGTCCTGAACCATTACACCTCCATAGATGAAAACCGGTTTATGAGGGGAGCCTCAGCCACTCTTGGACTTGGAGAAATAGATATTACCGGTTTTTTCTCAAGAAAGGACATTGATGCGAACATGGTTGACGATACGCTGGCTGGAGACCCCCTGTTCTCTTCCTTTCTGAGCAGTGGCTATCATCGCACGCCAAGGGAATTCTCTGATAAAGATGTGGTTAAGGAAACCCTTATTGGAGGATATATTTCCTGGAACCACAATCAGTTCCACCTGGGGGGTACCGCAGTGAGTTATTTTTTCGATGCAGCAATGGATGATAAACCGGATCCCCAGAATACCAATCTGGGCATGGATTATACACTCAGCCTTAACCGGATGATCTTTTTTGGAGAGCTTGGCTTCAGTACCCAGAGTGGTACCATCGGGATATTGAACGGGGCAAATTTCGACCTTCACCCTCAGGTGACACTCTCGGTCCTCCACCGATTCTTTGACAAGCGTTTTTATGCCCTTTATGGCAATGCATTCTCGGAAAATTCAGACAACAACAATGAGCATGGATTATACATGGGATTGGAAGTCCGGCCTTTTCCCCGGTGGCGTTTAACCGGTTACCTGGATGCCTTCAGCTTCCCATGGCTGACCTCACAGGGTAGCGCTCCTTCCTCCGGATATGACTATCACATCCAGGCTGATTACACCAGCCGCAACAAAATGAAGGCTTATATCCGTCTTCGTCACAAATCAAAACCGGATGAGAGCAATCTGGAGCATGCTAACCACCTGAGATTTCATATTTCCTACCCGGTGGCAGATGGACTTAGTTTCCAGAATCGCCTGGAGCTGTCCCATTATAATAAAGGCTCCGGAAGCAGGGAATACGGTTACCTGGCCTATCATGACATCATTTACAAACCGGCATCTTTCCCGCTTAGTTTCTCCTTCCGCTACAGCATGTTTGATACAGAGAGTTATTTTTCAAGGATCTATACCTACGAACATGATGTCCTCTATGCCTTTTCCATTCCCTCCTTTTTTTACAGGGGGATACGGACATACCTGAATACCAGGTGGATTATTGGAAAGCATGTTGACCTCTGGTTCAAATATGCCCTGACATATTATCGTGACCGTGAAACGATCAGCAGCGGCCTGAACGAGATAAATGGCAATAAAAAATCTGATCTGAGAGTCCAGCTCCGGTTGAAGTTTTAGTCGAACTTTATATCCTTGATATTCAGCTGGAGGTTTGCCCGGCCCATAAAAACATTTTCTTCCAGCGAGTAACATATATCGAACCCCTGGCCCATCGAAATATGCTTGTAAAGATTCCCTTGCTGAAAGGCAATGGCTGGATACACCTTATAAGGGTCTTCCTCCTGGATAAGGTTCAATTTCAAATGCTCGCCGCTTGAGCCAACCGGTTTGCCGGTCCCATTATCAACCACATTCTCCGTGAGAAACACAGGGGCCATGTTCTCCGGACCAAAAGGTTCTAATTGCTTCAGAATGCGGTAAAATTTAGGGGATATTTCACTCAGGGAAATCTCCGTATCAATTTCTACAACGGGGATCAACTGCTCAGGGATGATGGTATCTGCAACAAATTCTTCAAAGCGTTTCTGAAAACGCGGTATATTTTCAAGTTTTAGGGTCAGTCCGGCTGCATATTTATGCCCACCGAAATTCTCCAGCAGGTCACTGCATGCATCAACTGCCTGATACAGGTCAAATCCGAAAACCGACCGTGCGGAACCTGTAGCAAATCCATTTGATTCCGTGAGGATAACGGTGGGGCGGTACCAGCTGTCGATCAGGCGGGAAGCAACAATGCCGATCACACCTTTATGCCATTTAGGATTGTACAAAACGGTGGTTTTCCGTTTCTGTAACTCCGGATCCTTCCCAATGATATCAAGCGCTTCCTGGGTAATCGAGGTATCAATGTTCCTCCGGGTGGAATTATAGGTGTCAACTTTATCACCCATCACCTTGGCCAGTTCCTTATCCTTAGCAATTAAAAGATTTACTGCACTTTTCCCTGACTCCATCCTGCCAGCTGCATTTATTCTCGGACCGATTTTAAATACCACATCATCTAACGTGATCTCCTTGTCAATAATACCTGCCAGTTCAATTATGGCCTTGAGCCCGGTACAGGGATTTTCATTCAGTTGCTTCAGTCCATAATAAGCCAGGATCCTGTTTTCCCCGGTCACAGAAACGATATCTGATGCAATACTTACCGCCACCAGGTCCAGGAAAGGGATCAATTCTTCAAAAGGAATATTGTTTCTGGCGGCATAGGCCTGTATTAATTTGAATCCCACACCGCAACCTGACAATTCCTTATCGGGATAACTGCAACCTGTACGTTTAGGATCCAGGACTGCAACGGCAGGAGGGATCTCGTCTCCAGGATTGTGATGATCACAAATAATAAAATCTATGCTGTGGTGCTTCGCATACTTGACCTTATCTATGGCTTTTATCCCACAATCAAGGGCGATGATCAGTGAGGCTCCGGTCTCTCTTGCATAGTCAATTCCTTTTATGGAGACCCCGTATCCTTCATTGTAGCGGTCAGGAATATAAAAGTCAATTGAATCATGGAATTTTTTCAGGAAGGTATAGACCAGGGCAACAGAGGTGGTGCCATCCACATCATAATCCCCGTATACCAGCACCTTTTCACTGCCCTGTACTGCGGTTTGAATTCTTTCTATGGCAACTGCCATATCTTTCATCAGGAAAGGATCATGGAGCTGTGTTAATTGCGGGCGGAAAAAATCTCTGGCCTCTTCAAAACTGTGAATCCCCCGTTGGATCAGCAGCGTTGCCAGGGGCTTTGAAATATTCAGCTCGCCTGACATGCGTTCAACCTTATGTCCCTCTCCCTGGCTCTTTAGAATCCAGTTTTTCTCCATTGCCTTCATTCTGTATGTAATTCTACCTGAAACACTTCTGAAAACTTCTCCCTTAACCTCCTCTGTACATCTTCTATATCTATCTCACGACCAGTCTCCTGCTGCATGGATGTGACTCCCTTATCGGTAAATCCGCAGGGATTAATATACTGAAAATATCTCAGATCAGTGTTGACATTGAGGGCGAAACCATGCATGGTAACATAGCGGCTTACCCTTACCCCTATGGCGCAAATCTTTCTTGTTTTCCCAGGCACACCAGTATCCAGCCATACACCTGTGGTACCCTCCAGCCTTCCGGCTTCAATTCCATAGCTAGCAAGGGTACGGATGACAGTCTCCTCCAGGCTCCAAACATAGTCCTTAACCTTGATATTCAGGGCTTCAAGGTCAATAATGGGATAGCCAACTATTTGTCCGGGGCCATGGTAGGTTATATCCCCTCCCCTGTCAATCCTGTAAAAAGTGGCATTGATCTTTTGCAAAATAGCATCGGGGATCAGCAGGTTCTGGTTCTGACCGCTTTTACCAAGGGTATATACATGCGGATGTTCACAAAAATAAACTACCTGGTCCTTTGGATAAAACCCATTCCCGGCGAATTTCCCGGTTTCCAGTTTTTCCTTGATTACTAAAGCCAGGCTATCTTCCTGCTTATCCCAGGCCTCCTTGTAATCAATTAGACCCAGGTCCCTGAACAATATTGATCTTGTTTTCGCCAGCGGCTTCATTCAATGGTTCTATAACAGGTCTAATGGATTGCTACATTCCTAGCAAGCCCTTTTTAATTAATTCTTGTCTTATCACTAAATCGGTCTCCGGTATCCATGTTCATCGGCATGTAATGGCTCAGGTTTCGGGTGAGTTAATTTTAGCCAGCAACCCGGGATTTCGATCATGCAAATTTAGCTTAAAAAAGTGAATCCCCCATTTCCCTGCTGTTCTTTTCCCACGGATCAACTATCTTTGCACAAATTTTTTATTCCCTTATAATGAGTCAGCAGCAACTATCAGAACAGGAAGAAATTCGCAGAAGTTCCTTGCAGGAAATGATATCCCTCGGCATAAATCCTTACCCTTCAGAAAATTTTCCCATCAACATTTTCAGTCAGGAAATCCTGGATCAATATGATCCGGACAAGCAAAACTTGCAGGAAGTTCGCCTTGCCGGAAGGATCATGAGCAGACGGATCATGGGAAATGCGTCCTTTGCGGAACTGCAGGACGCACAGGGCCGTATCCAGATCTACATCCGGCGGGATGATATTTGTCCGGGTGAGGACAAGACTTTGTACAATACGGTATTCAAACGGCTGCTTGACATTGGGGATATCATCGGGGTAAAAGGTTTCATATTTAAAACACAGGTAGGGGAAACCACGGTTCATGTAAAAGAGATGACCGTGCTATCCAAATCCCTTCGCCCCCTCCCTGTGGTAAAGGAAAAAGACGGAACGGTTTATGATGCATTCACTGATCCTGAGCAAAGATACCGGCAGCGTTATGTAGACCTTGTTGTGAACCCGGAGGTCCGTGATACATTTATCAAACGGACGAAGATCATAGATTCCATCAGGAATTTTTTAAACCAGCGCGGGTATCTTGAAGTGGAAACACCCATCCTTCAGCCCATTTATGGTGGTGCTGCCGCCAGGCCTTTCACTACCCATCATAACAAACTGGATCAGAAGCTATACCTGAGGATCGCCAATGAATTATACCTGAAGCGCCTGATTGTCGGGGGATTCGACGGGGTGTTTGAATTTAGTAAGGATTTCCGCAATGAGGGGATGGACCGCTTTCACAATCCTGAATTCACCCAGGTTGAACTCTATGTCGCCTACAAGGACTACCTCTGGATGATGGACCTGGTAGAGGAAATGATTGAAAGGGTAGTACTTGATCTTTACGGTAAAACCATGGTGCAGGTTGGTGATAATACCATAGATTTCAAACGTCCATGGAAACGATATACCATGTACGAAGCCATCAGGGAATTTACCGGGATCGATATCTCGGAAATGAGCGAAGAAGAATTATTCAAAACCGCCAGAGATCTTGAGGTCGAGGTGGATAAAACCATGGGTAAGGGAAAATTGATCGATGAGATCTTCGGAGAAAAAGTGGAAGGCAAACTCATCCAGCCGACCTATATCATGGACTACCCCGTAGAGATGTCCCCTCTGGCCAAGAAACACCGTGAAAAAGAAGGTCTGGCGGAACGATTTGAGGCCATCGTAAACGGTAAGGAAATATGCAATGCCTTTTCAGAGTTGAATGATCCCATCGATCAGCGCGAAAGGTTCCAGGAACAGGTAAGTCTCGGGAAAAGGGGGGATGAGGAGGCAATGGTCCTCGACGAGGATTTCCTTCGGGCCCTCGAGTACGGGATGCCTCCTACAGCCGGACTCGGGATCGGTATTGACAGGCTGGCTATGACCCTGACCAACTCCCCATCCATCCAGGATGTGATCTTCTTCCCGCAAATGCGGCAGGTGGCCAGTACTCAACCGGCAGTGAGCAATGAAGAGGAATATACTGCTCTGGGAATTCCTGAGGAATGGGTGGAGGTTCTGCAGAAGCTGGGATATACTACAATTGAGAAGCTGAAAGAGGTTGAAAAGCCTGGAAAACTGGCCAATGACCTCAACGGGTATAAAAAGAAAAACAAGCTGGATTTGCCGGGTCTGAGTCCGGAGGCTGTAGCGGATTGGTTAGCTGACTGACCTTATCTGAGTTGCCACAAGGTTTAATCAATATCCGGTATTTTCATTCCGGGTTTTTTGTCATCTATTTGTCTAACGTAAGGTTTTCTTGACAATCACCATAATAGGTAGTAACTTGCTGTA
>DAOWJB010000316.1 GCA_030640625.1 Bacteroides sp.
GACATCAATACTGTTGCTGCCAGCAGGTAGACTGTCTGTATCCGCTGCAGCATTGCTTAATTATTCCCGCCCAGGATCAGTGGCATACCATCCTTTCCGCTGCCAATCACGACAATCTTCGAATTTGCGGATTCAGCCAGTTTATTGGTTGCCTCAATGCCCCGAAGCTTGAGGATATTATTGGTCAGGCTGGCGCTTACTGTCCGGTTATAATCGGCTATCCCCTTCGCCTCAATCACTTTCCGTTCAGCTTCCAGCTTTTCCTTCTCAAGGATATAGGTCATGGCAAGTGTTTCCTGCTCCCGGGTAAGTTTATTTTCAATGGCTGCCTTGATGTCCGGAGGAAGGTTAATGGAGCGGATAAGCAGGGCCCGCATATCAATATCATTTCCCTTTAAAATAATGGCCGTCTCAGTGATAATGGCGGTTTCCACTTCATTTCGCTTGGTTGAGTAGATCTCTTCGGCCGTAAACCTTCCCATAACCTTTCTGACGGAGGAGCGGAACTCAGGGATCACAAGCGTATTCACGTAATCTGTGCCGAATACTTCATGCAGATAGCCAATCCTGGAGTAAATGGGATTGAAACGTACTGTGACATCCACATTGATGGACAATCCGTTTTTATCGAGTACATCCATGGCCTCATCCCGCTGCTGTTCCCTGACGTTGTATTTGTATAATTTATTCCAGGGGGCGATAACATTCAGTCCCGTAGACCTGATGGTCTCCTTATCCAGCTTACCGCTGATGGTCCTGAAAACGAGCCCTCTCTCCCCGGGTCTGATAACATAAAACATCCTGCTGCCGAATATCAATAACAATAGCCCAATTACAATTGCTGTGATAACGAGTGTTTGTTTGCTTTTCATAAGATCTTGATTTAGTTGTTTTAACAAATTTTGTGTAAAAATATACTATTTTGGTTTGTGGACATGCGAATTAATGATGTTTTTTTGTGTTATGTGGTTTGAACCCTCTGAATTAATCCTGAATGCGGATGGCAGTATTTTCCATTTGAAGCTGTTTCCTGCGGACATTGCAGATACAATAGTCCTGGTCGGGGACCCGAACCGGGTGGAAATGGTATCTTCCTTTTTTGACTCCGTCGAGGTCCGCAAGTCGAACAGGGAATTTGTAACCCATACCGGGATCTTTCAGCAAACCAGGATCACTGCCCTTTCCACAGGAATTGGAACCGACAATGTGGATATTGTCCTGAATGAGCTGGATGCACTGGTCAATATTGACCTGACAGCCCGCAGGCTTAAATCCACGCACAGATCCCTCAGGCTGGTGAGGATTGGGACTACGGGTGGACTGCAAAAAGATATTCCCATCAATAGTTTCATCCTCAGCAGGTATGCAGCCGGATTTGATACGGTTCTGAACTTTTATGCAGACAGGAATAAGGTTGCCGACCTGGCAATGGAGAGGGCATTTAAGAAACATACTGGCTGGAGTACGACCCTGCATGATCCCTGTTTCGTTCGCTCATCCGATGAACTGTTTCACCTGTTTTCGAAAGAGACCCATAGCGGCATTACCATTTCAGCGCCTGGTTTCTATGGTCCGCAGGGCCGGAAAATCCGACTTCAACCCCTCGACCCTGAACTGAATGATAAACTTGAAAGCTTCAGGTACAGGGATCTCCGCATCACCAATTATGAGATGGAGAGTTCTGCTTTATTCGGACTGGCACGGCTACTCGGGCATAAGGCTGTAACCGTTTGTGCCATGATAGCAAACCGTGCTTCCCTTGAATTCACAGAAGATTACAAAGGAGTTGTAAATAAATTAATTAAATTCACCCTCGAACATTTATGTTCAACGGCGTGAAATAACCATGACCAGAGAAGAAATACATGCACTTCTTCAATTGCTGGATGATCCCAATGACGAGGTGAACCAGACAGTCACCAGCCGTATTCTGGAACAGGGCCAGATTATATTGCCTGACCTGGAAGCAGCATGGGAAGGCTCGATGGACCCGATGCACCAGGACCGGATCATCAACCTTATCCAGGAGATCCAGACTCAATACAATCATAAACAATTACAAAAATGGGTACTGAGAGAACAAAATGACCTCCTTAAAGGGGTATTCCTTATTTCCAGGTACCAGTATCCTGATCTTGGAATGCGGGAAATTGAAATCAGCCTTGACAGGATCATCAAGGATGTATGGCTTGAACTGAATAACAACCTCACTGCCCTTGAAAAAGTGAGGATACTGAATCATATCATTTTTGATGTGCATGGTTTTACCAAGAACACTAAAAACTTCTACAGTCCACAAAACTCATTCATTAACCAGGTTCTGGAAACCGGAAAAGGAAATCCCATTTCTCTTGCCGTCATTTATTCCATTATAGCACAAAGGCTGAAATTGCCCATTTTTGGAGTGAATTTACCCAAAAACTTCATCCTTGCCTACCGAGATGAACTGGTTACCGGTAGTGGTTTCGATGATGTTATGGAGGATATCCTGTTCTATATTAATCCATACAACAAGGGCGCCGTTCTGGGGAGAAAAGAGATTGACTATTTCCTGAAACAACAAAAAATTAAGCCCCAGCCTTCCCATTATCAACCATGCAGCAACCTGGAGATCATCGTCCGCATCCTCCATAACCTCATTCATGCCTATCATAAATCGGGATACAGAGAGAAGGCAGAACTATATGAATCAGTCCTGAAAATGATCAATCCGCCTGAAGCTCAGACTTTAAAATAAGACCTGTACCAGTCGATGAATTGTTTCACTCCTTCTTTAATGGGTGTATCTGGAGTATAATTGAATTGTCTCTCCAGGTCAGATACATCCGCCCAGGTTTTTTCGACTTCACCTGGCTGGATGGGTATCATATTCATGCTGGCTTTTTTGCCCAGATATTCTTCGATGGCATTAATGAAGTCCATCAGCCTGACCGGTTTGTTGTTGCCAATATTAAACAGGCGGTAGGGAGCAGATGAAACGGCCGGATCCATCTCTTCCCCATCGATGTTTGCAGCCTGCGCAGGTGATTCAAGCACCTTACCCACACCCTTGACGATATCTGCAACATAGGTAAAATCCCGCTCCATCCTGCCTTCATTATGCACATTAATTGGCTTGCCTTCCAGAATTGCTTTCACAAATATAAAAAGCGACATGTCCGGTCTTCCCCAGGGACCATAAACCGTGAAAAAACGAAGTCCCGTTACCGGAATACCAAAAAGATGACTGTAGGAATGCGCCATTAATTCGTTGCTCTTTTTGCTGGCTGCATATAAACTTACCGGATGATCGACCGGCTGGTGAACCGAAAAGGGCATTTTCTTATTTAAACCATAGACACTGGATGAGCTGGCAAAAACGAGGTGTTCAACAGGATGTTGCCTGCAGCATTCAAGGATATTCAGAAAACCCGTGATGTTGCTCCCCACATAGGCATCCGGATTGGTGAAACTATATCGTACACCGGCCTGGGCGGCAAGGTTTATTACCTTGTCAAATTTCGATTCCCTGAATAAACGGATCAGGTTGTCCTTGTCCTCAAGATCCAGTTGGATAAACTTGTATTGGTCCGAAACAACACTGCTGACAAGTTTATTGTAAGCTATGTTATCCCGGGCAATACCGGTTTCGGATAAGCGGCTGTATTTCAGATCGACATCATAATAATCGTTAATGTTGTCCAGACCCGTTATCTCATAATTTGACCCGAAGAGATATCTGATCAGATGGAAACCAATAAAACCGGCTGTCCCGGTTACGAGTACATGTTTCTTGCGGGAACCGCTATTTTGCATAACTTACTGCACGTGTTTCCCTGATTACGGTGATTTTTACCTGTCCCGGATAAGTCATCTCATCCTGGATCTTTTTGGCGATATCATAGGAAAGGCTTTCGGCCTCCTTATCGGAGACTTTTTCGCTTCCAACGATTACCCTCAATTCCCTGCCGGCCTGGATCGCATAAGTTTTGCTTACACCCGGATAAGACAGGGCCAGGGCTTCCAGCTCCTTCAGCCGTTTGATATAGGATTCCACAATTTCCCTGCGTGCTCCGGGGCGGGCCCCAGAGATGGCATCACAAACCTGCACGATTGGTGCAAGCAAGGTCGTCATCTCTACTTCATCATGATGAGATCCGATGGCATTACAGACCTCCGCTTTTTCCTTGAACCTTTCGGCGAGCTTCATGCCCAGGACAGCATGTGGAAGCTCCGGCTCATCATCGGGTACCTTCCCTATATCATGTAACAAACCGGCTCTCTTTGCCAGCTTGGCATTCAGGTCAAGTTCGGAAGCCATGATGCCACACAGGTTAGCCACCTCACGAGAGTGCTGAAGAAGGTTCTGTCCATAGGAGGACCGGTATTTCATTTTTCCCACAAGCCGGATAAGTTCCGGGTGGATACCATGGATTCCCATGTCGATAACCGTTCTTTTACCAGCCTCTACAATTTCATCTTCGATCTGTTTCTTTGTCTTATTTACCACTTCTTCAATCCGGGCCGGGTGTATCCTGCCGTCAGTCACCAACTGGTGAAGTGCAAGCCTTGCAATTTCCCGTCTCACTGGATCAAATCCGGAGAGGATGATGGCTTCAGGCGTATCATCCACAATGATCTCAATCCCGGTGGCAGCTTCAAGGGCCCGGATGTTCCTTCCCTCCCGGCCGATGATGCGCCCCTTGATCTCATCATTGTCAATGTTAAATACAGTTACAGAATTTTCGATAGCAGTTTCTGTTGCCACACGTTGAATGGTTTCAACGACGATTTTCTTGGCATCCCTGTTGGCGGTCATTTTGGCCTCTTCAACGATCTCATTGATTGAAGACATGGCCTCCGCCTTTGCCTCCTCTTTTAGAGACTCTATTAGCTGTTCTTTGGCCTCAGCAGCTGAAAGTCCGGAAATAGTTTCAAGCTGGTCAACCTGCTGTTTATGAGATTTGTCAAGTTCATCCTTTTTCTTTTCAAGGATCTCCATCTGGTGGCCCAAATTATCCCTGATGGCATCAACATCCTTGTTTTTCCGCTGAATCTCCTCAATTCTTTGTGAAACAGAACCCTCCCGCTGCTTGAGTTTATTTTCAGCAATCAGTATGAGCCGGTTCTTTTCATTGATCGCTTTCTCATGTTCCGACTTCAATTCAAGAAATTTCTCTTTTGCCTGCAGAATTTTATCCTTTTTGATTACTTCTGCCTCTGCCTCTGCTTCCCTGATGATATTGGTACTTTTTTTCCGCATTATCATCTGATTGAAGAAGTAAGTGAGAATTCCCCCGGCGGCCAGCGAGGAGAGGGCTATTATTATTAACAATACATTACCTTCCATAGCTTAATGGGTTTATTCTGGGTTATATATAAAAAAAACCCGCACGTTTCCTCAATATTTTAAAAAACCCCTGTTAAACATGGGTGGAGCTGCCATTTGATTTCGGTCTTCCACTGTCCCTCCGAACAAGCGGAGAAATCCCCCGAAGGGGTTGAGGCCTGACCTAGATCAATTGAGCATTGCTCCAATTTTGATAATGTTGAGTTTCAAAAATGGTTGAAGAAACAATGCGGGTTAAATCCTTCTATGTTAAAGAACGTAGATTACTCTCTGTCTAATACGGCTCCCAGCTCCTCATTTAATTCCCTGATCTTCTGTTGTATCTCTGAATCACCTTTAATCCCCTCGCCATCAATTACCTTAATCATAAATTGCAGGGCAGCCATTGCCAGAAAATCTTGTGTATCCTTATCTGCGTATTTCTGTTTGTATTGTAAAACTTTTTCGTTTATTGTTCTGGCTGCTTTTCTGATCTTTTCTTCGTCATTCCGGTCTATCTTTAAAGGATAGTACCGGTCTGCAATATTTATTCGAATTGACAGTTTATCATCCATCCGGTGCATATCATCTGTTCAAAAGAGCAATACATTTATCAATTTCCCGCACCATCCTGTTCACTTTCAATTTTGCATCATGAACATCGTCACTTGATGCAATCAGCGCTTTTGAAATTTTTAATTTGTTATATTTTCCTTCAAGATCGTTTAGCCTGTTGTTGTTGAGCTTCACTTTTTCCTCCAGGTCAATCCTCTTTTTCTTCAGTAGCTCATTCTCCGCTTTTTCTTGCTGATAAAGTTCCAACATTTGCCGGATCCGCTGCTGAAAATGTTCAAAGGTATCCGGGTGTGAGGAACTCATGTTAATAAATTGTTACTACAAATATAAGATTGTTACAGAAAATTTAAAATATTTAGGCTTCGAAATTACGAACACCAGTCCTTATTTGATAAATGGCACTGTACTGTTGATTAAGATTTTTGTTATGCCCTTCCGTTATTCATTATTGCTCGTAATTGCTGTCTGCCTTATAGATACTGCCCTGGGCCAATGTTCAATCCGGCAGGATTATTTCAGATCCCCCGTCAATATTGGATTGTATTTATCGGGCAACTTTGGGGAACTTCGATCAAATCACTTTCATTCCGGGATAGATATAAAAACACAGGGTGTTACGGGACATAGGGTTTATGCCTCGGCTGAAGGTTACATTTCGAGGATAAAAATTGAGGCTGCCGGTTACGGGAATACGCTCTATCTTACACATCCGGCCGGATATACCACTGTTTACGCCCACCTGGACAGATTCCGGCAGGATATTGCTGAATACGTCAGGGAAGTACAGTACAGGGAAGAAAAACATGCCCTGAATATTTATCCTGAAAAGGAGAAATGGAAGGTGGAAAAGGGAGAGTTCATTGCCTTTTCAGGTACTTCAGGATACTCCTTTGGTCCGCATCTGCATTTCGAAATCAGGAATGCCGCCAACCAGGCTCCCATGAACGTACTGTTATTCGGATTTAATATTGAGGATGATGCCCCCCCAAGGGTGTTTTCGGTATACATGTACCCTTTCGGCAAACACAGCCATATTAATAATACAGGTCAGAAACAACGCTTTGATGTGCATGCTGACAGTGGACAATATGGGCTGACAAACAGGGACCAGGTATTGGTGAATGGCAATATTGGCTTTGGCATTGAAGCCTTTGACTACCTCAATGGAGCACACAACCGGTGCGGAATCTACAGTATCAGGATGCTGGTGGACAAGCAGCTGAAATACCACTGGGAGATGAAGCAATTTAAGTTCAGTGAATCACGGTATATCAATAGTTACATTGATTTTGAGGAGAAGTCAAGAAATAATAAACTGGTACAGAAAACCTTCATTGACCCGAACAACCGCCTGGATCTCTATGAGTTTGTGGAAGATGATGGATTGTGTGATTTTTCAGTGGACCGGGAATACCAGGTCAGGTTTATTCTTGAAGATGCCTATGCCAACCGATCTGAATTATGTTTTTCAGTCCGGGGTGGCCAGAAACCCACAATTGCCCTGTCAAACACCGAAAAAGAGAATGTTCAGGAATTCTCATGGAATATGCCCAATGAATTCACAAGAGACGATTTAGTATTGAAAATTCCGGAGGGAGCGCTGTATGACAACCTGAATTTTACGTATGAGAAAACGGAAGGGAATGCCGGCACTTTCTCGCCTGTTCATCACATCCACAATACTCATACACCACTGCATCTGGCATGTGAACTGGCCATCAGGCCCGATAGCCTTCCCGAACAGTTGAGGGATAAAGCCCTGCTGGGATATATGAATGGAGAAGAAAGCGAGATTGAAGCAGCCGGAGGTGAATGGAAAGATGGCATGGTCAGCACCAGGATCCGCACTTTTGGAAAATACACCGTTCTCGTTGATACGATTGCTCCCGAGATCAGACCCCTGAACCTGAATGGATCCGGTGATATGAGCGCGAAAAATTCCATCCGTTTCAGGATTACTGATGAACTTTCCGGGATTAAATCCTATGAAGCATATATCGACAACAACTGGGTCCTGATTGAATATGATTTAAAAAATAACCTGGCCTTCTACCGGTTTGATCCCAAAAGGCTGAGCCGGAGGGAAATGCATGAAATTGAATTATACATTATTGACAATAAAGATAATATAGCGTATTATTATACCGAATTTTACTGGTGATCAGCTAATCCTGTTTTACCATGGCAGATGACATGAACATCATGGGAATCATGTCCGGGTCCTCACTTGATGGACTGGACCTTACCATCTGTTCCTTCTGGGAGAGCGGAAAAAAATGGATTTACCGAATACATGCCGCCGAAACCATTCCCTACAGCAAGGAATGGATCAGGAAACTAAAATTAGCCCCCCATATGTCAGGAATTGACCTGCTCAACCTTCACCAGGAATATGGACAATATATTGCAGAAAAGACCAGTGAATTCATCCGGTCATCCGGCCTGCAGGTTGACCTGATCTCTTCACACGGGCACACCATATTTCATCAGCCGGAGGCGGGATTTACCATGCAGGCGGGTGATCCACAGGTCATAGCCACACTGACCGGTGTGACATGTGCAGGTGACTTCCGCAAAACAGATATTCTGCTTGGTGGACAGGGAGCCCCATTGGTTCCTGTGGGTGATGAATATCTCTTCGGGGAATATGACTATTGCCTGAACCTGGGTGGATTTGCCAATATCTCTTATAATCCTGACGAAAAAAGACTAGCCAGGGACGTCTGTCCGGTTAACATAGTCCTGAACCACCTTGTGACTGAACTGGACCTTCCGTTTGACCGGGACGGATTTGCAGGCAGATCAGGGAATTGCTCAGATACTTTACTCCATCGTTTAAACAGGATAGATTATTATCATTCCCTGGGACCGGGTTCCCTGGGACGGGAATGGGTGGAATCTGAGTTTTTGCCTGTCCTTAGGGATTTCAATCTGCCCGTAACGGATGTTCTAAGAACGGTTTATGAGCATATATCCTTCCAGATTGCCAGGCAAATCCGGCGTGGTTCAAAAGTCCTGGTAACAGGCGGTGGAGCTTATAATCAATTCCTTATCGAGAGGATCAGTGAGGTAAGCCGGGGAAACATCATCATACCCTCCAATGACCTGATCGAATATAAGGAAGCCCTCATTTTTGCATTTCTTGGATTGCTGAGACAGCGGGAGAAAATTAATTGCTTTGCCTCTGTTACCGGGGCAAAAAGAGACAGTTGCTGCGGGGTGATCTACAGAAGTTAACCGGGCACCTGCCAGGTTTAAAGGTTATTTTATAAATTTACTCCGTTTCAAACCAAACCACAGACCTTTTGATTTATGGAAAATTTTATCGCATATAATCCGACGGAATTACATTTTGGGAAAGATATTATCAAGGAGCTTGGGAATGCTGCCCATGCCTTGGGAAAGAAGGCCCTGCTGGTGTATGGAAAGGGATCTGTCCTGCGTAACGGAAGCTATCAGGATACACGTGATCAACTTGATAAGGCAGGGATTAATGTTGTAGAGTACAGTGGGATCAAACCCAATCCCCTTGTAGAGGATGTGGACAATGCCGTTACACTGGGATTGGAAAACAAGGTGGATATGGTGCTTGCAGTGGGCGGTGGATCTGCGATCGATTCAGCTAAACTTATTGCGGTCTGTATCCCGGAACAGTGGAGTGGCTGGGATGTAATGAAAGGGCGCAGGGATCCGGTCAGAGCGCTTCCCGTTCTTGCGGTTCTGACACTTGCAGCTACAGGGACGGAAATGAATTCAGTTGCCGTTGTCCAGAATAACCAGCGCATGGAGAAATTCGGATACCGTCACCCGGTCATGTTCCCCAAACATTCCTTCCTCGATCCGTCATATACCTGCAGTGTACCATTGGACCATACAGGCTTTGGAATCGTTGACCTTGTGGCCCATGTACTTGAAACCTATTTCGGACAGGGAGATGCAAGCCTTTCCGACCGCTTCGCTGCATCAATCATACAGGAAGCCATGGAATTTGGTCCACAACTAATGGAAAAACCGGAGGACTACACACTCAGGGCAAGGATCATGTTGGCGGCAACAACCGCACTGAACGGTCTCGTCTCATATGGGAGATTAAATGGGGACTGGACCAGCCATGCACTTGGACACCAGCTTTCCCTCTTGTTTGATACTGCACACGGTGCTTCCCTGTCAATCGTTTTTCCTGCGTGGATGAAGCATATGAAACCCAGGATCGGAAGCAGGCTTGAAAAACTTGGAGAGGATTTGTTTGGTAATCCTTCAGCCGATCATGCAATCGAAGGTCTTGAAAGTTTTTTTAAAAGAGTTCTATGCCCGGTCAGGTTAAAGGAAATAGGTATTGCCCCGGATCAAAATGAAAAAATTCTGGCTTTGATGAATAAAAATAAGTGTAACGGGAAAAATCCTGATAATCACCTGAATGACCTTGACAGGGAGAAGATCGTGGAGTTGATGTATGCAGAATAAAAAAAGGCGCAGTCGAAACTGCGCCTTTTCACCCTAATTACTAACTAAAAACACTAACCACTAAACCTATCTTAACCTAAACCTTTACTATAATAACGCGAAAATTGTGATTTTGTTTGTTAAAAAATGTTAAAATTCTCTTAAAAAATCTAAATAACTTTCTCGAAACAAATATACAACATTACCAGAACAAAATCTTCTCATAAATACCTATTTAACAACTTTTTAAGAAGCCCCGGGCATCTACCCAGCTTTTCTGTGATTATAGACAGGCATTTCCGGCATATGTTGCATAAAACAAATAATTAATGATAGGTGTCAGTTGCTGTGTGTTCAAAAGAATATATTTTTGTCGGAGCTTAATAAACAACACATATGAAAAGATTATTTCAATTTTCAGCTATTCTGATGGTAAGTATATTATTTATCCAGGAAGCGAACTCATGTACAAACTTTTTAGTAACCCGTGCTGCCTCTGTAAATGGTGCCACCATGATCACCTATGCAGCAGATGCCCATTTTCTCTATGGTGAATTGTATTACCGGCCCAGGCAAGATCATCCTGCAGGAAGCATGATGAAGATATATGAGTGGGATACAGATAAATTCCTTGGAGAAATAAAGCAGGTATCCCATACCTATTCAGTAGTCGGACTGATGAATGAACATCAGCTGGCCATCGGCGAAACCACCTATGGCGGCCATCCTGAACTGGTAGACACAACCGGGATCATTGATTATGGAAGCCTGATGTTCCTTGCCCTCCAGCGAGCTAAAACAGCCCGGGAAGCCATCCAGGTAATGGGTGATCTGGTAAAGGAATACGGTTATTGCAGTTTTGGAGAGTCCTTTTCTATCGCCGACAAAAATGAAGTCTGGATCATGGATATGATTGGTAAAGGTCCGGGAAATACCGGTGCCGTGTGGGTGGCCCGAAGGATCCCTGACGGATATGTTTCCGCCCATGCCAACCAGGCAAGGATACGGACATTTCCCCTGGATGATCCTGAGAACTGCCTGTATGCTGAGGATGTCATCGACTTTGCCAGGGAGCAGGGATATTTTGATGGGAAAGATAAAAATTTCAGTTTTTCAGATGTGTATGCTCCAGTTACTTTTGGCGGAGCCAGGTTTTGTGAAGCCAGGGTCTGGTCATTTTTCAGCAAGATCAATGACGGAATGGATAAATACCTGGATTATGCCAGGGGGGAGAACCTGGAAAACAGGATGCCTCTCTGGGTAAAACCAAACCGCAAACTCTCTGCCAGTGACCTGATGAATTATATGCGTGACCATTATGAAGGTACACCACTGGATATGACACAGGATATAGGTGCCGGTCCCCATCATTTGCCCTACCGCTGGCGGCCGTTAACCTGGACTGTCGGAGAAGAAACTTATTGCAATGAGAGGGCCACCGCGACACAGCAAACAGGTTATTCATTTGTTACGGAATCCAGAAATTGGTTACCGGATTGGATCGGCGGTATTTTCTGGTTTGGTGTGGATGATGCAGCCACTACCGTATATAATCCGATGTACTGCGGGATATCCCGTGTTCCTGAGCCATTTGAGGTTGGGAATGGTGATATGATCACCTACTCTGAGACATCAGCCTTCTGGGCGTTTAATTTTGTATCAAATTTCTGTTATTTGAGATACGACCTGATGACCCAGGATGTGAAGAAGGTTCAGTCCGAACTGGAAACAAAATTCATCAACAATAGGGAAGCGGTGGACAAAGTCGCCCATGAGCTATATAATAAAGACCCGGAACTTGCCAGGGAATTTCTGACAGATTATTCGGTTAGCGTTGGAGAAAATACTTTGAAACGCTGGAAGGAACTGGGCAATTACCTGCTGGTAAAATACATAGACGGAAATGTCAAGAAGGAAAATGAAGGGAAGTTCATTTACAATGGTTATGGGGGAACCATTCCGCCCAATCCCGATCAGCCTGGATACCCTGACTGGTGGTATGAAAAGATCGCAGAAGATGATGGTGATAAATTGAAGGTCATTGGTGATGGACATTAGGCCATGGAACGGCTTTTTGGGACCTTGTTAATAAATCGTTTACAACATTGATATTTTTAAGATCTGTTTCTATCATTCACGAAAAATATTCGTATATTCGCGTCCTGTAAAAATTGAGGGTTTTTGAAATTTAACATATTGTCAGAATGGATTTACTTAAAGCAGCCGAGAATGAATTTTTGAAGGAAAAGAATTATCCTTCATTCAATTCAGGTGATACGATCACTGTACACTATAAGATCCGGGAAGGGAACAAGGAAAGGGTCCAGCAATTTCGTGGCGTTGTTATCCAGCGCAGGGGATCCGGATTGACAGAAACTTTTACCGTACGCAAATTATCAGGAAATATTGGTGTGGAAAGGATATTTCCAGCCTCCTCCCCTTTTATTGAGAAAATAGATATCAATAAGCTCGGTCATGTGCGCCGTGCCAGGATCTTTTACCTTCGTGGATTAACAGGTAAAAAAGCCCGTATCCAGGAAAAAAGGATGACAGCTTCGACTGAGAACGGAGAATAAAACAAAACCCCGGTTAGCGCCGGGTTTTTTTTATTGCTTATCTACCTGCCTGATTTCTACTTTAACCTGTCTGCCTCTTCCCGGGCTTCTTTCATGATCAGGTCCGCCTGCTTGTTGGCTTCATTCTCCAGTAGTTTGGCATTCTTCTCTGCTTCAGATTTGAGTGTCTTTGCATAGGTCTCGGCTGCTATTTTCTGAAGTGGATTGCTGCCGGCATCCTTGATTCTTCTTTGTCCCTCCTCCTCGGCCATTCGGATTAATTCTTCCCCGGCATGTTTGGCTTCCAATTTAAGTGCATCTGCTTTCACCTGGGCTTCCGCAAGTATTTTTTCAGCTTCCCGGTTCACTTCTTCCTTGATTTCTTCCTTTATAACTTCGACTTTTTCTTCGACAATTTCCTGGACTTGTTCTTTGATCTCTTCAGTCATATTTTTTATTCCTTCTTCGAACATGGGCCGGATCTTAGGTTCCTTAAAGGTACCGGTCACCAGAAATTTAACATCGATTGTTTCCCCTGGATCAATGGTTATGCCCTGGCTGGCTGCAAGGGATGTTATCTCGTTAAGGGCATTCTGGGCAGTTCCCCCAAGGTCAGATCTGGGAATCTTCATATTCATCTCATAATTCATGGTCTGGTCTATGCCCTGGTCCCCTTTCATGACCAGTTCAGTATTCCCTATCATTGTCTGGTAGGGCTCAATGTATACCCTTCCGTTTCGCACAGAATACTCAATGGCCAGGTCCTTCATGGTAATATCCCTGAACTTATCTGTCTTTAGTATCCCATTTATCATATCAAATGTCTCTGATTTTTCTATGGTTATCCGCTCAGAGCCAAGTTTTCCCTTAGCCACAATGGAATTCATAACAGGCATCATCCCTGCATCCAGGAAGGATGTAAATTCCAGGTCGGTGGATACCGTACCTGAGATCCTTTCAGCAATCGGTGCCAGTTTCTGTATGGTTACCAAATCATTGAATGCGGATGGAATATCAATATTATTTACATCCAGGGATAGATCCACAAGCGGTGATTTGAGATCCTGGGTATTGTATTCACCGGACATAATGACTTTGCCTTTCAATATATCCAGGCTAAGATTCCGCATAATGACCTTTTGATCGCGAATTATGATCAATCCAAAAAGATTGTCAATATCGAGCTGATTGAATTTTACCTTCTTCAGGCTTGAAGTAAAAATGAAATCAATATTGGCGGGGATTTCAATAACGGACGATACAACCGTATCTGTGGTGGCTTCCTCCGCTTCCTCTGCAGGTTCCGGTGCTGATTCCCCGGTATCTTCCTCATCATCCCCGGACATGAACTCATTTAAGTCCAGCAGATCGCTTTTCAGGTTAAGCTTTCCGGAGATGGTTCCATCCTCAAAAAGGTAGGATAGAAAATTTTCAAGCTTTCCGTCCATCCTTACATCACTGCTCCCGATTGTGGCATCAAATTCGGTCAGATCCACAAATTGGGGTGAGAAATTCATGAGGGTGCTGTTGATGAAAACGGGCTGGGAGATGTCAGGGGAATGCATCTCAAATTTTTGCAATTTCAAGCTGCCATCAGCCTTGAATTCTTCGTATTTCCCATCTTCAATACTCGACATCTTTCCCATCAGATCAAGATTGACATCCAGCTCCCCGGTAAGACTTATATCTTCCAGAGGCACTACATCAGCCAATGTTGAAAAATCAATCCTGGCAGCCAAGGTGGCATTTATCTGCGGATCACTGATGGGGGTGATCATATGCATGGAAAAATCAACCGGATTTTCACCCAGTTCAATATGGAATGCATTCACATCCACAATTGAATTATCATTCTGGATCCCGTCATAATGGACATCTAAATCTATATGGATCTTCTCAGCAGATTTTGGAAGGTCCGGGTATTCAAACCTGGCATTGTCAACCAGCAGCTTTATATCGGCCGATGGGGTATGATCTTCAGTTAATTTTCCATTGATAATTCCTGATAAGGCGAATTGTCCATCCGTCTTCACATCCTCAAAATCTCGCATATAAACCGCAGGGACCATAGAAAGCAGACTTTTGAAGCTTGTTTCCCGGGTACTAAAATTGATATCCATGCCCATATCCTCTCCTTCAGGCATTTCTACTTTGCCCTCCAGCAGCAGAACCAGGTCGTTGATCGCAAATGAATTATCCTTCAGGGTAAAGACAGAATTAACCATATCCGCATCCAGGTTAATCTGGATGTTCAACATGGCATCCTTTACATAACGGACACCACCCATGATGAAATTCAGCCTGTCGGTGGTTGAGGATATTTCCAGGATGGTGAAATCCTGAGCCAGATCTCCCGCAAGAAGGAGATTAAATCCATCGAGGGATGCTTCCATACCGGATTTCATATCATTATAGGCAATGGATGCATCCCGTATCTCAAACTTTTTAAGGGCAACTTTTATATCCATGGTCCCGGATGCAGCAGCGTCAGGATCCTTTTCTGCATCCCCGTCTTTGCTTTCTTTGGCGATATCCCAGTTGGCAGCACCGTCCTCCAGCACGATGGCTGAAATCCTGGGATGATCAAGCAATACACTCCTTACCTTTATGGCTTCTTTCCTGATCAGGCTTAGGACATTGACCGTTGCACTGAACTCATCAAATGCAAGCAGCGTATCTGCCTCAAATGCCCCAATCCCGGAAACGGAAACATCATATAAGGAGGTGGTCAGGCGTGGGAAGTCTTTGAAAAAGGTCAGTTTTAGATCAGCGAAATCAATCTTTGCATTTACGCTGGTATTAGCTACTTCCCTGGCTTTATCCAGAAGCTGTTTTTTAAACAGAATCGGGGTAACTACCAGGACAGTAAGCACAACCAGGATAAGGATCAGGAAAATTTTCAGGATTTTCTTCATGATATCAGATGATTTATTGCTGGTAAAATTATGTATTATATACGACTTTTACCCTTTTATGTTATGTCCGGTAACAATCTTATTCAGGGTGTTTGATTCTTCCTTCATAGAAGGGGTCACAATCAATACCAAGGGCTAATTCCAGCAGGTTGGTAACGGGAGCCAGGAGGGTGGCAATTACCTTGATATTGCTCTTTTCAGGGTCCTTTATGGTACCATAAAGATTCTGCCCGATGATATTGCATCCTTTCTTATCAATTACAGCAAATGAAATATCCAGGCTGTCTTTTGGGAAATCGAGCCATCCCTTGGCCGCAACCCTGCTGTCATTTGTGGAAAATGCTACATCCCTGAGCAGAACGTTTCCGTTTTTAAACTCCCAGTCGGAGACAATCTCCCTGACCGGGGAGGACTCGCCATAATTGTCGACAAGAATGGATGCATAGGCACCGCCTTTGGTCAGGGCCAGTCCCACCGGACCGGCAAACATTACTGCCCCCAAATCCACCAGGTTGAAATTCTGACTGCGCTTAAATTTCTTGATTATACCATCCAGGTCAATTCCATATAAAATAAGGTCTTCTCCGTATAAGATCAGCTCCCCATTCAGGCTGGATAAAATATCATCACTTGTCTCACCCTCCATGGAGATATCCATATAAAAATCCATCGTTCCCGAGATTACAGTATCGCTGAGAAAGTTTGTGAGCATCTCATTCACTTCAAATTGCTTTACATCATATTTGATCTTATAATAAGGTACCTCAGCAAAAGGGGCAAGAATATATTCCCCTTTGCCAGCCTTGCTGAAGAATCGGGCTTTCTCTGTATTAAGTTGGAAAACACCATCGATTATGGATATTCTTTGTTCAAGATCATCGACGGTAAAATAATCTGTCACCAGTTTGTCAACAGTCAAATCAATGGAAGCATTCAGGGTAGCCAGTAAATTATCGTGTTTGTCGGTATCCCACTTCAGATCACTCGCCAGAAGGTTCAATGAGCCAATCTCAAAAGTATCTTTAACATTGATAAAGTGAAGGTCAGCATTACGCAGATTCAGATTCTGGAGTTTGCTTGTTTGATCATGAGGAAAGTAAATATCCAGCAGAAATGAACCATTCAATCTGCCATTCAGGACATCAGGAATACTATCTGGTTCTTCCCACCATAAGATTTCACCAGGATTCAAATTTTCTGTCTGTATATCCATCTTCATATAGGATCTTCTCTTAGCCGGGGAATGTAACTCCAGATCAGCAAGCAGGCTGCTTTCCAGAATATCAATTTCAAAATTCCGGAAATCAAGAAAGGTCCTGTGGTACTTCTCGGAAAGGATAAATTCCCCACTGACATTTGTAAGCCTTGGCAGAAAATCTTCAATAGTGGCCTCGAGGTGCATAATGTCAAAATCTATCTGTGGATTGGTTTCAAATTCAAGCAATCTTGAGGTACTTGTAGAAATGTATACATCCAGTAATACATCCCTGATCCGGTATGCAAAACTCTCCCTTACCTGAGGCACGAAGGATAGAAATCCAGGCAGGTCGAATATCTCGGACTGTATCTCCAGGTCAGCCATAATTTCATGTTCAATATTGAATGGCAGATACAATGCATTAAAAATGGCTCCATTTATGAGAAAATCCGTTTCACCCGTTCTTACCTCCAGGTTTTCTAACCATGTTGTGTCCTTGCCTGTATAAATGCTGCCATCAATATGCTGTATGGACATGACACCTGGGATTGAGGCAGAGACGCTGTCACAACGAATACCCAGGGTGAAATCATCAGCTACTATATGGTTTGAATCCGGATCATGGCGGGCACCCAAAAGCGTACATTTTGTACGAATGTTGCCTTGCAGGGAATCGATAAAATCAATTCTGAAAACCTGCGCCAGTCCAGATAATCCTGCTTCCATATCCATGATTATATCAACTTTCGGGGACAGGATATTTTCCAGATGAAAGGAAGCATTCAGGTATCCTGAGGGCAATTGTGCGAGCATGGTATCAAGGTCCAGGGTAGCACCGGAGAGATCCCCTTTCCATCCTGAGTTAAACTTGCCGGTAAGGTTCAGTCCCCTGATATAATCTTTTGCATCCGGCACATACAGAGTTACATCCTCGAGTCCGAAAGAAAGATCGGCAACAGGAATTTCATTGCCGGGAATCCCCTCTATACTTCCTCTTAAATACAAATCCCCTTTTTTCAGGTTTTTTAGGCCCTTCCTGGTCAGGAACAACTGAAGTATGCTGAAATCATGATCTGAAGCATCCACCTGCAGGGAAAACTTGTTTTTCACATTGAAATCCACCTCCCCTGTGATATCCATCTTGGCCTCGCCAATGGAAAGGTTACTCGGGTTAATTTGCAACAGCTTTTCATCACGCAGGAACGAGAAAGCAGTTTCCAGACGCAAGGATTTATCTCTGAACAGGATTTTGTCTGAAATTTGTATTATCCCGAGTTCCATATCTGCTTTCAGCTTACTATGAATGGCCTCCGGAGATAAGTTAAAAGAAGCCTTCAGTCTGTTCAGGTAAAGTGCTTCATTATCTCTCTCGACCCTGTCATCAAACTCGATGTTTACGTCATACAAGGAAATCTGCTCCAGGTCCAATACCAGTCCAGCCGAATCTTCCTCCATGGCTGTTTCAGAGAAGTCACCCTCCGCTTGTTTGGTTCCTTTTGCCTTCTCCTCATAGGTTTTAAATGCATTTAAGAGGTTAAGGGTACTGTCCGGGTACCTGACCAAGCTGATATCTCCATTATGCAGATAGACCTTTGAAACATTTATCTTCTTTTGGATCAGGTATTTAATATCCAGGGCTGCATATAAGCGTCCAATTTTTAAAACAGGTTCTTCATTTTGGTTCCGGGAACTGATGGCGTTTTCATAATATTCCACATCCATCAGCGAAAGGGAGATATCGGGAAACTGTCTAAATGGATTGAAGGTGATATCCTGGAAACTCAGTTCGCCATGTGTTATGTTATTTGTGTGAATGAGAACATTTCGTCCAATGTTATCCCTGTTCAGATAAAAGTATCCGGTCAGTAACAGGAGGACACCAATGAATCCGAGCAGAACTATAATTACTATCCGTAAAAGTTTACGGTATAGGGACCTGCGTGGACTGGCGACATCGGTATTTTTCTTACGGAAAAGCATAGTGTGTTTCACAAATTTAATGAAAAATGACCTATCATAAGTGGATCAAATCATAGAAGGATTAAACTGATTCCCCATATGACCATAGCAGATGTGAATCCGATCACTACTGTTCCTACGGTATGCAACCTGTACCCTGTCTTGACATCCATCCCTGTCATCTGTGTAAAGATCCAGAAAAAACTGTCATTGGCATGGGATCCTACCATGGATCCCGCACCTATGGCAAGGACCACCAGTGCCCTGGCAATACCCGAGTCAAAACCCAGCGGTCCAATTAACGGAACCATGAGGGAGGCCGTAGTGATCAGTGAAACCGTTGAGGAGCCCTGTGCAACACGAATCGCTGTGGATATGATAAAAGGCAGCAGGATACCGATCCTGGCATCTGTCAGGTATTCACCAAGTACATCAGCAATGTCAGAATTGCGCAGGATCATCCCAAAGGCGCCTCCTGCACCAGTGATCATGATGATGATGGCGGCATTCAACAGGGCCTGTCCGATCCAGCCTGTAGTGGACAACATTTCCCTGTCAAATTTCCTGGGCAGGGTGAATGAAAATAATACCCCGATCAATAATGCAATAACGGGATTTCCAATAAATCCCAATACATTCTTCAGTATACCACTGCCAAAGGGCTCAGTGGGAAAATCCGAAATGGATTTCAATACTATCAGGATGATGGGCATCACAATGGGCATGAATGCTTTTATGGCCCGCGGTGCCTCCTTAAGTTTCTCCTGCAGTGCTGCATCAGACATATCGGGATTCGGATCAATATAATGCCTGGAAGCAATTTTCGTGGCATAAAGCCATCCGGCCGTCAGGGTGAAAATACTCACTATAATACCGAGTGCAATTACCAATCCAAGGTCAGCTTCAAGTATTCCAGCAGCCGCAATGGGTCCGGGTGTGGGTGGCACCAGGCAATGAGTGGTTATGAGTCCCAGGGCCAGCGCAACAGAAGTGCCCGCCAGAGAGATTTTTGCTTCTTTTGAGAGGGCTTTGTTCAATGGAGTAAGAATAACAAAACCAGAATCGGCAAACACAGGAATGGATACAAAGTAACCGATGATAGACATGGTCAGCGGCACCTGTTTCTTACCGGTAATCCTGAGAATTCTTTTCGCCAAACTATAGGCGCCGCCTGTATGTTCCAGGAAAGTACCGATCATGACACCCGCAACGATGACGATCCCGATCTGACCGATGGTCCCACCAAATCCTTCGTTAATTGATTCCACGATCCTGTCAAGTGGCATCCCGGAAAACAATCCGAAAAGGATTGCGGTAAATATCAAGGCAAGAAAAGGATGTATCCTGAACCTGCTCGTTGAGATTACAATCAGCAGCACACTTGCGATAAGAAGGAATATTAAGAGCATTCCATGGGTTTTTAAATTTCAATTTTGACGGTAGCAACAGTAGGTACCTGTAAACATGGCTATATTAATGATCTTTCCCATTAGATAATAATTCTGGCAGCAATAAGATATTGTCGACCTCCTTAAAGTTCTCATGATTAATTTCACTGCTTATTACTTCCTCATGCAGCCAGGTGATATGGTAGGGAATATGTATGGCGTATCCTCCGATATTTAGTACAGGGAAGATATCGGATTTTATGGAGTTTCCAATCATCAGGAATTCCTCAGGCTGAATCTCCAGGTGCTTCAACAGCTTTAGATAATCAGATTCTTTTTTGTCACTCATTATTTCAATATGATGAAAATATGCTTCAAGCTTTGAATTTCTGAGTTTTCTTTCCTGGTCCAGCAAATCCCCCTTTGTGGCAACTATGAGGGTATAATTCAACCGGTAAAGCTCTTCCAATACAGGCTGAACCCCTTCCAGTAACACAATGGGTTTATTCAGCTGTGCCTTGCCCAGCAGGATAATTTCCTGGATTATTTCAGGGGCTACTTTATGATCACTTATGTTCAGTGCGGTCTCGATCATCGATAGCATAAAGGCTTTTGCACCAAAACCGTATAATTCCAGGTTTTGCATCTCTGTTTTGAAAAGCTCCCTGGAAATTTTCTCGGGGGACTGAAACGCTGAAAGCAGATCGCAGAATTTATCTTCTGTTTCCCGGTAATAGGGTTCATTTACCCAGAGGGTATCATCCGCATCAAAACCGATCACTTTAAATTCAGACTTCATTTTTTGTTTTCCTTTGAGGGTATAAATTTAATAAAGACAGGCTAATCCAGGTAGTGAATGGCTGAACATTAATAAATCCTGCATGTTTCGTTTTTTTTCGCGCATTAAGTTAAATTTACATTAATGAGACTCAAAACACCTTTTAGCAAGCCTGTAAAAATCAGTCAGTACCATGAATAAATTATTGCACCTGCACATTCTTTTAATAATGGCCATCCTTTTACCGGCTGGTTCTTTTAGTCAAAGCATAGAAGAGCAAATTGATACAATGTTAATGGAAAAATTCAGGGGAGATGAACCTGGAGGAACAGCTTTGGTTGTGAAGAAAGAAGAAGTGATCTACCGGAAAGCCTTCGGGATGGCCAATCTCGAACTGGATGTTGACATGAAACCGGAATATATTTTCAGGATTGCGTCAATTACCAAGCAATTCACTGCCTGTGCCATCCTGAAATTAATGGAAGAAGGAAAATTATCCCTCCAGGACAATATTTCCAAACACATTAAAGACTATCCCACGCACGGACATACCATCAACATTGAGCATTTACTGACCCACACTTCAGGCATTAAAGAGGTAACTGAAATGGATAAAGTGACTTCTGAGGTAATGAAGAACGATAAAACTCCAGAAGAATTAATTGATTTTTTTAAATATGAGCCGATGGATTTTGCACCGGGGGAAAAGTATCACTATAATAATTCAGCTTACATTATCCTGGGATACATTATTGAAATCCTGTCAGGAAAAATCTATTCAGCATATATTGATTCAGTTTTCTTCCAGCCACTGGGCATGAATCATTCATACTACGGTAATACTTCAAGAATCATCAAGAACCGGGCAGCTGGTTACCAGAAAAGAGGAGAGGTATTTGAGAACGCGGATTTCATGAGTATGACACTGCCGTATGCTGCAGGTGCACTTCTTTCTAATGTTGATGATCTTTATATATGGTATCATGCAGTAATGAATGATAAAGTAGTAAGCAGAGAAAGTCTCGAAATGGCACATACTTCCTATACATTAAACTATGGAAAACCAACAGGTTATGGTTTTGGTTGGTATTTAGGGAATATACAGGGCAGTCCCATGATCCGGCATGATGGGGGCATCAACGGTTACCTGACCTCTTCCCTGTATCTTCCCGAAGAGGAAGTTTTTGCAGCTGTTTTCTCAAATTGTGATTGCAATCCCCCGGGCAACCTGGCCGTCAAATTAGCAGCCATCACGATCGGGAAACCTTACACATGGGATGAAATCGAGGTACCTGAAGAGACGCTAAGATCCTATGAAGGGGTCTATGAGATCGAAGATGATGGCCAGCGGGTCATATTCTATGAAGATGGATATCTTTTCACAATGCGTATGGGTAAATCCAAAGATAAGATCATCCCATATGAGAAAGATAAATTCTTTTTCGAGAACGCCATATCCACCCTTGAATTTGAAAGAAACAAGAAAGGTAAAATTACTTCTGCTGTTTCGAAAGGGACAGGCCTGGCTGTCACCTGGGTCCTTACTGATAAACCGGTTCCTAATATAGAGGCGGCAGAAGAGGAGTCTGACATCCTTGAAAAATATGTGGGCAAATACCAGCTGGCACCGAGTTTTATTATTTCGATCACCCGGGATGGTGACCAGATGTATGCTCAGGCGACCGGTCAAATTAGATTTGAAATTTTCCCGCTGGAAAAGCATAAGTTTTTTGCAAAGATTGTCGATGCCCAGTTCATCTTCCATTTAGATGATAATAATGAAGTTACTGGTCTTACCCTTGTTCAAAATGGAGAACACAAGGCAGCAAAAATTACCGAATAGTTAAAATGAACAGCAAAGAATTAGCCTTGAAAGCTGAGAATTATTTGAATATCCTTTGCAGGGAAAGGCAGCAATCGATCGGCCAAGATTGTGGTGACAGCAGCAGAAGCCCTAACAATGTTTATAAAGGATATCTTTATAGAGGCAACTAAAAATCATTAATAAAGATTCAGATTGTAAACTTCAGTCTAATTCTTTAACTTTGATATAATGCCGTGGATCTTCAAGGTTTTTCTCCCTCCACAGGCGATTTCATTCCATTTTTTCTTTTCATTTTCAATGACTTTGTATTGCTTTTTTTGAAATTCATCATGGTGTTTCTTTAACAATAAGATTTGTTCTATGAAGAATCTACGTTGCTTATTCCTGATACTCTTTCTCTTTGCATCACAGGTTTTTACTCAAACTTATGATACAATATGGACTAAAACCTATGGCGGACCGTACGATGAAAACGGCTATACTGTTCATCAGACAGCAGATGACGGATATATTATTTCAGGTTATACAAAATCAACCGGAGCCGGGGAATCGGATGCATGGTTGCTTAAGACAGATTCAAACGGAGATACGCTGTGGACTAAAGTCTTTGGAGGTGAAACATGGGATTGGGGAGAAGATGTTTTGCAAACAAAAGATGGAGGTTATCTGCTTATCGTTCGTTGCTATTCGTTTGGTGCTGGTAATTATGATGCATGGATTATAAGAACAGATGCCCAGGGAGATACTTTGTGGACAAAATTTTGGGGAGAGGAGTTAGGTGAATGGTTGACCAATGTTCAACAAACCAATGATGGAGGATACATATTTACTGGCCGCACCATGTCCTTCAGTGCGAAAGGTGAGGATGCCTGGACAGTAAGAAGTGATTCATCAGGTGAAATTATTTGGATGAAAACCTATGGAGGTGAACTGACTGACAATGCAAGTTATATACAACAAACTGACGATAACGGATTTATTATTATCGGTCGGACGTATCCCTACATTGATGGGAAATCAGATATCTGGCTGGTAAAAACAAATAGTAGCGGGGATACACTTTGGACCAGGGCCTATGGTGGAACTGAGACTGATTATGGTATTTCTGTCAGGCAAACAAACGACGGAGGCTATATCCTGGTTGGAAATACATCGTCATATGGTGCAGGAGATGGGGATATATGGTTGATTAAAACTGATAATTTGGGTGATACATTATGGACTAAGACATTTGGAGGTATTGATCAAGACAGAGTCTTTTCTCTTATTCAAATGTCAGATGGTAAATATCTTATTGGAGGATATACGAATTCATTCGGGGCTGGATCTTCTGACGGTTGGCTTATAATGACGGATGAGGATGGAGACATATGGTGGTCTCAGACATTTGGCGGGCAGCATAATGATATGATAATGGATTGCATGGAGACGCTGGATGGAGAACTGGTCTTTTGTGGATATACCTCCATGCAAGAAGAAAATGCTGACCTCTGGCTACAGAAAATTTCCCTTGATCCTGCAGTTTCTGTTCCAGATCGAATGATTCATGCTTCCTTCCGACTTTACCAGAATTATCCAAATCCATTTAACTCGCAAACCACTGTCTCCTATGAAATTCCGAAAGATAACCATATTCA
Organism: Bacteroides sp.; assembly: GCA_030640625.1. GTDB lineage: Bacteria > Bacteroidota > Bacteroidia > Bacteroidales > SM23-62 > SM23-62. Next base: position 24,583 of record DAOWJB010000316.1, read on the forward strand.
ATTAAGTTTATTTAATGTACTTGGGGAAAAAATCAAGGAATTGGAAGACAGTTATAAGCAGGCTGGTTCTTATGAATATGAGTTAAACATGTCCAGTTTTACAAGAGGACTTTATTTTATCTCTCTTAGATATGAACGAAGTGTTTCGAGCATCAAATTAAATCTGGTTAAATAGAAGGAAATGCGGCTGAACAACATTTTAACGACCATAATTTTCATTGCTAGCATGCCCTGTATGCTATTTTCACAGGCGACTTTTGAACGGACCTATGGAGGGCCATATTACGATGCAGGCAGCAGTGTTCTTCAGACCACAGATAACGGATATATGATTGTTGGGACTTCCCGTTATTATGATAGTGAAATTAATTATCTATATCTCATCAGAACCGATGCTTACGGGGATACGATCTGGACAAGGACTTATGGGGGAAAAGAACACGAATCAGGCACTTTCATTCAGGCGACCTCTGATTCGGGATACATCATTTCAGGTTCAACAAGATCTTTCGGTGCAGGAAGTGCGGATGTGTATCTCATTAAGATTAATGCCGCGGGTGATACACTATGGACAAAAACATTTGGCGGTATCGGAATCGATTATGGGAACTGTGTCAGACAAACAGAGGATCAAGGTTATATCATTGCTGGACATACAGACTCGTATGGAAGCGGTTTATATGACATCTATCTTATTAAAACAGATGCTTCCGGAGATACTTTGTGGACAAAGGTATTGGGCGGTAGCGACTATGACTGGTGTAAAAACATTCAACAAACCCCCGATGAAGGTTATATTATAGTGGGTGATACCAAGTCTTTTGGTGCCGGTGACAGTGATGTATTTTTAATTAAGACTGATGCATCAGGGGATACATTATGGACAAAGACTTATGGTGGAGCAAATTATGACAGGGGGTTTTCTCTTGTTCAGACTCTGGAAGGCTACATCATTGTCGGAGTTACTGAGTCCTTTGGTGCCGGAGAGGGTGATATATATATCATTAAAACCAACTTAGCAGGTGATACCCTGTGGACAAAAACAATGGGAGGAACGGATTACGACAGGGCCCATTTCATCCAGAAAACTTACGATGATGATTATATTCTGGTCGCAAATACAAAATCCTATGGTGCTGGTGATGGCGATGTTTATTTGGCAAAGATAGATTCGGGAGGTAATGTATACTGGACCAGGACATTTGGCGGATCTGAATATGATAATGGCACTTGTGTCCGACAAACGTCAGATAAAGGATTTATCATTACTGGTTCTTCGAAATCTTATTCTACATCGGATAATTACGATATATATCTTGTTAAAACGGATGCTAACGGCCTATTAACGGGAATCGAAAATCTAAGGATGCCAGTGGGATCAAAAGATATCCAACTTTACCAGAACTTTCCCAATCCATTCAATGCTTCAACGACCTTCTCATATAAAGTAAACAAACCTTCACGGATAAAGCTTGAACTTTATGCTTTGGACGGTTCTCTGGTAACTAAAATCTTCGAAAAACACCATCAACCCGGGGAGTACCAGTGGAAATGGAATACAAAGGGCATATGCAGTGGCATCTATTTCTATCGTTTGCGCAGCAGTGAAGGTGAAATCACAAAGAAAATGATCCTGCTAAAATAATTATTCGAATTTAGTCCCGGTTCCCAATTCTTGAATCCGGGATTCTATTAAACCAAGATTTTTATAATCAGGGAATAAGTTCCCAACTTCTTTAGGAGCAGTTAGAGCCGGGTGGATTTCAACGCCCTTATCCATTAAATCGGAAATTAATTTTATTGAGTATTTAATTCGTTCTGTCGTTTCAGCTTCTTTCCATTTATAAAATTGGGACACAAGATTATCTGCTTCTGCATTTAGTGATAATTCAAGCTGTTTTTTCTGAGCTTGCTTCAGTTCTTCCAATGATTCGCTTTTTAATTCAAGACCCTTTACATGTTGCTCAAATTGTTTAAACTCTTTTTTCTTCTTCCTGATAACAGCAGCCGCCCACACAATGCCAGCTATCAACTTTACAGCCACCACTGAACCAACAGTGATGATAATCCACAGGGAACCCATATCATATGATTTAACTTTTATTGATCCCTTTATGTTTGGATTCAAAATGGATTGTGAAATTGCTGTGTGTAAAATTTTTGATTTCTTAGACAGGTCTTCCAAATCCTTTATTTTGGGCATTTGGATATATATGGTTGATTCATCTTCTCTCTCATGATAAAGCTCCTTTAAAATCATTAATAGTGCATGACAACCACAGGGTACAATCTCCAATTCTTTTTTCAGCCGGGAGTCTTCTTTACCGTCTGTCAATATGATTTCATCCTTTGAGGTGGTATATATTATTGACGTCTCTATTTCAGAAATTAGAGATTCATACAGGCCAAGATTTTTAACTTTTTCAATTGAACTTTTTAGATTGTTTAAATCAGTATATAAATATCCGGGTTGACCACCTGATAGATACTCTCTTTTATAACTCAGATGCTCAATGTTATTCTCAAGGGTTTTTTTTATTTTTCGTAATCTCATTTCACTTTTTAGGTTTTATTACGGCTACTTAATATAGAGGGAATTTAAACCTTTGGTGACTACCACAATAAATGGATATTAGTAATTCATCAGAACTTCGGCCAGATAATTAATTTATTAAAATCAAACTGAATTTACGAAATTCTGAAGATTGTGATCACATAACTTAAGTATTTGACAGTTTAATCGAATTATTTGTACTATATAGCCGATAATCTATCTGAAGACTTACTATTCTTTATTGGAGAAACAATGTAATAATTGGTGGTTATTAGAAAATTCTTTAAATAGGGAATGGATGAAATAACTTTCAGTTGCTTTCTAGGTTTCAATCCAAATTTAGTCTCGTAATTTGGATTAATAAAATAATACAGAACCTTGTCCTTTTTGTAACCAGTTTTTTTTAATATTCTCTCGAAGCGCTCAATTGTAATTCCTGTTTCCTTGATCTCTAATAATCCTGCAATTTTTGCATCACTTTCTTTAAATAACTTTAAAATAAGTTTATAAATTGATTTCGGAAAAATATGAAAGAATGGAGTTTTCGATAGAATTTTACTTTCACACATTTGTTGGTGTCCTCCAAATGGATTGTGCCAAGGAGGGAACCCAAGAAAAAATTTACCATCTGGCTTAATAAATTTTTTAACGAAATCCATAAATCTCTCTTTTCCATGTATGTGTTCAAGTACATCTCTTGTTATAATAATATCGAACTGACCAATATCATCAATATCATAGATGTTTGAGAATATAAACTCGATATTGTCTCTATTAAAATGATTAGAGAAAAATTTATTAGCATTTTCGATTTTCCCCTTTGACATATCCACGCCTACGACTCGTTTACAACCAATATCCAGAAATGGCTTAAGATTACCTCCTTCTCCGCATCCTATTTCAAGAACAGAGGTGTTTTTATCAATATTGATGATTTTATTTATAAAAGGAAGGACATATTTATTAATCGTTGATGATTGCTCATTAAAATACTTTTCTCTATTTAGATGTCTTTCTTGCATGTTTTTCTTTTTTAATTTACCACCGGGTAGGTCAGGAGGATTTCTCCTCCCTTCCCCCCTCAGAACCGTACGTGAAAGTTTCTCTCATCATACGGCTCAAGCACTATTAAGGCTCACTCTTTCCAAAGCGAACCCGGTTACAAATTATTATTGTAACCTTAGCGATAGTTCTTTGCAGCCAACACACTTATTGTGTCAAGGCGCACACGATGAATTTTCATCCTCGTTCATTTGCATTCCTCAATTCATTGATTCTGTAAAGTTTCTCGCCATGAAGCACCAGACAAAGGTCAGCGCAGCTTTCGCCTGCGGTAATGTTGCAACCGCTATCCACCTCATTACAAGGCGACCTTCGCTTTGTTTGTCCTCTCTGTCCAGCGTTTCCCGATGCCTTACGGTTACGGTTTTATCCCAGTTATTTACTCGAAATAGTTGCGAGAAAGCGCCGGGCTTCCACGTTCCGCAAAAGTGACAAAAACGTGAGGTTAGGCTCATCCTGTCTGATGGCTGGTCAACGTCCCCGTATCCGCTGCGTTAAACGCTATAACTTGCCAGCCCACCATTTTGGTACGAAGCGTATCATTCTCCTTTTCGCTCCTTACTCTCTCTCGGCAGTTGCGGAATATTCAAATTCTATAGCCATACCCACTGACCCATGCCCTGAATCGGTAGTGAGACCCCGAAGACTGTCCGCCTCAAGACTTCTTGCCCCGTTATGAGGATGCGAGATCCAAACGTTTGGTACAATTTCCCGGGAGCTTCAACCAATAATGGCTTCACCAAACATCAGTTGTCTCAGTAGGGTACTGTCGGGGGAACAACAGGTTTTATCAAAGAACTTATTTCTCAGTAAAACAATCACTTATGCGACCTCGTGTCGCAATAACGGTTCAGTATATGTGAAGCGTGTGAATGGTATACGTGATTTTCATAAGTATCAATATATCTTCTGGGAGTGACCACAAAATAACGGTTGGAACTATTAATGAAACGTTTCAAATTCACGGTGTTAACGGCTGAAGTGAAATACTATTGGATGAGTTCAAGTATATTCTCAATCTGAGTTTTAAGCTTTAGCAATTCATCTTCGATGATCTCCCAAATTATCGAGTGGTCGATAATGTAATAATCATGCACAAGAATGTTTCGAAGTCCAATTATCTTCGACCATTCTATGCCTGGATTAATGTTCTTTGTGTAATCCGTAACTCGGTTTGCTGCTTCACCAATAATTTCAAGCTGTTTAACTGTGGCGAAGGTCTTTTCAGATGAGGATGAAAATTCATCAAAAGAAATGTCGTGTACATATTCTTCGATAGCATTGATAGCGTCAAGAATATGATTTAATCTAGCTATATCACTAAGCTGACCTTTCATAAATGAGAAATTTTTCATTTTCAACAAAAGGTCGAATATGACGAGAAAGAGCTTTGTTGGAAACTAGATCAACATCTTGATTTAATAAAGAAGCTATCTCTAATTGCATCTGGATGTACTTAAATCCAATCCTCTTCGAATAATCCAGCTCAACAAGAATATCATAATCACTTTCTGCATTAGCATCACCTCGGGCAAAAGAACCAAAAAGATAGGCCTTCAGAACCGGTTTATCTTTGAAGTATTCTTTCAGCAGAGCAATATTTTCTTCAGAAATTTTCATTAACCACAAATTTACAGATAATCTGGATACTGGGACAACATTTAACTTTTGCCGCTAACGGACATGTGTATGCGCGGTTAGGTACTGGTGCCTATTTGCCGGCGCCCACAGGCGTCCGGGAACCATGGCGCGCATCTTGCCGTATTTTCAGTTATTAAATGTAATTCCCAAAAAGTTAAATGAATTAAGGTTGTCAATCAACATGCTCACTAAAATGCAAGATGTGTGACAAACCAATTGTGCATACACAATGGTGTACCGTTTATTATTTTTTTTTCTGTTCTTCAGCGAATATTAGCAAATAGCCATCA
>DAOWJB010000342.1 GCA_030640625.1 Bacteroides sp.
AAGGATCAGCTACCATAATCAGTACCTCCAGTTTCTGAACTATCCGGCGTGAAAGATTTTCCAATCCGGCTTCATTATCAAGAACTACATAAGGGTAGCTTGATGAAATTTCATGGATTACCGCTTTTAAAACATTATTAGCATAACAGTAACAACCCGGACCTTCGGGGCGTCCCATAGCAATCAGATCAAAACCATTAGCTTCTACGATACTTTCAGCAATTTTTAATGTAAGCAAATCCTGCTTTGATATGCCGCTGGCCATACCTTTACCGGCAATTTCACGGGCTTCTTCACGAACTCCTCCAATGGTTTTCATTAAATGAACACCCAGGGCTGCATCAAGACATGTATTAGGATCAGCATCTATAGCCAGCACCGGTTTGCATCCACGGGCAATCAAACGAATCACCAACAAACCTGCAATGGTTGTTTTTCCCACGCCTCCTTTTCCTGATATGGCTATTAACTTACCCAAATAATTCGATCAAGATATGTTATTTTATCAATTGCTTTTCCAGTCTTTGCAATATATTAACAAAATGTTCCATCAAGTCTTCCGATACATTATCAATTACCGATATTCCTGTCCTGTCTGACTGTAAGATCTGATCGGAATATGGAATAAAGCTGAAAATTTTATGTTCAGGAAAGGCATCCTGAATAAATTTCTCATCTTCCGCTTGCTTTATTTTGTTTGCAATTAGCTGTATGTTTTTCAAGCCTATCTCCTCAGCCATGCCAAGTATACGGCGTGTGCTGTCAATGGACCGCTGTCCAGGTTCAATCACAATAAGCATAACATCCACTCCATGTGCTGTTGCGCGTCCCAGGTGTTCCACGCCAGGTTCCATATCCATAATCAATGCATCATTTTTATATAAAACGAGATCGGTAACCAATGCACGCAGCAGTACATTTTCAGGGCAGGCACATCCTCCTCCTCCTTTTTCAATTGCACCAAGCACTAAAAGCGCAACTCCGTTTATGTGCGTAGCATACTTTTCCGCAATATCCGAAACGTCTGGATTTAATTTAAAAATCTGACCGTACTGCTTTACCTTTGCTCCTGTCCGTTCTTCTATAAGTGCCACCTGTGCAGCCACCGGAATGATTTTGTTCAGATCTTTCCCGGATATACCAAGTGCAGCTGCCAGATTGGCATCCGAATCTGCATCAATAGCCAATACCCTTCTGTCCTGGCGAGCCATTAATAAAGCCAGTGCTGCGGCAAGCGTGGATTTGCCCACTCCTCCTTTCCCTGAGATAGCTATTTTCATTCGTTTCATATCATTATAATCTCAAAATTTATATTTTGTTTTCATTCTCCTGGAAAGAGCTGCCGTCATTTCAAAAACCTTATCTGCATCACCAGGTTCCATAGAACCAGTACCGCAGGAAGGGGTGATAATGGCCTGTTCCCTTATAAGTTGGATATCGATACCCTGAGCAGCCAGGTTATCCATGACTCCTTCGAATTTGGACTCCAGGGTTTCAACAGTTTGTTCTCTGATTGCAGTAGAAGTTGGAATGATCCCCCAGGCAAGCATTCCCCCTTTTTCCAGGTGTTTTTTTACAGGATCAGGATAGATGGCAATGGTTTCACCGTATTCAAATGCGTCAAAATTGACGATATCAACGCCTGCATCAATCAGGATGCTCCATTCAGTGTTACCACAGCAATGAATACCGGCAAGTGCATCATCCGCATGAACAGCATCAATGACTTCACTGAGGAGACCCACCACCTCTTCCCTTGTTACAGTTAGGTAGGTGGAACTTCCAAAAGCTGACAGGATTGGTTCATCAATGAAACAGATGACTTTTTCCGCATAGGGTTGGAATTTTTGTATCTGCCAGCGGCATTTCATTGCTATAGCTTTTACCACAATATCCCGGAATTCTTCATTATAATAGATCGCACGCTTGTTTTCATCTACAATGGTTAGGGCAAAACTACAAGGGCCGGTTGTCTGAACTTTTACGAAAGGTAACTTTTCACCATTTTCTTTAAGTTTATTTTCGAAAGCATAGATGCCTTTCGAGTAATCAGGGCTTATTGATAATTGGCTACAGTCACCAGTTCCATCATCCGGATCCATGGCCTCTATGTATACTTCATAGAATTCCGCCAGCTCCTCGGAGTAATCGCCTGTAGTATCAAAATACATGCGGTTTTTTTCCCTGTCGATGACAATACGCGGTATTCCTTCAGAATACTGTATTTCCATTTGTTCATTAAGTCCAAAATAAGATAACTGTGGCCATACAGGCACATCTAATGTTGAAAAGGATATTCCTACGGCATATTCAGGACCAGCAAAGGGCATGCTACCAATTGCAGTGGATAAAAAGGCAGGTTTGAATGACATGTTAATATTATTTAGGTTTTAATAAAGCCGAAAACCGAGCGAACAATCCTGAGCCCGTCTGTTCCATGCAAAATAATACACTTTTCCAACTCTTCCAATTTCTTCTTCAAATCCAGATCAATTGTAAATGCTGGAAACTGGTAGAATTTTGTTTTATCTTTAGGATCAAATATTATAAAAAATTGCCATAATAGGCATTGCCATCTTCTGCTTATCCTCATAAATTTGATTTTGTACCTTTCAGAAAATATAACAAAGTGATATGAAGAAAGCAATCATTTTTACATGCTGTCTGATCCTGTTATTTGCAGGCTGCACACAGAAGAAAGGCTCAAATAAAGCCGAAGCGCTGCCAAACATCCTGTTCATCATGACCGACCAGCAATATGCCGGCATGATGAGTTGTACCGGGAATACTTACCTGGAAACACCTGCGCTGGACCAGCTGGCAGCCTCCGGAATGCGTTTTGAACTAGCCTACAGTCCCAATCCCGTCTGCGTCCCTTCCCGGACCTCTATGATGACGGGGTATTTCCCATCTGCCTTCGGAGTCACTGACAACGGGGATGCAAAGGATGCAGTGATCTCCAGCCATGTGCTGGAAAATACCATGGGAAAGCTCATGCAGCGTGCGGGCTACCATTGTGTTTACGGTGGAAAGACCCACTGGGCCAAGGGCCTGAACATGGAAACATGTGGCTTTGAGGAGCTGACCCGGAATACCCGCGAAGAATTGGCCGAAACATGTGCTGAATTTTTCCGCAGGATACCCGAAGAACCTTTCTTTATGGTAGCCTCTCTGATCAATCCCCATGACATCTGTTATGTGGAAATCGATGCTACGATCAAGCATTATGGTCTTCCCGGATTTGCGCCAGATGCCACTGTAGAGCGTGAAAAAATCGCCGAGGCGGTAAAGCTGGCAGACGAAGCAAAAGCGGAAGGAAAGTACAATGCCCTCTGTCCACCCCTGAAGTCAAATTTCGAGCTTACGCAAAACGTCCCGGAGATCATCCTGGCGAAGTTCAAATCCAAACCTGCAGGTGAACCGCAGGCATCTCATGTCTACTATTATATGTATGACCATGTCCGCAATGAATGGACAGAGGATGACTGGCGTATGCACCATTGGATATACCATCGGTTAACCGAGGATGTGGACCGCCAGATCGGGACGATACTCGATGCCTTGAGAGAAACAGGGCTGGACCGGAATACCATCGTGGTCTTTACGAGCGATCATGGCGATATGGATGGTTCCCATAGGTTGGTACACAAGAGCCGCTTTTATGAGGAATCCGCGAGGGTGCCTTTTATTGTCGCTGGGCCCGGTGTAGAGGTTGGAGTTGACATGCAACACCTGATCTCCTCATCGGTGGACCTGATCCCAACTTTCTGCGACTTTGCCGGAATAGATATCCCTGATGGAGTCCAGGGCCACAGCATCAAACCCCTGACGCTTGGGCAATCACCAGCTGACTGGCGTGATTATATCATATCAGAAAACGCCCTTGGCCGAATGGTGCGTTCAGCACGTTACAAATACTGCCTGTATAAGGGTGGAGAACCCCGTGAGATGCTGATCGATATGGAAAAGGATCCTGGGGAAATGAAAAATCTTGCCACACTTTATGAATTTGGGGATGTGATGGAAGCGCACCGCAGCATGTTATACGAATGGACAAAGCAGGTGGATGATAGCATGGCGATTCCATATCTGATTATCCCTGAAAGTCCATATTGAGTAACATCCGGATCACCCCTTCTGAAGCACCCGGAGATATCCAAATCAGGAACATCAGGCTGGTCACCCAGGATGGCTATTTCATCCATGACCGGCCTTTGTATTGACATTCAAGATTTCATCCCATACTTTCTTGTTCACCGGGATGCCGTTTTTCAGGTTTTCTGCTTTGCTGCACCCAATACATTATATGCAACTACAACTGGGTTTACCAAATTAAAGAGCTTTTCAAAAGCCTTCGCTGCGCAGACCTATCAAAATACATCTGTATTTCGAGGGAATATGTATCTTTGATCAAGAGCATTTGAAGATGGATCATAATATTATTCTTAACCGGATAAAAAAATCAATTTATATCAAGGAACCTAATGCAGAAGCTTATTTATTTGGTTCCCGGGCCCGGGGTGATTTCCGGCCCGATTCGGATTGGGACATATTAATTTTGGTAGATGACGCTAAGATTACAAATGAAATCGAAGATAAATTCAGAGATGATCTTTATGATATAGAATTGGAAACTGGTCAAATAATTTCAACATTTATTTATCCAAAAGTTTTCTGGCGAAGAATCTTGAGATATTCTCCTCTTTATGAAAATGTTAATCGGGAGGGAATACGGATATGACAATTGAAAATCGTGACGATTACATTCAATATAGGTTTCACCGTGCTAAGGAATCCCATGAAGAGGCATTAATTCTTGCCGAAAAGGATAAATGGAATGCCGTAATAAACAGATTGTATTATTCCTGCTTTTATGCTGTGTCAGCACTGTTGTTAAAACATGATATTAAAACGCAATCACATGATGGAACCAGAACTCAGTTTGGCCTGTTATTTATTAAAACGGGAAAGATAGATAAGACATATGGCAAACTATTTACCAAATTGTTTGATTACCGTCAGAAAAGTGATTATGGAGACTTATATGATTACGATGAAGATCTTGCAAAACCATTAATAAGTGACGTGAAATCATTTCTTGAAACGATTGGAGAACACATATAAAAAAATCTGCTTCTGCATC
>DAOWJB010000067.1 GCA_030640625.1 Bacteroides sp.
ACCAGATCGTAATTTATGGGTACACTGACAAAGAAGCCGAACAGCTTGCTCAGTTTTTTGTTCGTGCCGGTTATACTGATCTTAGTGTTTATAATCATTTTGTTGATAAATGGTCGGTAACACCTGAATTGCCTATGAATCAGTTAGAAAGACACAGCCAATTAGTCTATCCTGAGTGGATTCAAACATTGGTTTCCGGAGGTTCACCTCCTCACTACAACAATAAAAAATATGTGATCTGCCATGCGCATTACCGTAATCGCGATGCTTACCTGAATGGCCACATCCCCGGCGCCATTGATATTGATACCCTTGCACTCGAATCGCCGGAAACATGGAACAGGCGTTCGCCTGAAGAACTTAAAGCAGCACTTGAGCAACATGGGATTACTTCTGATACAACAGTTGTTTTATATGGAAAATACCAGGACCCTGATAATGATGACCCATTCCCCGGAAGTGCCGCCGGGCATATCGGGGCCATCCGCTGTGCTTTCATTATGATGTATGCCGGTGTCAAAGACGTCAGGGTATTAAACGGAGGCTTTCAATCATGGAAAGATGCCGGATATGAGATAAGTACTGAAGATGTTCCAAAATCACCTGCAAGTGAATTTGGTACAGAAATACCAGAAAAACCCGAACTTGCCGTCGATCTTCCTGAAGCGAAGGAATTACTGGCATCTGATAATGGTGAACTGGTCTGCGTAAGAAGCTGGCCGGAGTATATTGGTGAGGTGAGCGGTTATAACTACATAGATAAGAGAGGACGCATTCCGGGAGCTGTATTTGGAAATTGCGGGACAGATGCCTATCATATGGGAAATTATCGTAACCTTGACCATACGATCCGGGAATACCACGAGGTAGCAGCAATATGGAAGAAAGCAGGTATTACACCGGACAAGCACCTGGCTTTTTATTGCGGTACAGGCTGGCGGGGAAGTGAAGCCTTTTATAATGCATGGTTAATGGGCTGGCCCAGGGTATCTGTATTTGATGGAGGTTGGTTTGAATGGAGCTACGATCCTGAAAATTCTATTGAGACAGGTGTACCTGTTGAAAAAATAATCATCGAAAAACAAATAATATGAAAGCAATTTGGAATGGAAAGATTATTGCAGAAAGTAATGACACTATTAATGTCGAAGGAAACCAATATTTCCCTGAGGAATCAGTGCAAAAAGAGTTTTTAACCGGCAGCGAAACACATACTGTCTGCCATTGGAAAGGCACAGCCTCATACTATGATATTGTGGTCGATGGAAAAACCAATAAAGATGCAGCCTGGTATTATCCGGAACCCTCTGAACTGGCCAAAAGCATCATAGGGCATATTGCATTTTGGCGTGGAGTTGAAGTAATCAGTTAATAATATTCAGAGAAAAATGATAACAAACGGAAACCACACATGGAAACAATTAACCCTGGACTTTAACAAGGAGTTAAGTAATGCCCTGCTGCAACAGCATCACGCAGCACAATTCATCGCCTTGGCGGGACGGTATTTGATACCGCAAGAGGCCGATGACAGCAACACAAATATGCAATATCAGGCTGACAGGGAATGGCTGGTCGGGAATGTACTTTCCGGAGGAATGCGGATTGCTCTGCATTTACCTGATCTGGAGCTGTTTACCATCGATAAATTTAATCATTGCAGGAGTGAAATTCCCCTTGCTGGCAAATCCAAACAGCAGGTTTTTGAACAACTAAAACAAAACCTTTCTGATCTGGGTCTGGATGTTTCAAAATTCAGAAAAGAATTGCATTACACACTACCCGATCATGAACTAGATAAAAATGCAGCCTTTTTAACCGGTGATAAAAAGTACACACAGGAAAACATATTTTACCGGCACAATGCGGAAATTATTATTAGTAAAATAGCTTCCAATTTCAAGAAGGCTGATCCGGTAAGGATATGGCCCCATCATTTTGATACGGGTTCTTCTATTCCAGTCGGGTATAATGCAAATGGAGGCGTTTCAAAATCCATTGGCCTTGGATGGGCAATTCCTGATGATATGATAGACGAACCGTATTATTATTTGAGCTTCTGGTCGGAAAGCCCGGTTGGTGATTTCAGTGAATTGCCGGCTCCGGAAGCAGGAGAATGGATCAGAACGGGATGGAATGGTGGCGTGGCAAGACATTCTGATATTCTGAAAATCTCTTCTGCAGGCAGGCAACAGGAGTTTGTTGAATTATTCTTTAATTCAGGTATTAAAATATTAAGCGAGCACTTTAATCTTTAAATAATATCATGCAAAAGCCCGTTAAGCTGATTGAGTATTCCCCTCTGCAGGATCGTATTCCGGTTCATGCCGAGTTGAAAGGTCTTGATCTGGTTATCGTGCATTACGATGAAAAAATATCTGTTTTATACGGACGGTGTTTGCATCGAGGTGCTTTTATGGCCGATGGACATATTCAAGGGAAAAATCTGATTTGCGGGGTGCATGGCTGGGATTATCGTTACGATACCGGGGTATCGGAATACAACAATGCCGAGGCACTGTATAAGTTTTCCTCAAAGATTGAGGGCGATACCGTTTGGGTTGACGAAGCTGAAATTGATGAATTCCTTGAAAAACATCCTCAACCATTCCATCGTGAACAATACCTGGGTGTTTATGACGATACACATCCTGAAAACACGGAACCATATACCCGCCATATCAAAGAGCTGGCTCAACATGGGCTAAAAAACATTGGCCATCATGGTTTCACCGAAGCCATGGGAGTTGACAGGGATACGCTTCCAAAGTGGAGTGACATAGAGTTTTTGCCGGCCCAGCTCTGGAAGCGTCCGTTAATGGATGATGCAACCGTACAGACCGAAACCATTATCGGGCCGGCAGCTAAGAAACCCTTAAAACTTGCAATTCCTTTGTTTGTTTCCGATATGAGCTTTGGGGCCCTTTCGCGGGAAGCAAAAATTACACTGGCAAAAGGCGCTGAAATGGCAGGTACCGGCATTGCAAGTGGCGAGGGAGGCATGTTGCCGGAAGAGCAGGAGGCCAATTCACGCTACTTTTACGAAATGGCTTCTGCAAAATTCGGTTTTAGCTGGGAAAATGTGAAACTGGCACAGGCTTTTCATTTTAAAGGGGGACAGGGAGCTAAAACAGGTACCGGAGGGCATCTGCCCGGTTCAAAGGTCACAGAGGAGATTGCGAGGGTAAGGGGACTCCAGGCAGGGGAAGCTGCAATTAGTCCAGCGACCTTCACTGATTTAATCTCTGCAAAAGATTTCGAGGCCTTTGCCAAAGAGGTCCGCAGTCAAACAGGAGGAATACCGGTCGGATTTAAACTGGCTGCAAGCCATATAGAGAAGGATATTGATTTTGCCCTGGAGGCAGGAGCAGACTATATCATTTTAGATGGGCGGGGCGGAGGTACCGGTGCAGCTCCCACCATATTAAGGAATAATATTAATGTTCCGACCATTCCGGCACTGGCACGAGCAAGAGAACATCTCGACAGGTCAGGAGCCGATCAGGTGTCTTTGATCATTACCGGGGGACTCCGCATTGCAGAGGATTTTGTAAAGGCACTGATGCTGGGGGCTGATGCAATAGCCATTTCCAATGCTGCCTTGCAGGCGATTGGATGCCTTGGAATGCGGGCCTGTAACACCAATAATTGTCCCGTTGGTATCGCCACACAAAAAGTAAATCTTCGACAGCGGATCATCTTAGACAATTCGGCGCATCAATTATTTAATTTTCTGAATGCTACCATCGGGCTGATGAAAGTTGTTGCGAGAGCCTGCGGATACGATGATTTCAGTAAATTCAACAAGGAAGATCTGGTAACCTTCAGTCATGATATGCATAGACTTTCGGGAATCAATTATGCGGGAATAAATAACTAAAGCACAGGGAACCATGCAATGGATCATACCCATCACAGTCCTGCCAGGGATCGCCTTGATCGTCCTGTCAACATCCAACCTGGTAATAAGTTTAAACAAGGAGATTACCCAATTAAATAAAACCAGGGATAAATACAAGCATATTATCGAGTTGAAAATAGTACAGCTGAAAAGGCTTAACTGGGCCCTGGTTCTTATGTATATCGGAATATTGATTTTCCTGGCTTCCGGTGTCCTGGGAGCCATTACTGAGCCTGATAACATTTATACTGTTTCAAGCATGATTGCTGGAGTACTGGTATTAATAATTGCCATCTTCCTGTTAATCATTTATGGATTCAAATCCATTTATATAAGAGAGAAACATCTGAAATTATGAAGAAAAGCAACAACTATACCTGGCACAAGGTCCTCGAAAGCAAAGATGTAATCCAGGATAACCGTGTCATGACTGTGCAGGCCGGGCACAAGGAAATATGTCTCTCCAGGTTCAATGGTAAAATCTGCGCACTCGATAATCATTGTCCCCATCAGGGCGGGCCATTGGGTGAAGGAAGTATAGAAAACGGAATATTACGTTGCCCCTGGCATGGCTGGGATTATCATCCATGCACGGGAAAAGCTCCGGGTTTTGATGACGGGGTAGAGCCCTATCTGGTAGAAGAAAGAGAAAACGGGATCTATGTGGGCATACCCATAGAAGAACCGCACGAAGCAACTCTTTCAGACATCATGGCAGAGACCATGACGAACTGGGGAGTTGACACAGTATTTGGCATGGTAGGGCATTCCAACCTGGGTTTCGCCGATGCATTGAAAAGGCTTGAAGACAATGGTCGCCTGAAATTCATTGCCATCAGGCACGAAGGAGCCGGGGCATTTGCCGCAAGTGCGTACGGAAAACTAACAGGAAAACCTGCGGCCTGTTTTTCCATTGCAGGTCCGGGGGCCACCAATATGTTTACCGGACTCTGGGATGCCAAAGTCGACCGGGCACCCATCCTGGCCTTAACCGGACAGGTAGCCACCCAGGTTGTCGGAACTGGCAATTTTCAGGAAGTAGACCTGGTGCGGGCCTTTCAAACTGTTGCCGAATTCAACCACCGGGTCCAGCGAGACAGCCAGCATGCCGAATTGATGACTCTGGCCATTAAGCATGCTATTTTAAAACGAGATGTTTCGCATCTGACCTTTCCCGATGAAATCCAGGAACTACCTGCCGGGGAGGCTGCTCCGCAGACTCCGGAAGGCCGGGTCGGTTCACAACAAATTGCACCTACCAGGGAAAGTCTTGACAAAGCCCTGGGTTTGATCAGAAAATCCAAACGGCCTGTTATTATTGTCGGGCATGGTGCCCGTTTCCATATGGAAACCATCACGGGCTTTGCCAATATGTTGAATGCCCCTGTGCTGACGACATTTAAAGGGAAAGGGCTGATTTCAGATGCGCATCCGCTTGCGGGAGGGGTTTTAGGAAGAAGCGGTACCCCTGTGGCATCCTGGTTCATGAACGAAAGTGATTTGCTCATCGTATTGGGTGCTTCTTTCAGCAATCATACAGGCATAACCTCAAAAAAACCAACCATACAGGTCGATTTCGATCCCCTTGCGCTTGCTAAATTTCATGAGATTGATGCGCCTGTCTGGGGAGAAATTTCCGTCACCGTTTCCATGTTGCAAAAAGCTTTGAAAGATAATATCAATACCATTGATCAGCGTCCAGAATTGATTAAACGTTGGAAGATCTGGCATGATGAAAAGAAAAAACGATTGGCCGAAAATCATGGAAAAGGCGT
>DAOWJB010000293.1 GCA_030640625.1 Bacteroides sp.
CGATCTGCCCTGTTCTTTTCCCCGTTTCAGGAGACGGTCGATCAATTCCTGGCGATCAACTTCGAGTCCCAGCATAACATTGATTTCCATGCCCAGTTCATCCAACAGCTTGTCCAATGCCTCTGCCTGTTCCACCGTCCGCGGGAAACCGTCGAAAATGAATCCGCTTGCACCGGATTGTCCGGTGATCCTGTTCCTGATCATCCCGATGATGATTTCATCTGAGACCAACTCTCCCTTTTCCATGATGCTTTTGGCCTGTAATCCTAATTCCGTCTCAGCTGCAAGTTCCGCCCGAAGCATATCGCCGGTTGAAAAATGCGTGAGTCCATACTTTTCAATGATCTTTTCCGACTGGGTTCCTTTACCTGATCCGGGAGGACCGAATAACACAATATTTAACATGATATTTTATTTGATTAAGGATGCAAATATAGGGAATTAAGAAATCAGGGTTCCACCACCCTGTAAATATCTGCAAGGTTTCTGCCAAATCCCTCATAATCCAGTCCAAAGCCAACCACAAAATCATTCGGGATCTCAATGCCCACATAATCCAGTGTAATATCTTTCAGGTAGGCTTCCGGTTTATGAAGGAGTGTAGCCACCCTGATCTCGCCCGGTTCATAGCCTTTCAGCTGCTTAATAATGTTTTCCAGTGTGATGCCCGTATCTACAATATCCTCGAGGATCACCACTGTTTTATCATGAATATCCTCATTGATCCCGATCAGCCGCTTTACTGTACCGGTGCTTGAAGTGCCAGCGTAGGATGCCAGTTTTAAAAATGTGATCTGACAATTCGGCGGTATTTGCTTGATCAGTTCGGCGGCAAACATGAAGGCCCCGTTCAGAATGCCCATGAATATAACATCCCTGCCTTCCAGGTCCCTGTTTATCTTGTCTGCCATCCCGGTAATCACTGTCCGGATCTCAGCATTTGGAATGAATATCTTGAATTTCTTATCGTGAATTTTTCTTACTTCCATTTGACGAATTTACAAAATTTAGCCTGGCTGGCTGATATAAATCCTCAATTGCCATTAACAGGAAACCATACTTTGATTAGCTTTGTATAAAAAACAATGAATCCAAAAGTAAGCATTATCATGGGCAGCACCTCTGATCTGCCTATCATGGAGCAGGCCGCCGAGATCCTTGATGAATTCGAGATTCCCTTTGAGATCAACGCGCTTTCCGCACACCGGACACCAAAGCAGGCCATGGAATTCGCCAAAGGAGCTTATGACCGCGGCCTCGGGGTGATCATTGCAGGTGCCGGTGGTGCAGCACACCTGCCCGGAATAATTGCCGCCCTTACCCCAGTACCTGTGATAGGTGTTCCCATCAAGGCATCCATCTCCATTGATGGCTGGGATTCCATCCTCTCCATTCTGCAAATGCCGCCAGGGATCCCTGTAGCTACGGTTGGACTTGACGGGGCACGCAATGCGGGCATCCTTGCCGCCCAGATCCTGGGGGTGGGAGATGAGAAAATTGCAAAAAAAGTGGAAGCATTTAAGGCCGGACTCGAACAGAAGATCATCAAAGCCAATGAAGAGCTCAGGGAAGTAAAATTCAAACATAAGACGAATTGACCGTATCAGGGACAATAAACAACCATGAAAGCCAGTACTCACCATATCCGGGATGCAGGAATATTACTGGCTTTTCTGTTGTTCATTCCGGATTATCCCGCCACTGCCTCGAATGATAATTATCCAGCGGGTGCCAGGGCTGCTGCCGTGGGAAAAGTCAGTGTAATGTCACCCGATTTCTGGTCCACCTGGCATAACCAGGCAGGCCTGGGCTTTTATTCCCATTTCACCGTGGGATTCCATCATGAGAACAGGTTTGTGGTGCCTGAATTCAGCCTGCATGCAATCGGGTTGACAGTCCCCACAGGCAGAGGCACCCTGGGTTTTTCCTATAACTATTTTGGCTGCCCGGGCTATCATGAAAGTAAATTTGGACTGGCTTTTGGGAAAGCCTTTCATGAGAGATTTGCAGTCGGATTACAGCTGGATTACCTGAATACCTACATCAATAATGAAATGGGGAATAGTGGGACTGTAGCCATCGAGGCGGGGATCATGGCAGAGCCTGTGGACAATCTCATGCTTGGGTTTCATGTCTACAATCCAACAGGAGCAACCATTCCGAAAATGAGACAGGAGAAGATCCCGGTAATCATGCGACTGGGTCTGGGGTATCAGTTCGGCGAACGCCTTTTCCTGGGGATGGAAACCGAAAAGGACCTGGATATAGACAAACCCCAATATAAATTGGGACTGGAATACAGGGTTATTGAGTATATTTATGCAAGGTTGGGGATAATGGTACAGGAATATGTAGAGCATTCGTTTGGTATTGGATTTAATATCTTAAATTTTCATGCTTCTATGGCATTTTCCTTCCAGCAATTAGTTGGCTATACCCCATATTTTTCTTTGCAATATGTTTTCAAGTAGATGGCATTCTGTCTTCATTTTTCTTGTGCTGGTAAGGATGACCTGCCTCCAGGGACAGGAATATTATTCGACCCGTTCCGTCATCATCGAGGACTTGATTGAACATATTGCGAGGAATACAGATGAGAACCTTGATTATCATACGCTTTTTGATAATCTCTTCCAGGCGCTGGAAGTCCCAGTAAACATTAATACAGCCAGCCGCGATGACCTGGAAAATCTCCAGCTCCTCACTGATTTTCAGATTGCCAGCCTGCACAAATACATAGAGGAGAACGGTCCCCTGCTCAGCATTTACGAACTCCCGCAGGTTTATGGTTTTAGCGTTGGACTGGCGCAATTGCTGGAGCCTCTTTTCATATTTGAAACCTCTCCTCAAGCCAGACATCTCACCGGAATAAAATATAAAAGTTCACACCAGTTACTGGCTAAGGTGTCTGCCGTTCTTCAGGAACAGGAAGGTTACTCCGCCATTTCGGATTCTGCCCTTGCTGAAAATCCGAATGCGCGTTACCAGGGAAACCGGCTGAAGATCATGACCAAATACAGGTATCAGCTCGGCAGTAAACTATTGATCGGGTACAACGGGGAGAAAGATGCCGGTGAACCATTTTTCAC
>DAOWJB010000287.1 GCA_030640625.1 Bacteroides sp.
AAAACGGATGCCGTCTCCCGTCCCTTTTTTTTTAAACACCGGCATACGCTTCAAAGGCTGGCTTTTGTCAAAGCAGTCCATGAATGCTCTTTCCAGGTCCCTGAGCTTTTGCTGCAGGACCTGTGAAGGGCACTCCTGCAAGAATGAGTACTCATCGGATCGTTTCCACAGGGTGAGCCAGAAAGCCAGTTCATTGTAGCCGAGCATACCTTGTCGGTGCTCCAGGCGCTCCAGGTTCAGAGCAAGGGATTTATTCCAGAGAAAACGCGCCGAACCACAGAACCGGAGAAGTTTGCTTTCAATATCCCTGTTGGTCTTTATTCTGAATTTATATGCTTTTTTGATATTTGGCATACACTTCAATATACGAAAAATCCTGATAATATGCAAGATTTTACGTGCCAAAAGACACGCTGTTTCTTCACTGCACTTGCATTTGGTCTTTGTCTGCCAAATACGAAAAAAAGCATCTTAAGGCAGAGAACCTCAATGCGCTTATATCCAGTCCCTGAAGTGAACTGGTTTTACGCGCATATGGATAAAATTCCGTAAATTGCCCTCCTATTATTAATTAAAGGATTTTAAGATGCGTTTTTCTATTTATCTGTTTGTTCTGATTACATGCTGCTTTCAGACCTCCTATGCCCAACTAAACCTTGACTCCACAATAGTTAATCCCACAGTTATTGCAGAGAACCTGGATACTCCCTGGGAGATACTCTGGGGACCGGATGATATGATCTGGATGACCGAGCGTGGTGGAACGGTCAGCCGGATTGATCCCGAATCCGGCAATAAGGAGGTCCTGCTGGAAATTGATGAGGTAGAAGAATATGGTGAGGGTGGACTGCTTGGTATGGTGCTGCACCCTAATTTCGAACATCCTGATTCTCAATTTGTCTACCTCGTTTACAACTATGACGAAGGTTTCAGATGGGAAAGACTTGTAAGATACACCTATGACTCAGACACCCTGATCGATCCACTGATATTACTTGATGGTATCCCGGGAAAATATAACCACATTGGATCAAGGCTACTAATATTACCAGACAGGACCATATTAATGTCTACCGGGGATGCCGCGAATTCCAGCTTATCTCTGGATACAACTTCACTTGCAGGAAAGTTTTTACGTATTAACCTGGATGGTTCAGTGCCTGATGATAATCCCATCGCGGGCAGTCATATCTGGTCCTACGGGCACAGGAATCCACAGGGATTGGTCCTGGCCTCGAATGGTATTCTGTATAGCTCTGAACATGGACCTTCCAATGATGATGAACTAAATATCCTTACAAAGCATGGAAACTATGGCTGGCCGGAAGTAATGGGATTTTGTGATCTGTCTTCTGAGCAGTCATATTGTGCAGCCAACAATGTAGTAGAGCCCATCTATGCATGGACACCGACGTTGGCCGTATGTGGACTCGATTATTATGATCATGATGCCATTCCTGAATGGAAAAATTCATTATTGCTGGCTTCCCTGAAGGAAGACGATTTAAGGGTGTTAAAACTAAACGCATCAGGTGATGCTATCCTATCGGAGAATATTTATTTTGACAACGAATATGGACGACTGAGGGATATTTGTGTATCTCCCGAAGGAGAGATTTTCTTTGCCACCTCCAACTGGGATGGCAGGGGCAACGATGGCTTCCCGCATGAAAATGATGACCGGATCATCCGGCTCTCAAATGAGAGTTATAACCCGGCAACAGGAATGGAAAAAAGCAGTGAAAAGTTATCCCTAAGGTTATATCCCAATCCTGTTGAAAATGTACTGTACCTGGACCATCAGAAGGGAGAAACCATCAGGGTCTATGACCTGTCCTCAAGATTGGTATTCCAACGTGGTTTCACCCGGACAGTTGATGTTTCCGATTTGCATAAGGGAATGTACATCCTGGAAATTGATACCGGCAACGCGATCTTGAAAGGAAAGTTCCTGAAAAAGTAAATGGCGATAATTTGATTGAACAAAGGGTGCACTGAAAACCGGGTTTTAGGAGTAGTACAATTTTTGAAGGTTCTTCTGAATAAACACATTGTAGACACGTAACCCTTTGTCCCCACATTCAATGATCAATCCCTTGTCGAGCAATGCTTTTATTGATCTTGCCATAGAACTCGGAGCAGAAAGATTGTACTTAAGGCTGAATTCCCTGGATTGTGGTGCTTTTACAAACTCCTCCCTGGCCACAGCAAGCAGTGTTTTCCATTGAAGGGAAGGCAAGAGAAACTCCTGTTCTCTGGCCATTGCTTTATAATCCTCTAAAATATCGTACCAAACCTGTTCGTAGATAAAGTCATCAATCTTTTCTTCTGATTCACTGAAAATCCTTGACAGCATCATTTGAGTAAAACCGGTATGACAATAAGTTTCATCAAGAATCCTGTAAATGACCTCCTCGTCAAACCGCTTCTTATTCTTTTCCAACATTGTAAAGACCTCTCTGGCATAAATATCCCGGTCGATCTCATGCAATTCCATCATCTGCGTAGATTGAAAAAATGGACGGTTGGCGTTGGTAAATATCTCTTTCATCAGGCTTTTCCTACTTCCTGAAAACAGAAAAGTGATTTGCGGGAATTCCTGCATGATTGTCCTTATTAATGCCTCAGTTATATCTTCATCATAGCTAGCCAGTTCCTGGAATTCATCAAATGCCACTACCACCGCTTTTTTTGTCTTGATCATCTGTTTGAACATTTCCGGCAGACTTTTTATGATACTCTCTCGATTGGACAGATGGAAGTTTATTTCAGGATTTCCTGACAATGGATCAAAAGTCATAGATGCACCCAAACTGCCCAGCATTTTATTAAACCCGTTATCAAGAATGATCTTCCTATCATACAGCACTTCCGTTAATTTTTGAGTAAAGTGGACCATGTTCCGGGTTGCAAATAAATCAACAAATATGGGTTGGTATTTTCTATTGTCCAGTTTACTGAAAACATGCTGAATCAGCATGGTTTTGCCAAATCTGTGGTGGGAAAAAAGAGTCAGGTTTCGCTCGCTATTTATGGCATCAAGCAGTTTCTCGGTCTCCTTTTCGCGGTCAATGAAGTATTCCGGGCCCTTATAGGTCTTTGTTGAAAACGGATTCATAATACATAAATGCGTTTCGCAGAAATATACTCAAATATAATACATAAATGCGTTATCTCTAAAACTGGCATGCCATAATTCCGAACATATTTATTATCTTTAGGTCTATGAAACAGGAAAATATCAGGTTATTGGTCTCTGCGGCACTTGGTGCTGTCAGTGGTTTATTGCTGGGCATGTACCTCTTTGGGGAAGAAGAGAGAAAAGGGAAACTGTCCAAGCATCTTTCCAGTTTAAGTGATTTGGTAAAGGAGCTGGAAGAGCTGAAATCTGATGAAGCCAAGGAATTGAAAGACCAGATAAAGAATATCCTTGGCAGCATTGAGAAACTATTAGAGAAAGAGGATGGATAGCATCAATGATATTAAGGATGACCTGAAGTCAATCTTTAAGGATGAAGTCAAATTATATACCCTCAAGGGTGTAGAGAAATCATCGCTCTTTTTAGGGATCATCGCTACGTTTTTCATTATCACCATTTTCATCCTGCTGGGAATTGTTTTTGGTTCCATTGCGCTGGCAAACTACCTCAATATTAGATTAGACCATGATTTCATGGGTTACTTAATGGTCAGCGGAGCAGATATTCTGCTGGCGGCAATACTGTTATTCTGGGTGGCCAAAAGGAAGACCCCCTTATTGACCAATCTTTTTGTCAAAGCCATTGTTTCCATATTCAATATTCGCGACGATGAAGATAAATAACCTGGCAAGCCTGAGAAGGGAAACAGAGCGTCTGGAATACAAACTGGAAGTTGATATAAGCAAGCTAAAGACAAATTTTCAGTTGCTCAGGTATCAATTGCTTGAATTTGCCATAAAGGAAGTTTTTGGTCTTTTTAAAAAGTCAGACGATAAAGAAAAGGATTAGACCTGTCTTTATCTCAATCCTGCCGGTAATCTTTCGATGACCATTATGTATTGGCCATGGCCATGGCTTCAAGTACCCTCTCAGGTGTCATGGGCATCTGATAAAGCCTGGCACCTGTTGCATCGAAAATAGCGTTGGCTACAACCCCGCCCATGCAGATGATCGCAGGTTCTCCGCCTCCGTGTGGCGGTTCATCCTGGGCATCGACCAGTAAAACCTCAATTTTTTCGGGAGTCCATGAAAACCTGGTGATATCATAGGAATCGAAATTCCTCGTTAGCATCTTTCCTCCTTCAAACCTGATATCTTCCCCCAGAGCATATCCAAGTCCCATGTTAATACAACCCTCCGCCTGTATTGTGGCTCCCTGTGGATTGACAACCAGTCCCATATCCATGGCAACCACCACCCTTTTAACCTGCACATGTCCGGTGGTTTTATCGACCTCAACCTCTGCCATCATGCCAACTGTTGTGCCGGTATCCCTGCCACATGCTATACCGTAACCCCTTCCACTGGGACCTTTGGCTGGTGTCCAGCCAAATTTATCTGCAACCATTTTCAGGACATTGATATACTTGGCATCCTTCAGCTGCCTGAGCCGAAAATCCAGTGGATCAATTCCTGCAGCAGCAGCCATTATCTCGATCTGGGATTCCCTGGCAAATGTATTCGTATTGTGAGCCGGAGCCCGCCAGGCACCTGTATAAAACATATGGGCGTCGGGTTCTCCCATTTCGGTACTGGATGAAACTGTCTTATGGTTCGGGATTTCGTAATACTGTTTGGCGCCACGGCTGCCCGCAAAGAAAACATCATAATCCCATAATGAGATCTTTCCCGAGTCATTGATACCTGATTTAATCCTGACAACAGCAGCCGGTCTCAGCCTGTCATAGAAGAACTCCTCCCTGCGGGTCCAAACAACCTGGATGGGTTTTCCTGTCAATTTAACCAGCCTGGCTACCTCAAGGATCTGCTGGTTGTAGATTTTCCCGCCAAACCCTCCTCCCACGAAGATCTGCATAATATGAACTTTTTCTTCAGGCATGCCCAGCAGCTCGGCAACATCCGTCCTGGCCGGGTAGGGGGTCTGTGTGGAGGCCCAAATCTTCATGACACCGTCTTCCATCATGGCTGTAGCCGTATGGTTTTCTATGGGGGCATGAGCGACATAGCCATCCAGGTACTCCATCTCGAAAACCTGGCTCGAATGTTGAAGTCCCACTTCAAGATCACCTCCCTCATCAATAACCCTTTTACCGGTACCAGATTTGACCAGGTGCTCAAAGATGCTCTGATCATTGACATCAGGATCCTTCGTTTCATATTCGGCTTTCACTTTGGAGATAGCAATATCAGCCATATCCGGCAATTCATGAAGCACTGCCACCAGGTCCCCGTCCCGAACGACCTCTACGCCCTCCATGCTTTCAGCACCGGAGGTATCCACACTAATCAACTTTGAGAAATAAGATCGTGGCCGCAGTATTCTCGCATAACGCATCCCGGGCAACTGGATATCTCCCGCGTACTTTGCTTCTCCGGTAACCTTTTCCCGGGCATCAGTTCTGAGCATGGGCTGTCCCATAAACCTGAATTCAGAAGGTTTTTTCAGTGCAGGTTTCTCTTCCAGCCTTTTTACTATCTCCTTTCCGCTGGTAAGCGTGCCATAACTGACCCGTTTTTCTTTGACTTCTTTCGCTGTAACAATACCATCCCTGACATCCAGTCGGTCGGCAGGAATGGAAAGATATTCAGCGGCCATTTGCATCAGGGTGGCCCTTGCTTCTGCTCCTGCTGCCCTGAGCAGGGGACCGAAAACCCGGGTGGTCAGGGAACCGTAAGTCCCTTCATCCCAGGGACAAATATCCGTATCCCCCATAAATATATCAATGCTGTCATAGTGAACATCCAGCTCATCAGCCAGCATCTGTCCGAGTGATGTGATCACTCCCTGTCCCATTTCAATTTTTCCGGTGTAAAGGCTGACGCGGCCATCCTGGCCAATCCTCAGGTAGGCATTCATATCCGTCTTTTCATCTTCCTGCAATTCTCCCCCAAACAGCAGGGGATAATCATTCAATGAGAAGGTTATTAGGAGTCCCCCTCCCATTCTCTTTAAAAAATCCCTCCGATCCAGGTCATGCGTGATAGGATCGTCGTTGATATTTTCTCCCAGGTGTTTATTCTTTTTCATATGGCGGCCTCCCTTTTCATTTCTTTGGATGCAGACTGTATGGCTTCAATGATCCTGTTGTATGTGCCACAGCGGCAAAGATTGTCTTCCATACCTTCAATGATCTCCTTGCTGGAAGGCTCTGGGTTCTTTAGCAGCAAACCATAGGCATTCATGATCATTCCCGGGGTACAATAACCGCATTGCAGGGCATCATTTTCCATAAATGCCTTCTGTAGTGGATGAAGTGAACCGTTTTGGGCGAGGCCTTCGATAGTCAAGACTTTTTTGCCTCCAATGTCACCAATCGTAAGCATACAAGAACGTACTGGTTCATTATCCAGCATAATGGTGCAGGAGCCACAGAATCCGAGACCACAGCCGAATTTTGTCCCCGTAAGGCCAAAACTGGTCCGGAGTACCCACATCAGGGTCAGGTCCGGATCCACAGCTAATTCTGCCGGATCTCCATTTAAATTAAATTGAATGGTTTCAATCATGGTTATGATGGTGTTTGAGTTCTTCCTGGTAATCTGTTTCAGTATCTATATCCCTGAGGATCCCGGAATTGTCAGTTTCAGTTTCCTCTATATCTTCAGGGTGTTTTTGCAGAAGGTCCCTGAGGCTGGAGTCTTTAGGGTATCCTCCTATCTCACTAATATATCTGCTGCCAAAAATGATGGGATGCCCGCGTTTATTCCCGTGGGTTGCAATGATGATATCTTTCTCTGAATCCCTGTAGGACTCATTTACTTTATCCATTTCGCTTGTTCCGATCATCGGCTGATCTCCCAGCAATATCATGACAGCATCTGCAGAATCCGGGACAGCCTTCAGTCCGCACTGGATAGATGAAAGCATTCCGTCCCGGTACCGGCTGTTATTTACAATTTCAACCGGATAATCCTTGATTGTCTGGTGAAGAGAATTATAATTCGACCCCAGTACCACAATTATTTTTTCAACAGATGAGTTGAGAGTGTTCCCGATTAATGTCCCGATCATTGTTGATTCCCCGAAGGGCAGCAATAATTTGGGTTTGCCCATTCTTTTGGACTCACCTGCACCCAGGAGAATGGCAGTGACAGAAGGTGATTTTCGCTTATCATGCCTCTGGCGTCGTACCTGTACCAGTTGAGCACAAATACTGACCGCAATCTCCTGAACGGTTTTCGATTCTATCTCCAGGCCGATGGGGGCATACACCCGGTCAAACCTGGATGCTGTTGCCCAGCCTTCCGACATAAATTCTTCACGCATTAAACTGATCTTTCGCTTGCTGCCTATCATGCCGATATAGGCCACCTCTGAATCCAGGCAGGCCCTCAGCGCTTCGGCATCATCCTTGTGTCCACGGGTAACAATTACGATGTATGTATTGGCTGTTCTGGCAGCCTCATGAACAGCTGTCCCAATATTATCTACGATCAGATGATCCGCATCAGGGATGTTCTGGGGGTTTGCATATTCAGGCCTGTCATCAATCACCGTTACCTCAAAATCGAGCAGGTTAGCCAGATGAGCCACGGCTTTACCGATATGACCAGCTCCGGCAATGATCAGTTCGGGAAGGGGGAAAACGGGTTCAAAAAAGATTGTTGTCCCATCGGAAGCTTCAGTGTAAAGGCATATTTTTTCATCCAGACAGCGGGCAATTTTCTGACTGTATTCTCCCTGAGCACTTTCAAACCATTGCCTTTTAATGGTAATGCTGTTTTGTTTTGCGATGGTGGTAAGCAGGACTCCGGGTCGACCATCTAGCATGGATTTCTCCATGGTTTTATACACATCCCTGTATTTATCCGGTTTTACATCGATCAGGATTAAAGCTGTGCCTCCACATATGGCGGCTTCCTTCGAAGATATTTCAGCATTGAGATCAAACTCATAAATATCTGAGGAATACCCCTTTATTGCTTCTGCTGCTTTTCGGGTGGCATCTGCCTCAAGGATCCCTCCACCCAGTGTGCCTGTGATCAATCCCCCATCTGAAAAAATAGCTGATGCTCCCTGGACCTGGGGGACCGAACCCTTTGTTTCGAGGATGGTCGCCAGGACAATACGTTCATTCTTCGCCGATTCCAGAATTAGATTTGAATAGATATTTTTCACAGTGTTCTGAGGATCATGAAATGCCGGATGAAACCATCCATCTGAAAAACGTTACCAGTGCAAGACAGATAACCAGTGTAAGAGGTGAAATCACAGATCCGGTTAATCTGCTCCTAAGTCCAAAGTCCTCCTTGCTGGCAATGGTCTTTATCTTTGCACCTGCAATAAACCCGACCGGAACCATAAAGGCTGAAAATGCAATGGCCAGGGGTGCAAAAAAGATCGATAGTGGGACCGTAGTACCCGGAAAAATGCAGGCCGGGATCCCGGTGGCAAATTTCACCAGGGGGAACATGGAAACGGCGATCAAGGCCGCCCCCCCTCCCAGCAGTGCCCTGGAAGATCGTTTCTGCCAGCGCTGTTTGCGAAAAACGGAAATCAGCACCAGGATTGCAAATCCCTCCAGCAAAAATGCGAAAATGGGATTACCGATGGCCCCGTGCAGGATTGGAAGAGACAGCAATACGGCATCAAACAGTTTAAACAGGCATGCTATCAGAACCACCAGTACAGGAATGTGATAGTTTTTCGTGGCCACCCAGGCCGAAGCAATAAAAAACAGGGCGATGCCCGTCATTACCGATCCGGATACTGTCCGGGCGCAGGCGTGGAGTCCAACTCCCATTACTACTTCAGAAAGTCCCCATACAGATCCGAGCATAAGGGCAATGGCAAGATGAGATCGAAAAATGGATTTTTCCATATCAGGTTCAGGTTTGGATTATTATAGCAATTTAAGAGATATTATGGTCAAAGTCAATTTGAATTCATCTGACCTGCTCTGCCAAGCTTTGATATAATTGTAGCGGCCGCCTGCACATTCTTTGTTTGCTCAATATCAATGATCACCGGATCATTCAGTTTCCATTTTTGTATTACCTGTGCGATCAATTGTTCCCTGACAACCAATAATAATGAACAGCATTGTCTGTCCAACAGGCGGGTTAAGCTGTCCGCCCATATCTTTCCATCAAGTTCAAAGGGCCCGATCTCATCCACGATAACAAGATCATTATCGCATATCATCGGGTCTTCAAGGATATTCTTTCCCATCAATATTCCTTCCGGATTGAAATAAAATTTCCCGTACTTCACCCTTCCTTCAGCATAACTTCTTGATGCAAGAGGCAGGATTTTATTAGAAACCAGATCAAGTATCTCATAGGAGCCTGATGGATCATCTCCGGGGACTGATACAGCTGCAAATCCCGCAATGGAAGATGTGTTGCTCCACAATTCTTCTATCAGGTTTAATAAAAAGGTAGTCTTCCCGCTACCGGTTTTTCCGGTGAGTATAAAAACGGGCATGAAATCTCTGTCTGACATGAAATGGTAAAACTCTTGGATTAGCAAATTATGAAAATAATGCCATATTTTAAGTATTTTAGAGGATTATCATCTGACGATCTCAGGCCTTGGAGGATTACAAACCCATAGTCGGGAAAACATATTCTCTTTTCGGAAAGGATGCTTCCACGGAACCCTTCTACCGGAAGATCTCGGCATTGACAGATGATATCCTGGCACTTTTATCCATCCCGGAACCTCAGGCATTGGAATATATACAAGCACTCAGCAAGGATAAAAGAAGGATGAAAAAAACCGCAGGGAAGCCACCGGAATATTCAGCGCTGGCACATATGCTGCACTGGATTGACCATGTTCTTGTTGATTATACACCTGGCGTGGAACAACATCTTAAGACGGCCTCTTATTATAAGTTCATAACTGACAAAGGGCTGCTTAGCAGCAGGGAACAGTATTATTTATATATGATCGAGTTTGAACTGGTGAACAGGATCCATCGGGAAAGGTTTCTGGGCTCTAATTTCCGGATAGCCCTGCTACCCTATTGCCTCAAGAAGTCACAAACAGACTGCAAAGCCAGTCCCGATGAAATCGATTATTTATGCCGGGGATGCCTGAAATCCTGCTACATAAACCAGATAAGTATGCTGTTAAGGGAACATGAGGTCAATCCCTATATCTGGAGCAGGATAAGCCTGAAATCGCTGTTCAAAAAGCTGATCAAAATAAATGGGAGCATTGCTGTGCTTGGCATTGCATGTATGGTCGAATTGGTCCAGGGAATGCGCTTGTGCATGAAAGCAAAATTGCCTGTTATGGGCATTCCTTTAAATGCAAACAGATGTGCCCGCTGGATGGATGGATTTTATGAAACCACCGTTGATTTATCAGCACTGGAAAAGATCCTTAATTAAAATCAGATTGTATTCGCCTTGACATCCTCCATTCCATGAATGAAATGGATTCCTTAATACAAGGTCAGTACTCCTTCGCAGTTTCCTGCTGGTTTCTGCTGCCGACCGCTAATGCGATTCGCTTGACAGACCATCCCCGCCTGCCCGGCGGTTTAAGCA
>DAOWJB010000147.1 GCA_030640625.1 Bacteroides sp.
ATGGCCAGGATCAGCATGGCAATGATTATGATACCCTTTTTCATACCTGCTTTAGAGTGTATCATACAAAAAATGGGCTATTTTAACTGCAAAATCATCCATGTGGCCGGCCGGTGTATGTCCTGCACCATCAATAGGAATTATCTCACATTTTACTTTATGCCGTTCGAGTTCTTTCATCAATAGTTCTGAATTGATAAATGGAACCAATGGATCTTCTGTACCATGAACAATTATGGTTGGAGGGTCATTTTTATCAACCATGGAAATTCTCCATGAGGGGTCGGGGCTTCCCCATAAATTAACAAGGCCGATGATCCCGCTTTTATCCCATTTTTCGGAATCAGTACCGTCCTTATAACAAAGGATCACTGCAATCATTCCCCCTGCCGAACCGCCTCCCACAATGATTTTCTCCTTGTCAATATTATATTTGTCACTATTGTCCCTGAGCCAGTTGAGTCCCGACATGGCATCCTCAAGAGCATGGGACAGGGTTCCTTCTATATCCTCTCTCGGATTTTGACGAACCCTGTAATCAATGGATACACCTACATAACCTCTCCGGGCAAATCGGTTAGCCATGGCAACAATGTACATTTGGGTTTTGTCGTTGCCGTACCTGAATCCTCCCCCATGTATCCATAATATGGCAGGTCTGTTTATTTCCGTATCTCCAACAGGTGTATAGACATCCAGTAACAGATTCTCAGTTTCACCTTCATAGTTGACCACCTCCCCGAATACAATATCCTTCTGTACATCAACATTTTCAAATATGGGATGCAGATAGCGCACTGATTCATTTTTGTTCCCGTCTTGATCCTGGCAGGTTGCCAGACTTATCGGCAGGCAAAATAGTACGGCAGAAAAGGCATACTTTAAAATACTTTGTTTCATAAGTTTATGGGTTTATTTTTCATTGGTACCTGCAAATTGTACCTGCAGGGGGTTATTAAATTCCTGTTCCGTCTTTCTAATGTATTCAGTGAAGTCTTTCTTATTATTATACACTGCCCCTTCGCTCCAGGCAGAGGCCAGAAAATATGCGAAGCTATTATTGTGCAGGGGAGTAACCTTAAATGTGTGGTTGCCATCATGAGATGAAACAAATTGATATTCGGGTTGGTATATGTCCTTAACCACCAGTGCGGTTCCAATAAAATCTACCTGGTAGTCCTCCCGGTCATCAATTTTTTCCGGATCACGGATGCCTTCCGGACCCGAGGATATGATCATCCCCTTTTCTTGGATGAAATGATCTTCCTGGGGCTTTTTACGGAAACCACAGCCCATCCTCACACCGGATTTTTTAGGCTGAAAGGTGGTGAAGGTTACCCTGGATGTACAATAACTTTGCTTTGCATACACGGTATAAAGCTGTTCATACTCATAAAAACCACTGCCTGAATTCCAATTCATGCCTTTGATTTTTATGATTGAGCGAACCGGTCCGTTCACCACCACTTCGTAAGCATAGCGCGTATCGCTGATCTGTCCTGCATTCCAAAGGCTCTCAGGAGCCAGCTCTGATTGAGCCGGAGTGAACCTGGGCAGGGAAACAGAATCAGGTTTTTCGGGAAATTCAAACAGGCAGATCCCACCGCCACCAAGAGAACCTGCTACTCCCTGGATATCCGATCCCCAGTCCTCATTGATCAACGAAATGCCATATCCGTCATAATTATCCATATAGAGGTGATTTGACATCAAGACGGGCTTACGTTTGGCAAAAACATCACAGCAGTTTGCGAACCATATTTTCCAGCCTACATTTTCACTCTCCCAAAAAGGTATCTGATGCCGGCAATAGCTCCCGATATTGGCATGGGTAAAATGTTTGTTCCAGCCGCGGATATTTTCTCCCAGATATATAAAGATGGTCTTGTTGGACTTTGCCTGTATGTCAACCTGGAAAAAAAGCTCATCCCAGATCCCATCCTTATCAAGGTCATCCAGCTGGTGAAAGACAGCATGCCCGTTGGTCTCCTCCTTCAGTTGGTGCCCGCCCTGCAGGCGAAGTAATTCTTCCGTAGGCCCTTCAAAAGGTGGTCCTTCCGGATCAACAACCGTAACCCACATTTCGTGGATGTCGGGGATTGGAAAATTTTCACGATTGATGATGACCGCACAATTTTGACGATCAAAATCCAGGGGATTTGAAACGGTAAATTCCATCCTGAATTCTGGTGTGAAATCTCCCTGTGTGTACCAGGGATAGTTATCACTGGCGCTAATAAACAAGGAAGTTGTCATTAGAAGCATAAAAAGTACATTTCTCATTGTTTAAAGATTAATATGTTTAAAGGAAGAAGAGGGCAATTCATTATTAAATATGGATTTTGCAGCATTCCCAGAAACACGATAACTGGAAGAAGCAATAAAATCGCCAGATATATTCCTGCCTGCCATCATGAGGTTTGAAATATCCTTTGAGATCAGTGAGCGCAATGGGATATCATAAGGTTTGCTTTTTCTTTTCAATGACTTTCCCATCTTCAATCTTTTGATCGGGTGAATAGGTACCCGTACAAGAGAAAAGATTTAATCCTGCGATGTCTGGCAATTAAATTTTAAAGAAGTTCCTTCTCTTCATTGTGGTGCTTGAATATCAATTCAGTCATTCAGACCATAAACCTGATTGCCAGGTACACCCATATGCTCTATATGGTTGATAATACACCTCTTACATAACCAATTGATTCAGCGACTCCGGGCAATGGATCAGCGGCATCCTTCTCATATTCAAAGGCAAGGGTATCGGAATATTTCTTTTTCACTACCATCTTAAGAAAGGAGGGAATATCAATTACTCCCCGGCCTATCTCACAAGTAGAACCTTCTTTACTGGCTGCTGTTACATCTTTTATGTGGATATCAAATATCCGGTCAAAAAAGTCGACGAGATCCTGTTCGGGATCTCTGTTGATGCGTTTGGTATGGCCAATATCAAGGCAGAGACCCATCCCGGGATCCATATCTTTTATATATTTATAAGCACTCTCTGCGCTTGGATACAGATCGTCGCCTGGACCGTGGTTGTGAATGGCAAGTTTAATACCATATTCCTTTACCTTTTTCTCTGTATATGATAAAAATTCATGCCCGGGTACACCAATTATCATCTTCATTTTTGCTTTCCGTGCATATTCAAAGGCATTGTCAACTTCCTCCTTGGTCTTCATATAGATCACCCCTCCACCATACAAATTGATTCCTTCCACATCACACTTTGCCAGTGTTGAAGCGATTAATTCATCAGATGCATCCAAGGGCAGATGGAAGCTTTTAAATGAGATCCTCGATATTCCAAGGCGTTTTGTCATGCTGAGTGTATCTTCAAGGGAAAATTTCCGGAATGTGTAGGATGCAATCCCTAAATCAAAGGCAAACCTTGAAAGATCAGGGGATATTGTATTTGCATAGGAAGACACTCCTGGTAATGATGCAGCCAGTAATCCGGCACCGGACAGGGCTAAAAATTCTCTTCGGGATGTTTTCATGATTTACTTGAATTTAATATTAGTTTTTTTCTGAATTTACGACATATTCATTTAATAGATTACCATCTGAACCATAATGACGGAAAATTAATTTCGATGTTCCACCGGTTTGAGAAACAGTACCTTCCAAAAATCCACCCACAACATTCAGGTAAATGTGCTCAGGAAGTATATTTTCCTGATTCCAGCCACCGGCATGATCATCGCCTCCCGGGCCGCAGCTGAATTCAAGCAATCCGGTTTCCGCATCTTTTGAAATATATTGCCAGTGCCTGTCGCCACAAACGGTCACCATATTTTTTTGCTCACTGATAAATTTCCGTACAAGGTCGCCTTCATGTTTAAAACCAACGTTCGCATGATTATCATTTTTATTTTCCCGATCGGGACCTACGATTGGGGTTGGACTGATAAGTACTTTAAATGTAGCATCCGAATTCTCAACGGTTGATTTAAACCAATCCATCTGCTCTTTCCCCCAGATTGTCTTTTCAGGACCATCAGGCATCGGGTTCTGGCTCCGGTAATCACGGCCCTCTACCAGCCAGATCTGAAGGTCCTTTCCCCAGCGAATTGTACGGTATGTCTTCTCGCCCATTGGTACTTCGTCCAGAAAGATCTGAGTTCCCTGCTCATAGGTAAATTCCCCCATAAATTTTGTAATCATACCAGGGTAACAATCGTTCATCCATGTATCGTGGTCGTCTTTAATAAAATAGCTTACCACCTGACGATGATATTCAATATTATTTGGGTAACTGTACATCCTGTCCCAGTGCCACCTTGCCAAATCTTCGGTCTTTCCCATTCCGTCATAATAAATAATGTCGCCGGTATGTACAAAAAATTCCGGATCAAGTTTTAATGAATTTGAGTAGATCATATAACCTGTTTCACTATCCACATCCCCATACGAAGTACCTGTAGTAACAATGAAATTAACTTCAGCGGGAACGTCTGCACTTGGTGCCGTTTTAAATTTACCTTCCATGGATGCACTGACTTTTTTACCATCTGGACTGGCCTCCACCAACAGTTCATATTTTTTCCCGGCTGATAAATCTGTAAGCTGAAACTGATGGGTATATGCTTTTTCCGGGTCGACTGCCTGCCAATCCGTCTTTGTCCACTTCTGATTACCGGATACCTTGTATTTTATACGAAC
The DNA here is from genome assembly GCA_030640625.1 of Bacteroides sp. Taxonomy (GTDB): domain Bacteria; phylum Bacteroidota; class Bacteroidia; order Bacteroidales; family SM23-62; genus SM23-62. Next base: position 4,669 of record DAOWJB010000147.1, read on the forward strand.
TTTGCCTTCACTCCCCGGAGTTGCACCCTGAATATTTTTTATGGTATGACCCTCAGGATAGGTAACCACCGGTGTTGCATCAGGCCTGCCTCTGCGTTCTATCATCTCTCCGGTTTCAGGATCCTTGTATCTTATTTCGGGCATGGGAGCATCATTTCCGATACGCTCGGGATTTTCGGTTAACCGAACCCAAACAATTGCTTCAGTTTGGGATACTTCACCTATTTTAATTCCGGTAGCTAAATAAGGGCCTTCCGTTGTTGTCTGGGAGCAGGCATACAACATGAATATTAGAAAAATTACAAGGGTCATTCTTAAATAATTCGATTTCATGGTTAGTTAGTTTAATATTTATTTAGCGGTTAAATAAAAGTATAAAATATATCAGATTCAGAACTTTTCCAGATAAGAATTTTGAGTTGATATTTGGAAAT
>DAOWJB010000125.1 GCA_030640625.1 Bacteroides sp.
AGGAAACCGCGAGGAAGTACTGCCCGTGGCTTGTTAAAGCCTTAGGAATCCCTTTCCTTCAGGTAAGGGAGGATGTCAAATGCATTTCTGCTATCTGCCAGGGCAATGCCGAAATCCGGTGCCAATTCATCCATCATGTTAAGCATTTTCTGCATCGATTCCCCATCTCTTTCATCCATGGCAAAATTGGTGATCTTATGCCATCCCTTCTCTTCAAGGTGGATCCTGAAAGCTTTCAAAAAGGGAGTCCACAATTCGACAAAAGCCGATGAACCTGGTTCGATAAATACCGTATCATTCTGAGCGGCTGTTTCATTGTAATATACCAGTTCATTTGTCCATGGTATCAAGGAATAGCAGCTGATCTGCCTGTTCACACCCATGTCGATCATAAACTGTACATAGTTGTCAAAGATGGTATAGTCAAATACCCAGCTACCATCGGCTTTTTTGGTCCACTGGATCATGGATTCAAAACCATACTCCGTCTGGGTGCCCCAAGGCTTTTCAATTACAGATGTGGTAATCACTTTCTGTCCAGCGTCAGCCAGCATTTTTGCGTAGGGCCGTATAATTTCCCAGTGCTCCGGGGACCAAGGCTCCACCTGGTATATCCTGGCAATGGACCAGGGATGCTGCCACAGGTCCAGATGGAAATTCCATTCCGATGATGGTGGCAACAATTGGGGCAAAACCTCTAACTGGAACCGGAAGTGCTGGGATTCCTGCCCTTGTGCGGTTAATTGCATGGAGGAGGTATAAACCCCGGGCACTGCTTCAGCCGGAACCTGTATGGTAATCCAGACTGGGCGAGCAGTTTCCCCTTCTATATCAAAGGATGAGACATTATCCAGGGCATCAGGGTATAAAAATACGGGATAGGCCTCGGGTGTTCGATTACTGCAGCCTTCGGCGAATTCATCCGTGAGGACATAACGTACAAACCTGGCCCGGGCAACATCGGAGGACAGACTTTTGCCGTCCTCAGAGACAAAATCTGAAAAGTTGCATTCAATTTGAGCAACTGGATCCTTGGACCATAATACAAGTTGAGCAGATATCTTCTCCCCTCGCCAGGCTGTTCCCTGCCAATCTTTATTAATAGTAAGTTCGGGAATAAAGCTCTTCAGATACCGCAGATCAATGGATCCTACAGATGCGTTCAATCCGGGTAGAACTGCCTCCCAATTGGCGGTTGAATCTGGATGGGGATCGATCGCCTCAGTGTAGATTTCGAATTTTCCCGGGGACTGTACACCATGATTACATGATTGCTGTAACAGCAATATGATGGTGAACAGGCTGATCAGAATCAAAAACTGAAACCAGGATCTCTCTGCCTTAGTCCAGTTCACGTATCCTCAAGTTTTTCCACAAGATTCTTAAGCCCACCTGATCTTCGCTTCTGATACTATGGAGTTGGAGTGCGATGAAACCTGTACTGGCATCATCATCGGTGGTTTCTACAGCCTTGACCCCATTGATCCAGGTCTGAAACTGATTCCCATCTGCAATGATCCGGAAATTGTTCCACTCACCCTGTTTGAAGGCTTTACGGGCTTCTTCATTTTCCGTCAGGGGGACCAGCCAGCCCCGGCCACCTTCTTCGTAAAATCCACCTGTCCATGCCCTGTCGGAAGGGTCGATCTCGATCTGGTAACCATGTACCGTGCCAACTTCCCAATCACGCGTACCCTCTTCTAACCTCCCTGACATATAAGAAGTCGAGGTGTCTTTTTCATAGACGCCGCTACGGATCTGCACACCACTGTTCATCCCAAGGTCGACCTTAAAATCCACCTCCATTTCGAAATTCCCATAGTCTTTCTTTGTTGCCAGGAAGGTGTTGGGCAGACCCATTTTTGTTTCCGCCACGAGTATGCCATCCTCCACAAAGAAGTTGCTCTCCGCTGCTCCTTTTACTTCCCATCCCTCCAGGTCCTTTCCGTTAAAAAGATCCTCCCATCCCCCATCCTGGTTACATGAGATTAGGGGCACAAGCCCAAATACGTAAAATAACAAGGTTAACTTTTTCATTTTGGTTTAGGTTTAATAAGTGCCACTTATAAGTTTCCATAAATTTAGTAAATATCAGGTTATCCATGCATTCGACTGATCGATAATGCTTTAATATTTTTAGGCCGGTGAATCAAATTCCTGGCTGATTTGGATATCTTTGATAAAAAAAGCTATGCAAAGACGAATTTTTCTGAAAACCTCATCCCTGGCCTTTTTGTCAGGTTATGTGAAGCCTGCTGGACGTAAAATAAATGTTGATGGGAAAATCGGCCCTGCACTTTGCCTGAATGCCTATTCGTTCAACAGGATGCTGCTGAATGGCGAGATGAGCCTCAAAGAACTTTTCCTGTTTGCCGCACAAACCGGTTTCATGGGGGTTGACCTTACCGCCTATTATATTCCCGGCTACCCGGAGGTCCCCGAAGATAAAATACTCTTCAATATTAAAAGGATGGCCTTCCGACATGGTCTTGCCATTACCGGTACCGGGGTAAGGAATGATTTCACCCTTGCTGATCCGGAAAAACGTGCAAAAGAAATCAACCTGGTGAAAAACTGGATTATTGCAGCTACCAAACTGGGGGCCCCGTATGTCAGGGTATTTGCCGGACGGGAATCACCACAAGGCCATACACGGGATGAGATCAAATCCTGGGTTATCGAAGCATTCCAGGAATGTGCTGATTTTGCATCTTCCTATGGGGTGATGGTCACCTTCCAGAATCATAATGATTTTATTGTTGCCACTGAAGACATCATTGATATCATGGAAAACGTTAATTCTGAATGGTTCGGACTAATGCTTGATATCGGCAGCCTGCCGTCCACTGACCCCTACAGAGAGATCGAAAAACTGATCCCTTATGCCGTTACATGGCAGGTTAAGGAGCATGTAAAAACCAATGACGGTAATATTCCGACCGATTTCGGAAAACTCATGAAGATCGTTCATGAGCAAAATTACCAGGGATTTTTCCCCTTGGAAACCCTTGGAGAAGGAGATCCCCGAAAAAAGGTGCAGGCACTTTTTAAGCAGGTAACAGAAAATATGATTTAATCCAGGATCGGGGTCAGTACAATATTCCTGTAACTTATCTTTCCATGATCTCCCTGTAGATATATAGGTCCGGGGATGAATTCATCAGCTGTCATGGCACCTCCGGTGACCCCTTTAACGGGTTGATTATCGATTATCTTTTGTCCGTTCAACACAACTGTTAAATGCCTTTTGTACAAAATGATATCCAGTTCCTGCCATTCACCTGCTGGCTTTTCAGCGGAAACAGAAGGTACAATTCTGCTGTATAATGCTCCCATGTTATGCGAATCCAATGGTTTCCCATAACTATCCATAACCTGTACCTCATAAATACCCCGTAGATATACGCCAGAATTACTGCCTTCAGGAACATTAACTTCCAATTTCAGTTTAAAATCTTCAAAGGTCTCAACGGTTCGCAGATTCGCGTAAGAAATATGTTCTTCCCCTTCGTGTTGAACTGGATCATTTACCAGGACACCATCTACAACCTTCCATCCGCTGACAGAACTTTCCTCCAGTAACTTCCATCCTGAAAGATCCTTTCCATTTAATAATTTAACCTTTTTCCCATATTCCAGATTGCTCAGATCTGGTGCAGCGGAATATTCCGGGATCCTTTTACCGGTAAAAGAAACAGCTTCCAGTCCAACGCTATTCTCATTCGGAAAGAAAGCAGTCCCCGTAATTTTATCCTCTCCTTCTTTTTTCAGATCAAACCAGGATATCTGATGTTGCGTTTTGACAGTATCGCCTGAGGCGTCTTTTTCCCGGACTATTTCCGAGCTGTGGTATAAAAACAAATGATCCCCCTCAATAAAAACAAACTCGACAGGATATACACTTCCTCCGCGCCAGAGCATACTGGCATCGAGGTAACCTTCTTCCTGGCTGATCTCCATCCATCCTGCATTGCTGCTTTCATAATCCAGATCCAGGGCCCACATGCCTAAAAAAGGATCAGCAGAAGCTTCCTGGGCCTGAACGAACGAGGTTATAACAATTAGCATTCCAAGGCATAAAGCGAAAGATAAATTTTTGATTTTCATTTTTTTATTGTTTTATAAAGTTTGATTTCTTGTGTCTTGCTCTCCTCTCGATCTTCTTCCTGATTTTATTATAAGACGGAGGTGGTCCCATGCGTATTTCTTTACCATCTATATACAATCCATCTGTTATTCCCCATTCACTTAAGACTTCCCTGTCAACTGTATCATATTGTACCAAATCGACTTTTTCTTCAAACTCCTTCAAGGCTCTTAAGGTTCTCTCATATACCAGGTTCATTGCAGGACACCATCCATTTCTGAACATGGTAATGTTTACCTTATCTTTCCCCTTTGGGGGTTTCTTTTCTCGTTTGATAAATCTCGGCCGGACTGCATGTTCATTAAACGGCTTCCACAATAATCTCATGATTCCACTTCTATCTGCAACCTTATATCCTTTCCGCTTAAACCATGAAGCGCGCATAAAGGCCGGTATCATCAGTCCCCAGGCAACCAATCCATTGGTGCCAAGCTCTCGGCAGTCTTCCTCAGCAGCTTTCAGTAATGCTATCCCCATACCTTTTTTCTGAAAATTCCCGATACCTTCCTTATATCCATGAACCCAAATACATAAAACAGCATATAAATTCTCTCCCGCAAATATAGAATGTTCTATCGGTATATATTGTATCATGCCTCCTATTACATCATTCTCATCCTGCGCAAGTTTTACCCTGACACCTTTATCTTTCATGCGTTCGTACCACCGCTGCTTATGATCTCCTGCTTCTTTCATTTCATCTGACCACTCTTCCAGACAGCAGTAATATTTATTCTCATGCTCCGGTGAAATATCAACTATTTTCATGGCTTATTTCATTATGAAGCGGTATCCATTGTAAATTAATCCAATTTTATCGACTTTTTCAATTTGACAGGCTGGCACCAGGAATTTTCTCCATCATAAACACCCGTAATCAAGTGTGTAATCTCACCGTTAACGATCAGAAATTGTGGTCTTTCCCTTCTCTCGCAATGTAATGTTTGCTCATTCTCGAATTTTATTTCATGATCATATACAACAACAGGATCGTACTTCTTCCAATCATTCACTCCATTGGTTGAATACAGATGAACCCCCCAGCGTACATGACCGCTTACCCCGCCAACATTGTCTTCGCAAATGATGTGATATTGATTATTGGCTTTGAATAAATAAAAATCTTCCAATTTGCATTCATACCATAAATTATCATTGACAATTTTATAAGGGCCTTTGTAATTATCTGATTCTGCCAGAGAAACTCTTAAGGGTGCATCGCGAAACAATAATTTGACGCTGGCGGCTTCATTAAGTATGGCTGGATTATTCGATTCTTGTTCGATAATTGGCTCATCTGAACGTTTCCATGGTCCGGTAATAGATTTTGAAGAGGCATAACCAATCCTGCGAAGCAAATACCCCGAATTATTACGGTAGGTTGAATAATCACTCCCTATATAAAAAAGCACATATTCGTCTCCAATCTTATGAATGGTAGGATTATGAGCCATATTCCCATCCCAATAAGAACTATCCCGCTCTCCAATGACAACCTCCTCAAATTTAAATGGGCCGGTGGGTGAGTTCGATATGGCACGGACAATTTCAGAATCTTGCCGGTATTCCCTTGGAAAGTCCATATTCTTTACCCATCGGGAAGCAAATAAATGATAGGTTGAATCTACCCTTATCATGGAACCACCCCAGACCCAGTAGCCATCCATTTTAAACCCGCTCTCTTCCGGAACTTTTTCGAAGTCGAACGTAATAACCTGGCTTGTCCCATTGCCTATAATAAGCGTTAATGATAATAAGAGCAATAAAAATCGCATATCATTAAATTTATTAGGATAAACGTTAAATTTATCTGTTGGATCACTTCGAAAAAGATACAAATTAATTATGAAACTACTCTGCTTTATAACCTATTTGATTACCATCTGTGTTGGCCTGACAGCTCAGAATGTCTTTTCAGTCATGGATTCAAAAACTTATTTAAATGACCAGGTAATACAGGTAATTGGACTCCGCTGTTCAAACTCTCTTATATCCGATAAGACTATAGATGATTTGATCAAACATCTTGATATCTATAAGTCTTATGGGATCAATACCATCAGTGTATTTTTCATGGGATCCAGGTTCGGTGACGTAATGGGATATAATGAAGATGCTTCATTAAACCCGGAGTATCTTGTAAGAATGGCAAGGATCATTGAAGCAAGTGATGAACGTAACATGATGGTGCTTGTAGGGTGCCTTTACTGGGGAAATTCTAAAGGGAAATGGGATAGCTGGAACCAACAGGATGCAGAGAATGCCATTGCAAATACTGTCAAATGGCTCTCTGAGAACAACTACAGGAATGTCTTTGTTGATCCTGATAATGAAGGAATGGCCCAAAGAAATGCAGGTTTCGATATCTCCCGGATGATCGCAGCGGGGAAAAGGATTGATTCAACCATCATGATTGGGTATAATGCAAAGGGTTTTCCTCCACCTGATGCTGATCTTGCCTTACATTTTAGCGAAAAAGTACAAGGTAAACCATATATTGAAAGTGAAGGTACAATGACAGATTATTGGGGTGCTTATAGCAAGGAACAGGGCCTGTATAAATATATCAATGTTGGTTTCTATACGGAAGGGAAAAAGGCTGAACAGTTACAAAATACAGATAACCTGCTTAATAATGGTCACGGGTACATGTTTGCTTCCACATGGCTGCAAAACGTTCCGCCCAACCATCATCCCGGAGGAGAGGGTACACATTGTGATCCGGGTATCAAGTGGTGGCTTGAGTATATCAGGGATAATTGGTTATACTAGATATTAAAACATATTGAAGATTTACCTCGCTCCAACCCTCCTTTATCGGATCCAGTTCAATTACATTTTGGCCTTCTTCTAAATGCACATTTGCGAGTGTTAATTTCTCCATGTTCTCCAGGGTCCCGGTTGCAGGAATCTTTGCCTGTATCGTTTCTTCACCACATTTAATCATCACAACATTGCTGTCTGAGGCTGAGCCTGCCATTATTTCAACCTTGTATTCCCCTGGTTCACTTGCAGAAAACACCCATGATATCCTTGCCCTTTCATCTTTCCAGTTATGGATATAGGCATCTTTGCCTATTTCTGAAAGCTCGGCATGGATCCCATATCCCGGATTATTGATATCACTCATGATGGCCGGCAAAAAGATCTGACCGTTTTCATCCTGGGCAGGCATATTGCTTTCTACCAATAATTCCCCCCGGATTTCCAGGACAATGGTACTGCTTATATCATCCACAGGTTTTGTGGGAAGTTGCACTATGGTGTTCCCCTTCCCCTGCCTGACTTTAAGTTTTTGCTCCCCATCCAACAAATATGCTTTCTTTATGCTGCTTTTTAATCCTGGAATGATTAGCTCGCCACCTTGAGGCCAGTCAAAAACGTGTAAATAAAGCAGGTTTCCTTTTTTGGTTTCCTTTTTTGTACATCTTCCCCAGTGAAGCTTAAAGAAAGGACTGGCGGAGGTACCATAGATGGATGCTCCGTTTTTATCCATCCATTCCCCAATCTCAGTTAGTCTTTCTATACTGGGACCGGGAATTTCACCCAGGGCATTCGGACCGACATTCAATAGATAATTGCCTCCTTTGCTGGCGATGTCAATCAGGTTTCTTACCAGGTCTTTGGTCGATTTCCAGTTATCGTCATAATGCTTATAACCCCAGCTGGTATTCATGGTCATGCATACTTCCCAGTCGTAATCAAGTCCACCTGGCGGAATATGCTGTTCGGGTGTACTGAAATCCCCTTTCCAGCCACGAACCAAGCGGTTATTGGCCACGATACCCGGCTGCAATTCGAGCAGCGGAAGCAGCTTGTTGCCCTGTTCTTCCGTCATAAAATAGGGTGTGTCCCACCAGAAAATAGCGAGATCACCATAATTGGTAAGCAATTCTTTTACCTGTGGAATGACTTTCTCGTCAACATATTCATCAGTACTTACCCGTTTCATCGCCGGATCCCAGTGTGGTTCCTTATCCATATTCCTATAGGTTCCCCCCGGATGATTCCAATCCTGCGCCTGGGAATGGTAAAATCCAAGTTTAATTCCATACTTCCTGCATGCATCGGCAAGCTCTTTCAATGGATCCCTGTCGAATGGGGTTGCATCCACAATATTATAGGGATTCGCCTTCGAATGAAACATCGCAAATCCATCGTGATGTTTTGAGGTGATCACAATGTACTTCATACCTGCTGCCTTGGCCAGGGATACCCATTCATCCGCATTGTAATTAACCGGATTAAATTCTTTTGCCAGTGCTTCATACTCATCTACAGGTATCCTGGCTCTCAGCATAATCCACTCACTGATACCAGGGATTTTCTCACCTTTCCATTCACCGGCAGGAACAGCATACAAGCCCCAGTGGATAAACATCCCGAAACGGGCATCGCGCCACCAAGCCATCCTATCCTCATCCTGAGTTGTCTTGGGTTGTGTTGACTGATTGGGATTACAGGATGCCAGCATGATCAAGCATCCGAATAGGCAAACAATTCCAGTTTTGATTAATGAGTTTTTCATAATTGATTGTTTTTAACAGAGATATCACTTTCCCTTTCATATTTGCAGAACTGAAATGTCTGATAAAATTCGTTAAAAAATTTCAAATAGTTTCTAACTTAACAGAACTTAGTAATTTATAACAACTCCAATGAAAAATTTAAAATTTACTTACCCTTATTTTATATTGATTGTTGCGCTGGTCGGAAACAGCTGTACAAAAATCAAAACTTACGATGCTCGCATACAGGGTAAAGAAATCCTGATACCAGCACCATCCAAAAGTCCAGCCATTAACGGGCCGGCCATCTATGGATGTACACCAGGGAAACCATTGGTTTACAGAACTCCAACACAGGGTGAGCGCCCAATGAAGTTTTCAGCAGAAGGATTGCCTTCCTCCCTGATGCTTGATGCCAGCACAGGAATACTTACCGGAATGACCCCTGACAAGAAAGGTGAGTTTAAGATCAAACTCATTGCAGAGAATGAATATGGCAAAGACTTGAGGGAATGGACACTTGTAGTGGGTGACACACTCGCCCTGACACCGCCTATGGGCTGGAACCACTGGTACACCCATTATCATTACATAACAGATGAAAAGATACGCAAAGCTGCCAATGCTATGGTAAGCAGCGGGATGGCAGATGTTGGTTACAGTTATGTAAGCATAGACGATTGTTGGATGCGTATAACAGGCGAATGGGCCGAGAAGTCAACGAAAGGAAGAAAGACCGCCAGTGTGGGATTGGATATCACTGCTGTGACTGGAGAAACCAGGGATGCAGACGGTCGGATAATACCAAATTCCAATTTTCAGGATATGAAGGCATTGACAGAATTCATCCATGAAAAGGGACTGAAGGCGGGGATCTATACTTCTCCCGGACCGAGAACATGTCAGCAATTTGAAGGCAGCTGGCAGCATGAAGCCATTGATGCACAAACCTATGCTGAATGGGGATTTGACCTTCTGAAATATGATTGGTGCCATTACAGGGATATTTTCAATGAATTGCCTGAATCAAAACAATCACTTGAAGAATACATGAAGCCTTACAAGTTGATGAATGATTTGTTGCGGAATCAAAGCCGCGATATATTGCATAATCTTTGCCAGTACGGAATGACAAATGTCTGGGAATGGGGCAAAGAAACAGGACAATCATGGCGGATTGGTGGAGATCTGGGCCATACATTAACGGAAGGCGGGGTTTATAAAATTGCAGAGAAAAACATTCAGCTTCGACTATATAATGGTCCTGGTGGATGGAATGATCCTGATTACCTCATCCTTGGGAAATGGCGGTCACCCTTCAATAAAGGGGCCCAAATCGCTCCCATTGAATTGACACCCAACGAACAGTACAGTTACATCTCACTCTGGTATATGATGGCATGCCCATTGTTCTTTTCAGGGGACATGTCGCAAATAGATGACTTTACCAGGAACCTGCTCTGTAATATTGAGCTAATAGCAGTTAATCAGGACAGATTGGGTCTGTGTGCAGAACCTGTCCGGATGGATGACCAGGCCTGGGTGCTTAAAAAACAGATGTCTGATGGATCTATTATTGTGGGTTTCTTTGATATTGCCAATTCAGGCGATCAGGAAATTCCCGTTACTTGGAGTGAACTGCGACTTACCCGGTCACAATCTGCACATGATCTGTGGAGGCATAAGGATCTGGGTGCTTGTGAGGATGATCTAACTGTACTCGTAGGTCCCCATGGTTGCTCGATCATTCAACTGGTCGCTAAGCACTGAAAAATATGATGATCTAAATCGATCAATAGTATATTCCTATAACTTCTTGATCTTTAAATTTTTAAACCATACATCATCGCCATGATCCTGCAGATGACTAGATAACAAAAAAATGGGGCAGTGCCACATTCACTGTCTTTGTAAATGGATTGTAAATCTATGCAAAATTATTTGTTAAGTTTGATAATATATAATATGCACACTGGGTTATCGAGGTAAAACTATATAGCAAAATCCCCACCCATTTTCGTTTATCCAGATATGACAATATTAAAAGGCCCTCTTTTGAACTATTTTTTGTTGATCCTGCTCTGTGTGGTTCTCGAAATCAGCAATGTCCATGGTCAAGAAAAAGACTGGCGAAACATCCGCAATGGCTTGATCATTCCCGATGAATCTTACAGCGATCAGCCCTACATTGTGAAAACAGACGATGGTGCATGGTTGTGTATACTAACAACTGGGGCAGGGCGTGAAGGGCAATCCGGACAATACGTGGCAGTGACACGAAGTACAGATCATGGTAAAACGTGGTCGAAACTTGTTCCGTTTGAACCCACCGACGGTCCAGAAGCTTCCTATGCCGTTTTGCTTAAGGTCCCTTCAGGCAGGGTATATGCCTTTTACAACCACAATACTGACAACATAAGATCAATAAAATCAGATGTTTGGGCCGGGTCACCATCAGGCACAATAAAACGAGTGGATTCTCAGGGATACTTTGTCTTCAAATACAGTGATGACAGAGGGATAACCTGGTCAGAAAACCGTTACACCATCCCTGTTCGTGAATTTGAAATTGACAGAAACAATATCTACAAAGGCAAAATTCAGTTTTTCTGGAATGTAGGTAAAGCTTTTATTCTTAATGATGCAGGTTATGTACCCCTGATCAAAGTGGGGGGCTTTGGAGAAGGATTTTTTACCTCAAATGAGGGGGTCCTGTTAAAAAGCCCAAATATCCTGACCGAAACAGATCCTGAAAAGATTATATGGGAAACCTTGCCGGATGGGGATATCGGACTAAGAACTCCTCCAGGAGGTGGACCCATTTCGGCCGAGCAAAGCTTTTCTATTTTAAGCGATGGCTCCCTCTATTGCGTTTACCGCACCATAGATGGACATCCGGCTTATTCTTACAGCCGGGATGGCGGATATACATGGGATATACCCAAATATTTACGATATGCCAATGGCCGTTTGGTAAAACACCCCCGGGCAGCCAATTTTGCATGGAAATGCGAGAATGGCAAATTCCTCTACTGGTTTCACAACCATGGGGGTAGATTTATCAGGGAACATCCTGAACGCAGGACAATGGCCTACAGGGACAGAAACCCGGCATGGATGGCAGGAGGAGTGGAAAGGGATGGCCCCGATGGTAAAATTATAGCATGGACACAACCAGAGATCCTGTTATATGATGATGACCCAATTATCAGGATGAGCTATCCAGACCTGGTGGAAGACAATGGTAAATATTACATAACAGAAACACAGAAAGATATAGCCCGAGTTCATAAAATCGATCAAGAATTACTTGAAGGACTCTGGAACCAGTTCGAGAATCGGCAAGCATCTGTCGATGATTTGGCCATCGAATGGATTATGGCAAATGTTCAATTCCCCCTGCAAAAAGAAGGGATTCAATTTGATCCTTTTTATGTCCGAAATCTTGACCAATCAGGATTTACCATTGACTTGGCATTCCGGTTTGATGATCTCAGCCCCGGACAGGTTTTGATCGATACCCGGAATGAGTCTGGAAAAGGAATAAAGCTTTTCACCACCGATGAGGAAACGATCAGGCTATCCATGAGTGACGGACGCACGACCTCTACCTGGGATTGTGATAAGGGAATGGTTGAAGCTGGTAAGAATCACCATATGAGTGTGATTGTTGACGGCGGACCGAAGATTATCATGTTTGTAGTAGATGGTATTCTGAATGATGGTGGAGATGCAAGGCAATGCGGTTGGGGAAGGTTCAACCCGTATCTACAGGAAGTAAACGGAGCTGAACTATGGACAATTGGAGAACACATAAAGGGAGAAATGCTCCAACTGATTATATACAAAAGGGCATTGAGAGTATCCGAGGTCATCGGAAATTATTTTTCGTATATAGATAAATAAATCATGCATTTCATTAAAAGGTTTTGGTATTTACTGCTAAGCGTAGGTCCTGGGATCTTTTGTATCGGCTACACTATAGGCACAGGCAGCGTTACTTCCATGGCAAAATCAGGAAGCCAGTTCGGCATGCAATTGTTATGGGTGCTGTTGCTCAGTTGCCTGTTTGCCTGGGTGCTGATGGAAGCATTTGGACGGTATGCGATCATCACCGGTGGAACATCAATTCACAGTTTTAAAACCAGGCTAAAAGGAGGAAAACTCATTGCTTTATTGGTCATGGTGGGAATCATTGTCGCGCAATGGAATTCATTGACAGGGATCCTCGGGCTCAGTGCAAATGGGATCTATGAAGTCATGCGCTTATTCCTTCCCAAACTTCCTGAGAACAGCTACTGGGGCATACTGTCACTGGCAATCGTATTGATTCTGATCATGTACAGCCTGCTGCTGGTCGGCAGATATTCCTTTTTTGAAAAGTTGCTTATAGTATTCGTAACACTTATGGGGGTTTCTTTCCTGCTATCCATGTTCATTGTTTTGCCCTCGCCTGGAAGTATTGTTCGTGGTCTGATCCCCTCCATTCCAAATGTACCCGGAGGCAAGCTGATGGTTGCTGCTTTTGTCGGAACAACCATGGCGGCTCCAACATTTATAGTCAGGCCTTTGTTACTCAAAGGCAAAGGCTGGGGTGTCGCCAACAAAAAAGATCAATCCAGAGATGCCCTGACCGCGGCAGTTCTGATGTTCGTAATTAATCTGTCTATAATGGCAGCAGCGACAGGTGCTATGTATCATCAGGGAAAAACCATTGACAAGGTCCTGGACATGGTCTACACGCTGGAACCCGTTGCAGGTAAATTTGCTGTAGCTATTTTCATGGTCGGGACTCTCTCTGCAGGTCTTTCTTCCATAATTCCCATTTTGATGGTCGCACCACTTCTAATCGCTGATTACAAAAGTGGGGAACTGGACACAAATTCCAGGATGTTCAAAATAATCACTGCTATTGCATGTGTGTTTGGACTGACTGTCCCGGTTTTGGGTGCAAATCCCATCATCGCTCAGATTGCTACTCAAGTGGCAGCAGTCTTTATCTTGCCACTTGTCATCGCGGGGATTTTCTTTCTGGTCAACAACCATAAGCTAATGGGAAAGCACAGGGCCGGAGTTCTGCTCAATGCAGGGATGATTGCCGCATTTGTTTTTGCCTGTATTATTTCATATACGGGTGCTATTGCATTAATCGAATTGTTTAGAGGATGAAATACTACAAATCAATCGTCTTCCCACCTCGGTTAAAATAGCCACGTCTTCTTCAGGGAATGAACCATCAGCTTTGGGACCTACGTTTAGCAGTAGGTTTGCATTCAGTGCTTCAGCCTCTTTCAGCATTTGCATGACCTCATCGGCGGATTTATGCTTCCCATCCACCTGCTTATTGTAACCCCAGGCGTGGGGCTGCAGTGTATTACATATTTCACGAGGCTTGTTTTTGTTTTTCTCATAAACCATCCTTGCGACTTCGAACTGGGACCCCACCATGGCACCAGCATTACGCTCGGGGGCTGAAAAATCTTCATCTCCGTTTGCACCCTGTTTAAATGATATCAATGCATGGGGACTCAAAGATCGAACGAGGGCATATGTTTCTTCAATCGGAAAAAGGTCAGGCCGGTTATAAAAACCCATGATGGGGTCGAACCAGATGCCGGCAATGGTAGGATATTGGGTGAGGATTTCTTTCATATGTTCGTGTACATAGTCTACATAAATCCTGAAATCTTCATCTTTCTGGAATTTGTACTCAGGTTGATGCTCGGGGTATGCAGGTCGTGCATTTTTCCAGCCTGCTTCTCTTGAATAGAAATAGGGGTGCTTCCAGTCAGCCGCGTATGAATAGTATAAAAACAGGGCCAGCCCTTTCTCCTCGCAGGCCGCTGCCAACTCTCCGATCAAATCACGGCCGCAAGGTGCGTTCAAGCTGTTAAAATCAGTTTGTTTGGTCCTGAAAAGGCAAAACCCGTCGTGATGTTTCGATGTAATGGTAATGTACTTCATCCCAGCTTCCAATGCCAGGTCGGTGATGAAATCTGCATCAAAGTTCTCTGCCGTAAAAGATTCCTTCAGTTTGGCGTATTCTGCCACGGGTATGGTATCACGCAATTGCACCCACTCCCCTTTGGCCAGTTGGGCGTATAAACCATAATGTATGAACATACCAAATTTTGCATTGGTAAACCATTTCAAATTGGTTTCCTTTGGATTTTCGGCATATTCCTGATGAAAGTCTTTTAGATAGGACGGGATTGTTTCTGTCATTTTATCACCGCAACTGTTTACAAGCGCCAGTAATAGAATTAACGCAAGCGAATGAAATAAAGGCTTTTTCATTACTAAGTTAATATGATCCACGGATGCCTGGCCTTCGCTGAGTCTATCAGCATCCGCAGTTTGGGTTCAGATGCTAAATTAATGTTTTTATCCGGATCATATCTATGGTCATACCATTACACAGGAGCAGTGGGATGCGATAGTCAGGGCTTTTGGAGAAGAATAACCTGCCTTACAAATTGCATGCTGCAAGGCAAGTATTCTGCTTGACCAACTGTTGTTCAGGCAATTTTCCGTTCTGCCTTGACAGAAGTGATTTCCCTGCTCTCAGTTCCTGAATATTCAATACCGCCAGAGAGCTTAACAATTACATTCCATGCTGAT
>DAOWJB010000163.1 GCA_030640625.1 Bacteroides sp.
AAAAGGTTCAACTTGAAGTCATCCAGGAATTCAAGTGCATTGGAATCGGGATTTTCGAGCAGTTCACGAATCCTTTTGATCCATTTGTCCAACTCAGAGCTACTTTCCTTACCCTCCTGTTTATATTGGTAGTGGGCAGCAAACCCCCGTTCAGCTATCTCATCCATTCTCCGGCTGCGAATCTGGACCTCAACCCAGTTTCCCTTGGGTCCCATTACCGTGACATGCAGGGCTTCATATCCATTGGCTTTGGGCGTTGAAACCCAGTCCCGGATCCTGTCAGGTTTGGGCTTGTAATTATCGGTAATGACCGAATATATATTCCAGCACTGGGTTTTTTCAGGAATGTCCGGCAGTGGATCAAAAACGATACGAATGGCCAGCAGGTCATAGACTTCGTCAAAAGGAACGTTTTTAACCTGCATTTTGTTCCATATGGAATAAATGGATTTTGGCCGGCCGGTAATATCAAACTTATAGCCCATTTCCCCTAGTATATCTATCAGGGGGAGGGCAAATGTATTGATCATCATTCCCCGGTTTTTCTCATTATCTTCTACGATGGTAACCAGGTCCTGATAAATCTTCGGGTACCGGTACTTCAGGCTCAGATCTTCCAGCTCCGTTTTGATGGCATACAATCCCAGGCGGTGTGCCAGTGGGGCATACAGGTAGGTTGTCTCTCCCGAGATTTTAATCTGTTTATTCGGTGGCAGGGAAGCCAGGGATCTCATATTATGCAGCCGGTCAGCAAGTTTGATGAGGATCACCCGGACATCATCAGACAGGGTAAGGAGCATTTTTCTGAAATTCTCTGCCTGCAGGGAGGATTTATTATCAAAAACATCCGAGATCTTTGTCAACCCATCAATAATGGAAGCCACCTTTTTGCCGAAGTTGTTTTCAATGTCTTCCAGTGTATAGTCTGTATCTTCAACTATATCATGCAGGAGTGCAGAGATAACGGCTTTTGCACCAAGACCGATCTCATGGGTAACAATCTTGGCCACGGCTATAGGGTGGAGGATGTATGGTTCCCCAGACATTCTGCGCATGCCTTTATGGGCTTCATTGGCCATGCGGAAAGCCTTCCTGATCAGCCGTTGATCGGTCTTTCCGTCACAATGTATACAGTGGTCCAGCAGGTCAATAAACTGCTGCTGAACCAGATCTTCTTCTGTTTTTGTCAGTACACTCATAAGCTTATTTCGGCAATTATGTAAAATTAATGATTTTCGTTTGTTTATTACACACTCCTGTTCCTTAAGAATGATTATTTTTTTCAGGGAGGCAAGTGATAGTCCTGTTTTACCGGATTATATGGTCAGACCTGATCAGGGGTAAAAAAGGGTGATCTCACCTCTTTGCTCGACTTCAATCCCTTTGGTTGTGGTCAGCAGGATGTAGTAAATATATACCCCTTCTGAGGCTTTATCCATCCCCCTGACGCTCCCGTCCCATCCTTCTTCCGGGTCTGTGGTCTCGAAAATCCTGGACCCCCACCTGTCGAAAACCTGATAAATATATTTTTCGGGGATAAAGGTCAGGACTGGTTTGATGATATCATTTCTCCCATCTCCGTTTGGAGTGAAGGCATTGGGCATCAGTATTTTGGGTGTAACAGATATACATTTTGTATTCGATTGGCTGAATCCCTTATCTCCCTGTGAGGTTCCATCGTTTTCCTCTGCGACGACATAATAGCAGATCTCATCTTCGATGTCAGATCCTGATACAAAATCCAGGTTATCGGTATAGGCAGTATCAGGTGCATCAATGACGTTTATCAATTCCGGTTCACCCATATTGGTGATCCGGTAGATGTGATAGCTTTTTACACCGGCTTCGTAATCAACATAGGGATACCAGGAAAGGAAAGCCTGCAAACTTACCGAATGTGCAAAGAGAACTATATTCCCCGTGATATTGGAGGAGACAACCGGATTGAAACATACATCCAGGGAATACAATTTATACAGGTATTGCTTTTCCGTGGAAACAACCTGGTCGTTATAGCTGAGGGCGGGACCGGTAACATCGGTAAAAATCTCATGTTCTATGAATGGTTTGCCGGGACCTGTTGCCCGGAAAAGCTGGAAAGAGCTTACTTCGCCAGACTCCTCGATATGAAATTCCATGCTTACCTGGTCTTCTCCTTCAGCGGAAGATTGTTCAGCATCAATCCATTGTGGGTGCAGGGGATGCCGGATCATCCTGCAGGCCACATTTGAAAATGATCCGACACCATCATTTCGGATGGCCTTCACAAAATAGCAGTATTGCCGGTTATCCTCAATATTGTTGTGTACACAATTGGTTGAGTCATTATCGGTCTCTGCAAATTTGGAATAGGGACCATTATCAATGCTTACATAGACATCATGCTTTACAAGATCATCTCCCCATCCCTGGTAAGGGGTCCAGTCCAGCTCCATTTT
>DAOWJB010000064.1 GCA_030640625.1 Bacteroides sp.
CCGATCCGGTGTTTGGATTAAACGGCGCCCATACCTGGTCGGTTAGCATGAGCTGAATATTGCATTTCCTGCAAACGGAATCAAGCCACTGGGGATAATTCTGGAAATTCCGGTCAGTCTGTTCCGAAAGTTTTAGAAAATCCTCCCTTGTCAATTCGTCACCCTCGAAGCCGTATAACTGTTTATAATTGTTGATGAACTGGGCATGATAGGAAGTTCCCCTGCAAAACCTGAGGTAGCCTTCAGTGTGATCCCAGTAGGTTTCTGCATCATGAATCTGTCTCATGGAGTCCGGATATTCCTCCATACCGGCTGAGATCAGGTCAGCATGGAGATAAAGACCCATATCAAAACAATTGTGTTTCTTCCTCCAGGGTATGCTTTGGTGCTCATGTGTATCGATCACCTCAATTTCATCTATATATGCCCTCATGCCATCGTAAGTGCTGTGCCTGCATCCGGTAGCAAATGTCAGGAGGATCATGAGTGTGGCTAGCAATGAATTTGTAGATATTGTTGTCATCGTTAACAGGTTTAATAGGTGCATCCAAATTAATCGATAGAATGGAATATTCCAACCTGGATTGTACAACGCGGTTTCAATGCTATTCAAGAATATAGTAAATTGGTACTTGTAAAAACTTCAAACCCTGATTATGAAAATCAACCGGATCTACCTGTTTCTTTTTCTGCTGATAATCGCCTGTCATGTTTCAGCCCAAACAGGTCCTTTTGCAAAGATCAATGGAAACCTGCTTGTACTGGACAATGGACATGTTAAACGCCAGATAAACATGGCTGACCCTTCCGGCCAGTATACCTCAACGCAACTGGTACTGGCAGATGATGACAAGGAATTTTTAAACAGGGATCTATTTTCTCTGGATTTCAGGTTCAGTGTTAACGGGATAAGCTATTCGGGTAAAAATGCCTGGGAATTCCTTTCTGCAGAACCAGCTGTGGACACTCATGATGGCAGCGGTGCAAAAGTCAGGCTAAGGGGAACAGGAGCCATTGGTGACCTGAAGATTGAGATCTCATACTTGCTGTATCCCGGCCTTCCCCTGATAAGGAAGCATATAACCTTCACCAATACAGGTAAATCCGATATAAAGATCGAAGCGGTGGATGTGGAACACCTCGAACTCCGTGCTTCCCCCACCAGAGTTGAGGTCTACCATGATTATTGCAGGAAAAGACATCTTGGTCCCTATGTTGGGACCTGGAACGATCCGGTAATGGCCCTTCATATAATTGGAGAAGAAAGGGGGGTGATCCTGGGCAATGAAGCTCCCGGTGTTATAAAAAGGATAGCCTATTTTACAGAGAGGGATGATTTTAGTGCCGGACTGACCTATCCCGACCAGGACCATCCCTTCAGAAAGTGGCTGCAAGAGGGCGAGTCCTTTACCACTCCGGATGTATTCCTGATCCTGTACAATAAGCAGCGGAGTCCTTACCATGCATTGAATATCATACTTCCCGCATATGTAAAAAATCATATGGGACTTGAAATATTCGGCATGGACTATAAACCTGTATTTGTATATAATACCTGGAATCCCTTCAGGCATAATGTCAATGAGAAAATGATCCGGGAGCTTACTGCCGCTGCCTCCGAATGTGGCATCGAAGAATTCATCATTGATGACGGATGGCAGACGAATGCTTTTACCGATAAATCACAACCCGGGTTCTATACCCATGTCGGGGACTACATCATAGACCTGGACAAGTTTCCAAATGGTCTTAAACCGGTATTCGACGATATAAAAAGCAAGGGCATGAAGCCAGGTCTCTGGTTGAGTATTGGTTCTGCAAATATATCCGCACGCGTTTTCCATGAACATCCGGAATGGTATGTAAAAGGGATTGACGGGAGACCCTCTAACCTTCATTCAATGCATGATTCCACCATGATGACCGCCTGCATGTCGACCGGGTGGACCGGCCATATCAGGGATGTGATCCTCGACCTGGTCGATGAACACGGCTTAAGTTATACGAAACTTGATTTTGCCGTGGTTACCAGTGCATATGTGACTGACCCGGCCATCTCCGGCTGCTATGCCACTGATCATCAGGGGCACCGGGACCAGCAGGAATCGTTTATGGCAAATTACAGGGGACTCTTCCGACTGTTCGACGAACTGCAGGAAAAAGCACCTGAACTGTTTATCGATTGTACATTCGAGACCCAGGGCAAACTTCACCTGATCGACTATGCTTTCCTGAAACATGCAGAGGGGAACTGGCTTGCAAATATGGAAGAAGCTGCCCCCAGTGGTGCCCTGCGTGTCCGCCACCTGGCCTGGGCCCGAACCCCGGTCATCCCGGCAGCTGCCTGTGTGATCGGGAACCTGAGACTGGACAGTCCCGACCTGGAATTCGATTTTCTTTCACTGCTGGGATCCTTCCCGATCATGCTGGGCGATGTCAGGGAAACCCCTCCTGCAAAAAGAGAATGGCTTAAAACATGGGCAGATTGGCTCCGGGATATGCAGGAAAAGTACGACTATATGTCCTACCGCCAGGACCTTAAAAGTTTCGGAGAACCCGCCGAAGGACGCTGGGACGGCTGGCAGCGCATAAATATGGAAACCAGGGCCGGTGGCATCGTCGGTGTTTTCCGGCAGGGATCCACAGAAACAACCAGGAATGTGACCGTTGAGGGATTGTTACCTTCAGAAAGGTATGAGGTCGTCGAGGGTGCCGGACAAACGGTCCTGTATAGTTTATCCGGGAAGGACTTGGCAGAGAAAGGATTTGCTGTCACCTTGGAACGTGATTACCAGGGAAAAGTCTTTGAGATCCGGTTGGCAGAGTGAGGTTCAAGATACAATTTGCTGTTGCCGGTCAATACCGAAAATGATATCTACAAAGGCTTTTGCTTCCGGAACCAGGGCTGATCTCATTACCGTTTTGGGGGTATCGGCCGATGTACACTGGGTTGCACTCAGGGATATTTTCTCGATTACGGGGTACCCGGCATTCATGGCCAGAATCCTTCCTTCCCCGATAAAATGATCCGAGAGGGTGGATCTCCTCAAATCATGCTTTTTAATGGCTTCCGCCACAATCCCACCCATTCTTTCATCAGGGTTGCTGATACTCCAGGTAACCGGGTGAATGAGTCCCGTTTCAACAAATTCGCCATCGATGATATCATATTCCATGGCAATCATCTCAATATTGATAAAACTGTCCGTCACAGGCCTGTAGTAGGCGCAGTCCCAGAGTGCCAACACAAATATACAGCTCTGGATTAATAACCGTTACGCTGGTTGCGACGTTCTTTTCCATGCTCATAACTCCCTACCCGATATGGTCAAACCAGTCCAGTTCCATTAATTGCTGTATGCCCAAGTGGACGATTTCTCCCCTAAGATTATTTCCCTGATAATTGATTGATTCTGTTAACAGATCTTCTGAATAATTCTTTGTAATTTGTTCCTCGATCAACATTAATATGAATAAGAAAAAGAGTTTTTACATAAAAAGTAAAATTATCCTTGTTGTACTGGGTTTCAGTCTGGTTTCATTTGGAGCTTTGCTTTTCACATTTATTAAAAGCTCAAGAATGGATATTGAACACGTTAAGATCACGGAAATCACTGAAAAAGTACAAATAGATGTTCTTCTGACAACGATTGCAATAGATGAGTTTTACATATATGGGGATACCTCGTTTGTAAGCAATATTTTTAACAATTTCAAAAATGCCGAAGATCACCTCTCATCAATTAACACTGAAATCAGAAGCCATAAACTGAGAAATATCAAGAGCAGTAGAGATGATTTTATCCGAAAACTTATTGAGATCAGAGATCAAATTAAAATTTTGGAAAGGTTGACAACAAAGGACAACCTGATGAACTCAAGAGTTGACAATACTGCTATTAAACTGGCATATCTTGATTTTAACAAAAGCTTCGGTGAGTTTGAAGCTGAACTGCATAATTATATTATTCGGAGTAATTCAAATTTCAAAAAGGAACTGCAAATCCTTTTGATTTCTTCTTTTCTGGTTCTCCTGCTTTGTATTTAC
>DAOWJB010000243.1 GCA_030640625.1 Bacteroides sp.
AAATCTCCCCGGTTGACCCGGCCAGCAGATGCAAACAGTATTACTGGCCGGATACCAATGTACTGATCACCCGGTTTTACAATGCCGAAGGAATTGTTGAGATAACCGATTATATGCCAGTCGGTGATGACATTGTCAATGAGTTTGATTACCGGATTGTCAGGCGTTTGAAATGCGTACATGGCAGGGTTCGCATGAAGCTTGAATGTTATCCTGCTTTCAACTATGCCATGGATACGCACGAAACAACACTGTCTGAAAAGGGTGCCACCTTTCATGCCCCCGGGCTGAGCCTTGGATTGGCCAGTACCATTCCACTGGAGAAGAACGGCCGGGGAGCCTGCGCAGAATTTGAAATAGGTGATGAAGATGAACCAGGAGTGTTTGTGCTTCATAAGGTAGAAAAGGGTGAAGGATGTACCATTTCATATTCTGCAGCACAGGCAAACCAGCGATTCAAGAATACGATAGAATATTGGAGAAAGTGGTTATCGAAGTCCAACTATAAGGGAAGATGGCGTGAGATGGTGAACCGATCGGCCCTTATTCTCAAACTCCTTACTTTTGAACCCACCGGGGCGATCGTTGCAGCGCCGACATGCAGCCTTCCTGAAGGCATTGGAGGAGTGAGGAACTGGGATTACAGGTATACCTGGATCCGGGATGCGGCTTTTACCATCTATGCATTACTGCGAATTGGATTCACCGAGGAAGCTTCCAATTTTATGGCATGGACGCTTGAAAGATCCATGGAGGATGACAGCGGAGAGCTGCAGATTATGTATGGTATTGATGGACGGCATGAATTAACAGAACGAACATTGGATCACCTGGAAGGTTATATGGGATCATCACCTGTCCGGATCGGCAATGGTGCCTGGGACCAGCTCCAACTGGATATCTACGGAGAGCTGATCGATTCCATTTACCTCTTTGACAAGCATGTAAGGCCGGTATCCTATTACGGATGGAACAATATCTACAAGCATATCAACTGGATCAGCGAGAATTGGGACCGGCCTGATGATGGTATCTGGGAAGTAAGGGGGGGACAACAGCACTTCGTGTATTCAAAGGTGATGGCCTGGGTAGCACTTGATCGGGCAATCCGCCTGGCAAAGAAACGGTCTTTTCCGGCAGACCTGTTTGAATGGACCAGGATCCGGGATAAGATCTTCCTCGAAGTGGTAGAAAAAGGTTGGAACAAGGAGAGGCAGACATTTGACCAGTATTATGGAAGCAATACACTGGATGCTTCCAGCCTGATGATGCCCCTGGTATTTTTCATGTCGCCTTACGATCCGATGATGTCAAAAACCCTGGATGCCATACTGCGACCTCCTCATAAAGGGGGACTCGTCTCCAACAGCCTGGTATACCGCTACAATGTCAATGAGGTAAATGATGGATTGTCAGGTGATGAAGGGACCTTTAATATATGCACCTTTTGGCTGGTGGAGGCACTTACAAGGGCCGGCAAGGAAGATCCCAAACGCCTGGAACAGGCCAGGCTGATGTTTGAGCAAATGCTGGGTTACGCCAATCATGTGGGCATGTATTCTGAACAAATCGGCCTCCACGGAGAAGCACTTGGGAATACACCCCAGGCATTTACCCACCTGGCTTTGATAAGTTCTGCCTACAACCTGGACAGGGCACTGGGCTAGATCTCCATCATAAACTGCACTACATTAAAAAAATACCGGTTTTGCGACAGTGTTCAATCATCTCTCCCGGCCAGATACTTGCCTGTACCTCACCGATATGTGCCTTCCTGAGAAAATACATGCAGAGCCTGGATTGTCCTATTCCACCGCCGACAGCTTCGGGGAATTCATTTTTCAATAGTCTTTTATGAAATAAGAGCTCTTTCCGCTCAGTCTTCCCCTGTATTTCAAGCTGCCTGAGCATGGCTGTCTTATCGACCCTGATTCCCATCGAAGATAGCTCGAAAGTATCTTCAAGGATGGGGTTCCATATGATGATATCACCATTAAGTCCCTTCATTCCATTCTCCGTATCTGTTGACCAGTCATCATAATCCGGTGCCCTGCCGTCATGGGGTATACCTGAAGGAAGATCGTGCCCTATCCCGATAACAAAAACCGCTCCGTATTCCCTGGCAATCCTTTCTTCCCTTTCTTTAGAAGTCAAGTCCGGGTACATTTCATACAACTCTTCGGCATGTATAAAGTGAATCTCATCCGGAAGTACTGGCATAATGTCCGGATAATTTTCGTATACGATAAATTCGGTTCTCTTGATTACGGCGTAGATCCGCCTGACAATATTCTTCAGATATGCCAAATTCCTTTCTTCCGGTAACAGGATCTTTTCCCAGTCCCACTGATCCACATAGATGGAATGTATATTATCCAGTTCCTCATCTGGCCTGAGGGCATTCATGTCTGTATAAATGCCATAACCATTTGCGATTCCATAGTCGGCCAGCATCATCCTTTTCCATTTTGCCAGGGAATGAACTACCTCCGCCACAGCCTCATCCATGTCCTTGATTTTAAAGGAGACTGGACGTTCTATGCCATTCAGGTCATCATTGATGCC
>DAOWJB010000237.1 GCA_030640625.1 Bacteroides sp.
GACCAATTGAAGCAAGAAGGCGATAATTCTACCATTGGTCTGATCCTGTGCACAGAGAAGGATAATACTATTGTTAAATACAGTGTTCTGAGTGAGGGAAAACAAATCTTTGCCTCCAAATACAAGTTATATCTCCCGGATGAAGAAACGCTGAAGGAAGAGATTAAAAGAGAGAGGGATCTCCTGCTGATAGAGCAAAGTCTGCGGGAAGAATAACGCACCTTTTTTCAGGAAACTTAAAGAAAATCTACATAACACTTTTGTACTTAATTTTCGATTTTCTAGTTTGGGTGCTGCATTGCGGAAAACAGGAGGGAACTGACCCGCGATTTCTATCTGGCTTTTTAATGCGATGGCTTATTCCTCAATGAATCGTATCCCCAAGGTCTCCAGTTCATCCAGTACAGGCTCGTAAATCTCCTCGTGAATGGGGATATGTACCCCTGTCAATTTGATCTTTTTTTGCAATAGTAGTTTGGTGGCGATGGCTACAGGAAGGCCTACTGTAATTGACATGGCGGTATTGACGGCATCTTCTCCTTTATAGGCCATGGAGGATACGATGCGCTGTTTCTTGCCATTAAGGTAGTACTCGAACTGGTGTTGCATTACGATCATATCCTTATCTGTAGGCTCCAGTTTCAGTTTCTCTTCCAGTAAGTATTGAAGTATTCTGGCAGGGGTTTGATCCTGTATTCCTGCAATTCTCCGCTCGAACATTCCAAGCCAGGTAAGTTTTTGCATGATATCTCCGTTGGGATCGAGTGACAGATACCTGGCCAGCTTTGTTTCAACAGGATCGACGATATTATACGCCAGGAAACTGTTGGTGAAATCGCGGTAGCTCATTTCTCCGGGGAATTCAACCCGGTATGAATCATCTGTGGCGCCAAGCTGCACAAGGGCATTCCATGCATCACAGAAACCTGCTCTTCGGATGGTTCCGCGAAACATGGTCGATAAATCATACAACTGATAATCCTCCTTATAGGTTAAGGAGTCCCGGTTGGGATAGGCCTCAAATTTGCCCAGGTCAAGGATTTTGATTATTTCATACCGCTGAAAAAGTTTATGGTAAGGAATATATTTGAATTTTCCGTTGTGCAGAAACCTGGCTCCTGCCTGGCCTGCAAGCACAACATTCCTCGGATTCCAGGTGAATTTATAGCGCCATGGATTATTATCGTAGGTGGGTGCTACGAGTCCACCGGTATTGGATTCAAAAACATCAACCTTGCCTCCCAGCCTGTGGATCCTGTGTATGATCCTCATGGCGGACATATGATCCAGGCCCGGGTCCACCCCCATTTCATTTAACAATAATACCCCTTGTTTCCTGGCTTCTTCATTAAGTCCCCTGATCTCCTTCGACACATAAGATGCTGTCACGAGATGTTTCCGGCTTTGGACACAATTCTGAGCAACCAGGAAATGCATTTTTGCAGGCAGCATGGAGATCACAATATCAGCAGCATCGATTAATTGTCCCAGCAGGTTCTCATCAAATACATCAAACCCTATTCCCTGACCGTTGGGATGTTTGCCAATCTTTTGCAGAGCCAGTTCTTCATTAATGTCCCCGAGGGTCACATGCCAGCTGTTTTCCTGGGAATGATCCAGCAGGTATTTGATCAGGGTTGATGAGGACAGGCCGGCTCCGAGGATGAGAATATGCTGCATTTGATTCAGGGTTTCTTCCGGGATTTAAAGTTAATATCCCGGAATAAAATTGAGGTTTGAATTCATGAGTTGTAAAACATGAATCATATGAAAAAGGGGGTAGTCGTAAGACAACCCCCTACACAAGGGAACATCCGGCAATGGATCTCTAGCCTCCTGTGTAATATGGATTCTGTTCAAGGTTAGGATTTGCTTCTGTTTCACGCTCCGGTACCGGGAAGATCAGATTGCCTGCATTATAAGCATCCTCTCCGATACTGTCTTTCCATCGTTTCAGGTCATGAAGCCTGAGTCCTTCCCAGCACAATTCGAGATATCTCTCTGTGCGAATAATATCCCTGTCAACACTTGGCAATGGATTGGCGTTTGATCTCGTGCGAACAGTGTTTATGTCCTCCAGTGGATCGTCACCAACCGAGGTACCGGCCTCGAAGTTGCCTTCAGCCCGGGTCAGGTACATCTCGGCAAAACGTATAATGGGGAAATTTCTCCGGCTGTTACCGTATTTGGCACAGTTGATAAAACCTGAGTTATTTTCACCAACACCTATATAATACATTTCCGTGACGTTGTCGATCTGTGTAACTCCTGCTTGGGTTTCTGTCATCAGTCCACCCCTTCTGTCATTGGGACCAAAATTATCCAGGAAGGAGGGGTTGATCTCCATATCACCTCTTCCCTGTCCAGCAAGGGAGGCATAATGTGTGGCAAGGCCACTATTGTTTTCTCCATAATTGCTGGTCTCTGTCTGGCGGATAGCGAAAACATCCTCTGGCACGATGCCTTTGTTGTTAAATGCATCCATCGGATCGTCCAGCAGTGTAAATTCACCTGACTGTATTACCCTGTCAGCTTTCTGTGCGGCTTCACCATACCTTCCCTGCTGGAGATAGATCCTGGAAAGATAGGCACTGGCAGCATAGGTGGACAGGTATCCATCATTGGTTCCCAGGCCATCCAACAGGATTTCTGCATCGGAAAGATCCGTAATGGCCCGGTCATAAACCTGTTCCACGGTGGACCTTGAAGGTTCAGTCACATCATCTACTGATACAGTCGCAGTAATGATCAGTGGAACTGCCAGCTGGTCATTTGTTTGTCCTGCTTCATAGGGGAGTCCCCAGAGCCGTGCCAGTTCAAAGTAGACCATGCCACGGATCCCTTTGGCTTCTCCTTCAATCCGCATCTTCGCATCTGCGTCCTCAACAACATCCAGAACACCGAGGACAGTATTACAAATATTAATCACCTCATAAGCCCGGATCCAGTCATCCCGGACCATCAGGTTAGTTGTGGTGATTGCCTTTCTGTTGTATTCACGTTGTTCCTCAAAGGAACCAACCCAGGCAACGTCTCCGGTGGTGGCCAACAATTCGCTGGCATAATTGAATCCACCTCCCCAGAGTTCACCCCCTTCATTGGTACCTAAGGTACCTTTGATGCCCTCATATGCAGAGATCAATAGCAATTGAACATCTTCCCCGGTATTGATGGCAGTCTCTGCACTGATTTGCTGCTTTGGTTCGATGTCAAGGTACTTGTCGCAGGAAGTTGCTATGAATCCTGTCAGCAGTACCGCAATCATATATTTCATATATATCTTTTTCATATCCTTTTGATTTTGAGTTATACTGGCTGAATTCATCATAATCCTACGTTAATTCCAACGGTAATAGTCCTGGCCTGTGGAGCCGTATAAAAATCCTGTCCCTGCATTATGTTGGCAGTGGTCGTGGAACGATTTGTGCCTAACCAGTTAACCTCCGGATCCCAGCCCGCATAATTGGTCCAGGTGAACAGGTTAGTGGCTGTGGCATAGATCCTCAGGGTGCGGAGACTCATGCGTTGGACTACGGATGAGGGCAGGCTGTAACCGAAACTGACACTCCTCAGTCTCAAATAAGAGGCATCACTCAGGTATCGTGATGAAGCATTCGTGCCGGAAAACTCGTTTCCGAGGAATACGGCCTGTGGTACATCCGTTATATCACCTGGGTTCTGCCAGCGATTCAGCTGTTCTTTGGTCTGGTTATCGAGCCAGCCTGATGCATTGGCTGATTGCCACTGGCCTCCCCCGTTATATACCATATTCCCGTATACATAGGATAGGAGAAAATTCAGGTCGAAACCTTTATATGCAAAGGAGTTGGTCATACCCCCGAGAAAATCTGGATTGGGACTACCAACCACCAGGTTCGGTGCGATGTTATAATCATCGGTAGTGGTGCCGTCTTCCAGGTAATACATGGCATGCCCGTCATCCGGGTTGACACCTGCATAACTCCTGGTTACAAAGACCCCAATGGGTTCCCCTTCCCGAACACGATTCTCACCGACAATAATATCCGGTCCGTTGATATCCAGGACTTTGTTCCTGTTCTGCGAGATATTGAAGCTGGTGTTCCATTTGAACTGGCCTACCAGGTTATTGGTATTGATCACCACTTCCCATCCCTTGTTCTCAAGTGATCCGACATTTTCAGTCACTCCCGTGAATCCTGATGTAGCCGGTAGCGTACGTGCCAATAAAAGATCGGTCGTTTTCTTATGATAATAGTCCAGTTCCCCGGTGATCCTGTTCCTGAAAACACCGAAATCAATTCCTATATCATACTGTGCGGTAGTTTCCCATTTCAGGTCCGGACTTGCCAGGGTCCAGGGCCGTATCCCGGAAGTTCCGGCATAATCCGCGCCTCTGTAGGTCCCCATGTGCTCGAAATTACCGATACCGGAGTTCCCTGTAATCCCATAGCTACCACGAACTTTCAGGAAGCTCAGCCAGTTGACATTTTGCAGGAAATTTTCCCTTGACATGATCCATCCGGCAGAAGCTGCAGGGAAAGTACCGTAGCGGTTATTCTCCCCAAACCTGGAGGAACCGTCATGACGTACACTCAAACTGAACAGGTACCTGTCCATCAGCTTGTAATTGGCACGTGCGAAATAGGATAAATAGGCGAATGCTGTTTCCTCTGAAGTAAAGGCACTGGCGGTCGTGGCACTGGCAATCGTCTGAAAAGCATCGGTGGGAAATCCGGTTGCATTGATCCAGTGTAAATCCCTCTGTATATTTTCAAATGTCATCCCGGCAACCGCTTCAATAGCATGATTGTCACCTATCTGCCTTGAGAAACTCAGATAATTATTGGTCGTAA
>DAOWJB010000196.1 GCA_030640625.1 Bacteroides sp.
CCTTAAGCCTGGTGAAATCTGTACCATAGGGGACCTCAACAAAGATGTCAGGACCTTCTATCGTCCCGACAACTTTCGGACTCCTGAAACCGAACTCCAGGAATTCTGCACGGGAATCGGAGATTATGACAGTGAGAGAATCTACATCTTCGAAAATATCCTCTCCATTGTTCCCGTAACTGGTTGCAACTACGGTAGCCGTAAAGGTACCAGGTTCAGGATAGGCATAACTGAAAGTTTCCTCGTCAAAATTGACACCGGCATCAGTACCGTAATTGGCATAGGCATGGTAGGAATCACCAGTCCAGATACTAAAGGCCTTACCCTCTCCACAGTTGGTAAAGGTAACAGGTTCTCCAACATTTGCTTCTGTTACGTCGACGGTAAAACATGCATTTGGTTTAGAGATATCCTCTTTTTCACATCCCCATATAATCAACAGGCCAAAGACAGGGATTAGTACGGTAAGTATCTTATTTTTCTTCATGTCATTAGGTATTTCAGAAATAATTAATAACCAGGATTTTGTTTCAGCAACCCATTATTCAGGTCAACTTCCCTTTGAGGGATCGGGTAGACTTCATTCTTACCAGCGGTAAAATCAGGCATGTATTGTGTGATATCGAGTACCCATCCGGATTTGCTCCACCTGACCAGGTCAATGAAACGCTGGATCTCGAATCCCATCTCTATCCTTCTTTCATGCATTATGGCCTGCCTGATATTCCAGCCTCTCTGGGTCATCAGATCCTGGACATCGCCCATGCCGACACGTGACCGGATCTGGTTCACGACTGATTCGGGTGTTTCACCCAGAGCGCTGCTTGCTCCGTTTACCAAGGCTTCGGCATACAGCAGCAGCACATCGGCATATCTTAAAATCCGCCAATTATTTGGAAAATCGATGTTCTGGTTGTCATAGTGTATGGGGAATATGGTCTTCTTAATAATATATCCCGTATGAAGAGCCATTGTCGATGGTTCAAACGGGAACATATAAAGGTCCCTGTCTTCACGCAGGTCAACTATTTCACCCTTTTGCCAGACAGATGCATACTTCCTGATATCGAATGCAAGTCCATCTGGTCCGGGACTTTCAAATTCATTCAGAAAGTCTTGTGTGGGTACCATGTTCCGCCATCCACTGGCAAATTGATTTGAATTTAATACCTGTGCCCGGTGAGAAGTTGTGGCGCCCCAGTGAAGGTAGGGATTCCATAATGTATTGGAGGAGAACTGGACCTCGAACAATGATTCCTTGTTGTTTTCGCCCCCCTGCAGGGTAGTAACTCCTCCGTATCCGTCAGGATAGGGAAGTTCAGTGAAAACAGACATATAAGCATTGAAAAAACCTGCGCTGTCCTGGCTGAGGGGCTTGATCAGGCCGTAATTACCGGAATTAATTACCAATTCAAATTGCTCTGCCGCCTTCTGCCAGTAATTTTCGGAAGGACTTTCATCGTAGCAGGCCCGGAAGAGATAGGTTTTGCCCAACCACCCGATAGCCGAACCTCTGGTGACCCTTCCAACATCCATATCCTCGTATGATTCCGGAAGATCAGGAATGGCTTCCAGCAGGTCTTGTTCCATCTGGTCG
The DNA here is from genome assembly GCA_030640625.1 of Bacteroides sp. Classification (GTDB taxonomy): domain Bacteria; phylum Bacteroidota; class Bacteroidia; order Bacteroidales; family SM23-62; genus SM23-62. The sequence continues at coordinate 1,598 of DAOWJB010000196.1, forward strand.
TAAAACTCCATGATATTATCGACACCCGCTTGTTTCAGCTCGCTGGTAAGCAATACCCTGTTTACCAGCTGGGCCCTGCCGTAAGTTGTCACCAGTATCCAGTTAAAATGGGCACGCAGGACCTTGCATTCTGCGATAAGCCGTTTCTTTAATTCTTCGTTCATCTCAATATCAAGCATTTTTTCCATTGCCAGGTTTGCCCTGAAAACACCCCTGAGAGCATGTACGTAAATCTCTTCAATCCTTCCGTCAGTGGTCAGAAAGGTGAAATTATCGTAAGGCATACCCGGATTTTCACCCACGCAATCATCCGAAGCAATATCAAGCAGTATAAAGTAATCCCGTCCATACAATCTTGGTGAATGCAGGAGCTCGTAGACGGATGTAACTGACATGACAGCATGTTCCTCGGTTTGGTAAAAAAGGTCCTCCTGAAGGGCATCATCAGGAGAAATATCCAACCATTCAGTTGTACAGCCGGAGAGTATAATGGCAAAGATTATCACCAGCTTAACTATGCTATTATTCATAATATATGTTTTAATTGTTTTCATTTCATTTTCCTGATTAGCATTTAAAAATCTACCTGTATGCCAAGTGAGAATGTCCTGGCCTGCGGATAAATCCCATCATCAACCCCAACGTTCAGTGTTGGTGTTCCCACATTTGTTGCATGAAATGGTGTACCGACTTCAGGATCAAGTCCCGTATATTTGGTAAAAGTAAAGAGGTTTTGTGCAGCCAGGTAAATCCTGAAATTAGAAATGTTCACCCTGTTAGAAATTGAAACAGGCACGCTGTATCCAAATTGCACATTCTTAAATCTCAGGTACGATGCGTCCTCCAGCCACCAGTTGGAGATCCTGGAATTGTTATTGGGATCGGTCACATTAGCACGGGGGATCTTGGCAGAAGTATTATCAGGTCTCCAGTAATCCATGACCGTTGCCCATTTATTCGGATCTTTTACATACTCTCCCGGAATATTGCTCGCAAGGTTAACCAACCGGGCTGCATTGTTGTATACATTGATCCCGTGTACTCCCTGTATGAATATTGTCAGGTCAAATCCCTTATAGAAAAAATTAAAATTCATGCCATAGATAAGGCTGGGAATGGATTTACCGATATGCGTCTTATCGGAATTGTCATTGTCAATCCTCCCGTTACCGTTAAGATCCTTGAACCTGATGTCGCCGGGAGAAGTTGATCCGGCCGGGTCATCTCCCGGTGTCTGTACTGCATGTGCTGCCACTTCTTCTTCAGTTTGAAAAATGCCGTCTGAAACATAGCCGAAAAAGCTGCCAATCGAGTATCCCTCCTCGGTTTTGGTTCGTAAACCTGAATTCCACAGGGCTTCTCCTCCCCCCAGTGAAATAACCTCATTTTTAATAGTAGCTGCATTGGCAGATATTTCGTAATTAAATGCACCCTCTCTTTTACGGTAGGAAAGGGAAATTTCAAATCCTTTGTTCTGTACAGTTCCAATGTTCAGATAAGGATCAGCATTATTATGGAAACCTGCCGTCGCCGGAATAGGGATCTTAACCAGCATGTCCTCCGTGTTCTTTACAAAATAATCCAGGGTTGTCAGTAACCTGTTTTCGAAAAAGGCAATATCCAGTCCAACATTAGTCTGTATGGTCGTTTCCCATTTAATGGCGGAATTCGGGTAGACGTTTATGGGTGCAGCTCCGTAATGCAATACCTGGTTTGTCCCGAATATGGCGGGTGAGTGATCTCCGGTTTCAAGGAATGCCAGGTAGGCATAGTTAGAAATATCCTGGTTGCCTGTTTGTCCCCAACCTACCCTTAATTTCAAATCATTGATTACCGGTACGGTCTGGAAAAAACTTTCATTGCTAATCCTCCAGCTTCCTGCAAATGAAGGGAATGTTCCCCATTTATTCTCGGGTCCGAACCTGGAGGATCCGTCCCTTCGAACACTTCCGGTAAAGTAGTAGCGGCTGTCAAAATTATAGATAAGACGTCCGAAAAAAGAGATCAACCTGTATGATATTCCATCACCACCGGAAATATTTGGCAAATTATTCGTTCCGTCTTCTCTTTCAATGTACGCCCAGTTGCCGACATTGGTAAACAATTCCGGCACATCTTCTACCCCCACCCCAATATTTTCTGCGAAATTGGTTTCTGCATTATGCCCCAAAAGGACTGAGAGATTGTGTCTGCCGAAGGTGTTATTATAGGTCAATAGATTATCGATCATCAGTTTGTATCCATTGGAGTAACTATCACTGATGGTAGGGTATTTTACACTCGCATTCCCATTGTTGTACGCCTGGGTGTAGCTGTACGTCCTTCTGGCATTCTGAGCACCCCCTAAATTCAACTTGTAATTCAAGCCTCTGAAAATCTCATACTCCCCGTACAGGCTGAATACAAGTCTGGTCGTTGTATTCCATCTATCCCGCATCATCAGGTTGGCCAATTCATTTGGATAATCACTGATGCCTGTGGTCAGGGCAGATGGTTGTGCATACCCTCCAAGATTTGTGGAATCATAAACAGGCAGGAATGGAGCGGTCAGGTAGGCACTCCGGAAAGAACCTCCTCCACTGGGATCCTGGTAGATCCTGGAAACAGATATTGAGGTCCCGGTTTTAAATTTCTTACCCACTTTGAAATCTGCATTGGCACGAAGCGTATACCTCTTCAGATGTGATTTTATTACAATGCCTTTTTGATCAAAATATCCTGCAGACACAGAGTAATTGCTGTTGTCTGATCCTCCCGATACAGAGAGATGATAGTTTTGAATGCTGCCCTGTCTGGTTATCTCATCAATCCAATCGGTATTGTTACTGATCACACTACTGTCCCTGTAAACGGCTTCCGGTACCAGGTTGGCAGCAGCGTACATGCTGTCAGCCAGATCGACATATTGATCAGTATTTAGCAAGTCAGGCACCTTGTACATATTGGATATGCCGTAATAAGCGGAGAAATTTACCTTAATCCTCCCGCTCTCTCCTCGTTTTGTTGTAATCATCACAACCCCGTTGGCCGCCCTGGATCCATAAATAGCTGTTGCCGAAGCATCTTTCAGGATGGCCATGGATTCAATGTCATTTGGACTTATTGAAAGTATATCATTGCTTGTCATGGGTATGCCATCCACCACATAAAGGGGTTCGGTATTATTCACTGTTCCTACTCCCCTGATCCTTACATTGATAGGCGCTCCCGGTCTGCCCGAACTCTGCGTCACATGCACTCCGGCTGCTCTTCCCTGCAATGCCTGGTCAAGGCCGGCTACTGATTCTCTAGCTAGTTCGGCCCCGGATACGGTAGCGATTGCCCCGGTCAGGTCTGACTTTTTCTGGGTCCCGTAGCCTATTACCACGACCTCGTCCAGCTGCTGGATATCCTCGGCAAGCAAAATATCGAATACAGTACGATCCCCGATTTCAACCTCCTGCGAGAGGTAACCGACATAAGAAAACACCAATATCTCTGCCCCCGCCGGAACAGTCAATTCAAAATTTCCGTCAATATCCGTGACTGTTCCTATTGTGGTCTCCTTGATCTGAACAGTCGCTCCAATCAGGGGGGTGTTTTCTGTTGCATCCGTGAGGGTTCCTGTTACTGTACGCTCCTGTGAAAATATGCTACTCATGCAGAGCATTAGGGCTCCTGTCAGCACAATTATTTTTCGTGTAATCCTGGTAAACTTCATGTTTATTAAAGATTTTGGTTACGATTAGATTTTAAGGATTTTCCTGGCTTGTCAGTTTTAATATGATATGCGGGATAAAATTAGATATTAATGAAATTGCATTCAAGGCAAGTATTTCCATTATTTTCTCAAAACATTCCAATATTGTATCATTTCTGATTTTGTATATCTAAAAATCATAAATTAGACCACTATAATATTACTTTGTCATGCAGTTTGAAATTTCAAAACATTGTGCTCTCTTAGGAATGAGAGAAAATTTATCTTTGATTTTACCATATAATGGTATAATTTTTGAATTTTGCAGGAAATAATTATGACTACCATATAACGTAATATTTATTTAAAACCTAAAAACATGTTATTATGAAAAAAGTCTACATTTTAATCTTAAACCTGTTATTCATTGGGGGCTGGGCTTTTTCTCAGAATCCTACCAGCTGGTCTGACAATTTCGATGATAATGATCTGGACACTGTTTCCTGGAAGAATAATCCGGGGATATATGAATATGAAGAGGCGAATGGGGAACTAACGATCACCGTGACCAAAGCTAGTCAATGGGACGGTTTCCATCTTAAATTTCCCGATCATATCGATCTCTCTGAGAATCCCTATGCCAGTTTGAAGATAAAGGCAGACACAGCATTGGATTTTCGTATTTATCTGTGGGATGAAAACCCTGGTGAAAGTGATCCTAATGCAGATACGCTTTACACCAGATCAAATGCAGATGTATGGGTTGTCCCGGGAGACACTTACTACACCTATTATTTTAACTGGAGGGGTAAATTTTTACATGCGACACGAGATACTATTCTGGATGAAGATGTGATCAGCGAAATGGATTC
>DAOWJB010000267.1 GCA_030640625.1 Bacteroides sp.
AATCAGATTTCAAATCAACAAATTTAGTAAAACTAATTCTCTATCTTCGATTTATGAAAATTGCTATTACCGGTACCCGCGGGATACCGAACAGGTACGGCGGATTTGAACAGTTTGCACAGAAACTATCGGTCGGGCTTGCAGCGAGGGGACATGATGTGTGGGTTTACAATGCACATTTTCACCATTTTAAGGATCAGGAATACAGGGGGGTCAGGATTGTATCAAAAAGATCTCCTGAAAGGTTGATAGGTTCCTCAGGTAATTATCTGTATGATTTTATCTGTCTTAAAGATGCTGTAAGGCGCCATGCAGATATTATTCTGGAATGCGGGTTTGCGAGTGCTTCTCCATGCTACCCTTATATAAACTTTAAGGGGTCCAGATTGGTAACCCACATGGATGGAATGGAATGGAAACGGACCAAATGGGGTAAGCATACCCGCAGGATTATCAGGAAATCAATCATCAAGGCTATCCGGTATTCTGAAGCAGTGGTCTGTGATCACCTGGAAATATTGAAGTTTTACGCAATGAACTACGGTATTAAACCAGTATATATCCCATATGGTGCTGATATTATGGGAACCGGGGACAGGACCGTATTAGAGGCATTCAATCTGGAGTCAGGTAAATATTTCCTGGTTATTGCCCGGCTGGAACCGGAAAATAATATCCGGAGCATCCTGATGGGTTATCTTGCTGCCGGACTGTATGAACCTCTGATAGTGGTTGGTAATCACCGGAGAAAATATGGAAGGCAAATTTTGCGTGAGTTTAAGGGTCATCAGCAGATCGTGTTTGCAGGGGGGATATATCATGAGGAATCCCTGGATAATCTTCGTCACTTTTCTAAAGCTCTAATCCAGGGTCATTCGGTAGGAGGAACGAATCCATCATTGCTTGAAGCCATGGCAGCAGGAGCAAGGATCATTGCCCATGATAATCCATTTAACCGTTACATTCTTGGTGATGATTCCTTGTATTTTAAGTCGGAAAATGATCTTTCAGTATTGCTTCAGGACCTGGACCTTGCAGTGGCATCCTGGGCGGAAATGATCGATAATAATCTGGATAAGATCCGGACCGCTTACCAGTGGGAAGATATCACAGGACAATATGAAAATCTTTTTCAAAAGCTCACTGGCGGGTAAGATGATAATTTCCTCGAATATTTGTTTTTGAGGTTAGGCAGAATGGGAAATTGGCAAAAACTGGTAGTCTTTACTGTATTTCTCAAGCATCATGGGCAGGGCATAGAAGAGATTGTCCCTGGCTTTAAACGAATCATGAAATACGACAATTGAACCCGGACGGATGTTTTCCTCAATATTTGACAAACATTTTTCAGGATTGATTTTCGGGTCGTAATCCTGGCTCAGAACATCCCACATGACGATCTTGTAATCTTTCTGGATCTCTCTGATCTGCGACTTCCGGAACCTGCCATAAGGTGGGCGGAACAATGTGCTGTTGATATTGGTACCGGCCAGCTGTATATCATTAATATATTCGGTATTACTGGTTTGCGAGCCTTTCAGATGGCTGTAAGTATGGTTTCCTACAGTATGTCCCTCATCCAGGATCTTCTGGTAAATTTCCGGGAAACGGTCCACATTCCGCCCAAGGCAGAAGAAAGTGCCTTTTGCATTGTAGTCCCGGAGACGATCGAGCACCCATGGGGTAACCTCAGGGGTGGGTCCGTCATCAAATGTAAGATAGATATGGTTTTCCTGATTGCTTTCCCTGGAGGAGAAATGCCAGATGAGCTCAGGAAAGAGCTTCATTATTAAGATCGGTGTTTTTACAAACAACATAAGGACTCGAAATTAAACATTTGATTGATATAGTACTACGAGTTCCTGAAATTTTTGTTGCTGTCGCTCAATTAATTCTTCCTGCTGGTTCTCAATCACCAGCCTGGTCAATTCCTGCATGATATGCATCCGGACCTGCTTTTCATAATCCACTTCTTCAGCATACTCCCTTCCCAAAGATATGAAATACCTGAGTTCCTCTTCTGCCAGATCAGATAATGTCAGCAGATAGGAATTTGCCAGTTCGTTTTCTCCAATTTTATAATATGCATCTATGATGGGAACCATGAAGTAATTGAACGGTATGCGTTCATGGGGCATAACCTCCATGCATCTTTCCAGAGTAGTTATGGTCCTGGCGGTATCACCCTGTGAGATCAACTCATGCGCCAAGCGGCCAAAGTTGTTCCTGAAATTCATCATCATTCGCCGAATATTTTCATCCAGGTATACGGTTGAATCATCAACACCGCCCCATCTGAATTTGTTCACCATATTGTCAAACATCAGGTCGGCATCTATGCTGCCCAATTGTCCCCTGGCTTCCGGTTGCTGGATCGGTACGATCCTGTAAGCCAGTCCCTGTAATTGAAAATATTCGTGCAAGTTCAGGTATAGGTTTCGGTCTACGGTTACCGCATAATAAACGGGACGTTCCCAGTTATTATTGTCAATCAGGTCAAGAACCATCAGTTCATTCTTATAAAGGTTCTGCTTTTGTATTTCCCAGCGCATCTCCGGAACCAGGCGATCCGCCAATTCCGGTCTTACCGTACCGGTATTTATGATATGTGCAGAATCAATGGGTATTTTGAATTTCGTCGCCGGAATATAATCAATCCGGTCTGTGTAATTACCCAGGGTCTTGGTCCGTTTGTCCTCACTCCTTATGAAATCCATGGCTTCACCCAGGTCCACATGTTCCTTTATCCTTTCAACCAGGTATACGTAATCACGCCTTCCGGTCCTGTAAAGTTCCTTATCCATGCCGAAGGGAACCGCGTCAGAATCATAGGCCTTCCGCGCAATCTGCTCAATGTACCAGTCTGCCCCCAGATAGCTTAAATTCACTACCCTGACATCCGTTCTGACTCCTTCTACTTCCTGGACATACCACAGGGGGAAAGTATCATTGTCACCATTTGTAAACAGGACGGCGTTGGGCTGACAGGAATTCAGGTAATTCCAGGCAAAATCCCTCGCTGTATACCTCCCTGACCGGTCATGATCATCCCAGTTCTCTTTTGCCATTATTCCGGGTACAAGGAACAGGCAGACCAGTGTTGCCACTGCGGGACCGGTGACACCAGGTAGTTTTTTCCTGAAATATTCAGAAATGGCCAATCCTCCCAATCCAACCCAGATGGCAAAGGCGTAGAAGGAAGCTGCATATGCGTAATCTCTTTCCCTGGGCTGGAAGGGATACTGGTTCAGGTATACCACAACGGCCAGTCCAGTCATGATAAACAACAGCATTACCACCCAGAAATCTCTCCTGTGCCTGAGATAATGGAAAATTAGTCCCGTTATACCCAACAGTAGTGGTAACATATAATACTTGTTCCTGGCAGGGTTATCCTTCATGAATGGTGGCAGGTTATCCTGCGGTCCAAGTCTTGCCTCATCAATAAAATTGATCCCGCTATACCAGTTCCCTTTATGCACTTCTCCGTGTCCCTGAAGATCGTTTTGTCTGCCGCCGAAATTCCACATAAAGTATCTCAGGTACATATGACCAATCTGATAGCGGACAAAAAACCGGACGTTCTCTCCAAAGGTGGGTTTCCTGAGAACCTCTGCCTCTCCATTCCGGTTGGTCACATTTATAGGCGTTCCCTTAATTTTCCCCCATTTCTGGTAAGCTTGTACATGATCCGGGTCACCACTCCACATGCGTGGGAAAATCGTCAGAAAACGTTCGTCATAGACGATTTTTTGCCGGTGATGGGTTACTTTGTATCGGCCATCGATCTTGGAATAGATCTTTTTTCCTGGTTCCGCCTCCGTTATGGGAGCATTATAATAATGTCCATGGAACAGGGGACTCTGCCCGTATTGTTCCCTGTTCAGATAATACAGGAGTGAAAATACAGTTTCCGGATCATTCTGCTCCATTGGTGGATTGGCTACAGAACGGATCAGAATAATTCCATAGGAGAAATAACCGATCAGGATGACTGAAAAAGAAATAAGGATGGTATTCAGCAGGACCTTCCGGGTTTTGTGGCTGTAAAAAATGAGCCAGGTAAGGACCCCCATGGCAACAATGATGAATATGATCACTCCTGAATTGTAGAATAAACCTATCCCGTTCACGGCGATCAGTTCAAAAACTGAAGCCACTTTAATAATCCCCGGTATGATAAGGTAGAGCAAAACTGCCAACAAAAGGACAGAAATGCCAAGGCTGTATAGCACGCCTCTTCGTGATGGTTCATATTTCCTGAAATAATAAACAAAAACAATGGCCGGGATGGCAAGCAGGTTTAATAAATGCACACCGATTGACAATCCCATCAGGTATGCTATGAGAATGATCCAGCGGTTCGCCCGTTTCTCATCTGCTACATTTTCCCATTTCAGTATGGCCCAGAATACCACTGCTGTAAACAGGCTGGAGAACGCGTAAACTTCAGCCTCCACGGCAGAAAACCAGAAAGTATCGGAAAAAGTATAGGCCATTGAACCTACTATTCCAGCACCAATGATGGTAAACAGTTCCGCTATGGACAGATCATTTCCCTTGCCCATGATCTTCCTGGCCAGATGTGTGATCGTCCAATACAGGAATGCAATGGTCAGGGCACTGGCCAATGCAGACATGATATTTACCCACTTGGCTACCTGCGTGACATCAGATGCAAACAGGGAGAAAAAATTCGAGACAAGCATAAAGAATGGTGCACCTGGTGGATGTCCTACCTCCATTTTATATGAGGCCGCAATGAATTCACCACAATCCCAGAAACTTGCAGTAGGTTCAATAGTTAGCAGGTAAACAACCGAAGAAATTAGAAAAACGATCCAGCCAGTAATGATATTGGCCCGTCTGAAGATGTTCATAGACAAATATTTCGCAGGATATTAGAAATCAGCACAAATAAAGGGATTTTTACCGAATTAAGTCCAGATTTTAAGAAAATTTAACGGTTCGCGAAAAACCTCCAGGGAAGCGTTTTCCAGGGTTCCCCTGCATAGTTAATACCTACTCTCGGACCTGATAATATTTCTACCTTCTCTTTGTCATCTTCAATCCAAATCCTGTCTGAGAGAGCCAGGTTTTCCCCGTAAAAATCCTTACCGATCCTCAGCCGGCGGGATATTCGTCCTGGTCCCACAACATCGCTTAATCCCCGGACCAGCACTGCCTGTGGTACATTTTTTTCCCCGGTAACAAAATTGAGCATCCAGTACATTCCGTAAATTAGATAAACATAAACCGATCCACCCGGATGATACATAATCTCAGTACGTGAGGTTCGTCCCTTGTTTGCATGGCAGGCTTTATCTTCTTCCCCCCTGTAAGCCTCCACCTCGGTAATCCGGCTCGTGAAGCTTTGTCCATTATCAAATCGGCGTACCAGTAATTTCCCGAGCAAATCCGGGGCAACCTCCAGCACATCCCGACTGAAAAAATCCTGTTCCAGCCTCATAAATGTTCCCTAAAATGAATGTCAGTATTGGATCTTATCACTTTTCTGGTCCCATAAATTAAAGGCCTCAATGGCCTCATTTCCCAATATTCTATTGAACCGGATCTGCCTTTTATCTGCAGGCATGCCGATCTGTTGATAAATATGTGAATCATCAAATCCATATTCATCTGCATCATCTCTCGTATTGCCATAAAAGATGGTGGGGATACCTGACCAGTAAATAGCCCCGAGACACATGGGACAAGGCTCACAAGTACTGTACAAAACACAATCAGTTAATTTGAACTGTTGTAGTTTTTGCGTGGCAGTCCGGATGGCCTTGATCTCAGCATGCGCCGTCGGATCATTTTCTTCAGCTACCCTGTTGACCCCGGTTGCCACAATCTCCCCATCCTTTACAATAACGGCAGCGAATGGTCCGCCTCCCTGCTCAACATTTTCCAGAGACAGTCGGATGGCCAATCTCATGACTTTTTCATTTGTCAGGTTCTCCATTATATTTTTAGATCTTGTTTCTTCCTGGCAAACAGGAACAATGAATAAAAAAATGCAAAAAATGAAACGCCCGTATGGGTTTCAAGGGTATCCTCATTCAGCATGGAAAAAAAACCAACCAGCAGGAACACGATCATAAAATAATCATTCCATCTACGCTCCAGGTAAACGGGGTAGAGAAGACCCACCATGATCCAGATAAAACCAATTATGCCATAGGTCAACAGGAAAGTAAGCAACTGGTCATGGGCGCGTAATCTCCAGCGCTCGGAAAGTGGGCTATCCACACGCTTGTAAAATTCTTCATAGGCCATCCTGACATCACCTGTTCCCACGCCAATCCAGAAATTCTCTTTGATTATCCCCAGTGCCGCCTGCACATAAAGGATCCGCTGGGTAACTGAATGTCCTGAAGGATTTCCGTTTTTCCTGTATACATCGATCTGCCAGAGTACCTCATACAGTTTATTATATATGCTGAACTTCGTGCTAAATAAGTAATTTGTTTTTCCTTGTTCAATTAACCTGACATCTTCGGCCAACAGCTGTGACACTCCCGCGGAATCCTTTCTCAAACCCTTGGATGTCAGATACCTAATAATGACATACTTGATCTCATTTCCATCTTCATCCTTGTAATTATAGTCAATATCACTGATCTTGTTCCATTCGATTTTCAATTCAGGTTCACAAAGATATAACCATATGTAGTGCCCGTTTTCAATGAATGATTGAGAAAAGTCATGAATGTATGGATTTCCATTGATGGTGGTCTTTTCAATTTGTTCACGGTTAATCTCTTCGACCTTATAAAACCGACCTATTGATCTGGTCAGTATAGATAAGGCCATCATGGTTCCGGTCAACATAAAAACCGCCAATGTCCATCGCAATACAAGACTGGGAATCTTATGGAGGTATAGCCAGAACAAGATGAACCCAACAGCAAGAAAGATGATGATCCCTGTCATGGCTTGCAGCATGAATAAAAAGATGATCAGCCAGCACAAAAGAATTCCATAAATGAACCTCTCCCATTTTGTCTGGGTCATCTCCCTGTCAAAAATCATATAGATAAGCGAAAAAATGGCCATATCTATTAACAGTGAAAACCGGATATGGTCTACAAACAGGGAGATTTCCCACATGTCCTTATAGGCATAATCAATGATTCCGGTGAATACAGCAATACTTGCCAATGAGCTGGTGAATACTCCTCCAATAAGAAATACCAGGACCCATTTAAATTGCCTCGCCGTGATCGGTTCAGAAAGGCATATGATCAAAGCCAACACGAGTAAGGGAAGTTTGATCCGCAGATCATGAAAAGCATAGCTGAAATCTTTCGTAATAATAAGTCCCGCCAGGAATACCAGGTAAATCGAAAGGATGAACCACAGACTTTTACGCTTACGGAGGTTTCTTAGTTTGTTCTGAAAGTTTCCCTCCAGCAGCCAGTTAGCTACCAGGAGGATTTCAAAAAGGCTGGTGGTAAAAATAGATAGTGGAAGGCTTGCGGCAAGGCAAGCAAGACCTATAAAATAGATTTTTGAATGTACTTCCTTCCCAAACATAAACCGAACAGGCGCAGATTGTTAATGCAAGTTAAAATTAATTATTTCAAACCCTTGAACAAACTTCTGGACTATGTGAGAAAAGCTCATTAAGTTTCTGATATAAAGGCAATTATGGAAAGCAATAATTATTTGCCTGGATTATTATTGTATTAACAAAAAGATTTGTATTTTTGCGAACCACAATTTCAGGGTTGTATATTCATTAACAGACTAATAAATCAAATAAAGTGGATACGCTGAGTTATAAAACAAAGTCGGCAAATAAGGAAACGGTGAAGAAGGTATGGGTACTGGTCAATGCTGAAGGGGAAGTGCTGGGAAGAATGGCCTCGAAAGTAGCCAAGATCCTGAGAGGAAAACACAAACCGAGTTTCACTCCACATGTTGATTGCGGAGATAATGTTATCATCATAAATGCTGAAAAAATAAAGCTTACCGGGAAGAAAATGACTGATAAACAGTATTTCAGACACACCGGTTACCCGGGTGGTCAGATGATTGATACTCCTGAAAAACTCCTGGCAAAAAAACCCGGTTCAGTAGTTGAAAAAGCTGTTAAGGGAATGCTGCCGAAGAACAGGCTAGGAAGTGAATTGTTCAGGAACCTTCATGTTTTTGTCGGTCCCGATCATACACATGAAGCACAACAACCAAAGGAAATCAACTTAAACGATATTAAATAAGGTACTATGGAGGCCATCAATACAGTAGGAAGACGGAAAGCCGCTGTTGCCCGGATTTATGTAAGTGAAGGGAAAGGACAAATTACGATAAATCAAAAAGACTATAAAGAATACTTTCCGGAGGAAAGACTACAATACGTTGTTGAACAACCCATCAAAGTTGCCGAATTTGAAGGCAAATTTGATATTAAGGTAAACCTCGGCGGAGGTGGTTTCAAAGGTCAGGCAGAGGCCCTCAGGTTGGCGATTGCCAGGGCCCTGATCAAGATCGATCCAGAAAAGAAACCAATGTTAAGATCCAACGGATTGCTGACACGGGATTCCCGCGAAGTGGAGCGCAAGAAACCAGGTCAGCCGAAGGCTCGCAAGAGATTCCAGTTCTCCAAGCGCTAGCCTATTGCTTTGTTTAGTATCTAAACTGGCAAGATTTCCAGCATACGGGACTACTTGCCGGTTGACAAAATGAATGTAAACAGTTAATCCATAAAATATGTCAAAGAGTTTTCAGGAATTATTAGATGCAGGTGTGCATTTTGGGCACCTCAAAAGGAAGTGGAATCCCAATATGGCTCCCTATATTTTCATGGAGCGGAACGGGATCCATATCATCGATTTACAAAAAACTGCTGATCGGCTGGAAAATGCAGCTGCAGCTTTAAAACAGGTTGCCAAATCAGGCCGTAAGATCCTGTTCGTTGCTACCAAGAAGCAGGCGAAAGATATTGTATCTGAACGTGTTAATAAGATCAACATGCCTTATGTGACTGAACGCTGGCCTGGCGGCATGCTGACAAACTTTCCAACCATCCGGAAAGCGGTTAAAAAGATGGGGACCATTGACAATATGGCAACCGATGGAACTTTTGTAACCCTTTCAAAAAGGGAAAAACTCCAAATTACCAGACAACGCGCTAAACTTGAAAAAAACCTGGGCAGTATAGTTGATCTTACCCGTCTGCCTGCAGCATTATTCGTAGTAGATATCTCCAAAGAATATATTGCTGTCAGGGAAGCGAACCGGCTGAACATCCCGGTTTTTGCAATGGTTGATACCAATTCAGATCCCAATATGGTGGATTTCCCGATTCCGTCAAATGATGATGCTTCAAAGTCCATCTCCTTGATCGTAAATGAAATCTGCGAAGCCATCGAAGAAGGACTGTCGGAACGCAAGATGGAAAGAGAAAAGGAAGCTGCCAGCAAGGAACAGGCAGAAAAAGAAGCTGCCATAAAGGCTGAACTGGAAGAAAATGGTGGAGCACCAGCGATGGGAATAGATGAGAAAGAACCGGGGGACATCATCAAAGTAAAAGAAGAGGCTACTAGAAAGGCAGCCGCGAAACCATTTGATGACAAGAAATAATAGTCGAAGTCTTTATAAACTTAAAAAATATTAAAGAAAATGGCTGAGATTAAAGCTGCTGATGTTGTAAAACTCAGAAAAATGACCGGTGCCGGTATGATGGATTGCAAAAAAGCCCTTCAGGAAGCTGATGGGGATTTCGACAAAGCCACCGAGATTATCCGTAAAAAAGGTCAGGCTGTCGCCAATAAACGTGCCGACAGGGAAGCAAGCGAAGGCGTTGTACTTGCCAAAACTTCGGGGGACCGTAAACAAGGTTTTATGATCGTACTGAACTGCGAAACTGATTTCGTAGCTATGAATGATGATTTTGTGAAGTTTGCTGAAAGTATCCTGGAACTGGCACTTGAAAATCAACCAGCCAGCCTGGATGAACTTAAGTCTCTCTCCCTTGCCGGGAATACAGTAGGCGATGCGGTGACCGAACAGATTGGCATTATTGGAGAGAAACTGGATCTCAGTTTTTATGACAAGATCGATTCAACACAGGTAACTGCCTATATTCATCCCGGTAACAAACTCGCCAGCATAATTGGATTGAACCAGGATGTATCCGATGAACAGGTGGGAAAAAATATTGCCATGCAGGTCGCTGCCATGAATCCTGTCGCAGTGGACAAGGAAAACATCTCACAGGAAGTTCAGGACAGGGAAATTGAGATTGGAAAAGACCAGGCAAGAAGGGAAGGTAAACCCGAAGAAATCCTTGAAAAAATAGCCATGGGGAAACTGAATAAATTCTTCAGGGAGAATACCCTACTAAACCAGGATTTCGTGAAGGAGAATAAGAAATCAGTTAAGCAATATCTGCAGGAAATGGACAAGGAACTGACTGTTACAGGATTTATAAGGTTTGGCTTGAAGAACTAGTATTCCAGCAGGCAAAAACATATAAAGGAGCCGTATCAAACACCAAATTGATACGGCTTCGTTCTTTTGAGACGGATGTTAAAACATAGTTGAATTTTGTATTCCACAAAATCATAGACTACTTATTTAACATCCGTCTCAAAACAAAAAAACACTTGAAATATTCTGATTTATACTCCTTCATAATGTATTTGTCCAATCTCTGGCTTTTCAAACAATCTCATTTTTATTTCGTAAAATATTTATCTTTAGGTTTCTTAATAATCAGCTATGCTTAAGTACAAACGAATCCTGCTGAAACTTAGCGGGGAATCCCTGGCCGGAGAAACCGGTCATGGTATTGACCCTGACCGGTTGAAAGAATATGTAGACCAGATCAAGGAAATTGCCGATATGGGAGTGGAGGTTGGAATTGTTATAGGGGGAGGTAATATATTCAGGGGATTATCAGGTACGGAGGAAGGATTTGACAGGGTAAAGGGGGATTATATGGGAATGCTGGCCACTGTGATCAATGGATTGGCCATCCAATCCGCCCTGGAAAGTATTGGTGGAAAATCCATCCTGTTCACAGCCATCGATATGAAACCTGTTGGCATCCGATTCAATAAGCCTCAGGTCCTGGATACACTGGGAAACGGATCTATTGCAATATTCACTTTCGGAACCGGGAATCCATATTTCACAACCGATACAGCAGCCTCGCTGCGCGCCGTTGAGATGGAAGCTGATGCTTTGCTGAAGGGAACCCGGGTGGACGGGGTATACACGGCTGATCCGGAGAAAGATCCTTCGGCTACCAGGTATGATGAAATAAGTTTTGAAGAGGCCATCCGCAAGGATCTGAAGGTTATGGATCAGACAGCTTTTACCATGTGCCGTGAGAACAGTTTACCCATTATTGTATTTAATATGAATGAGATAGGTAATCTGAAGCGGATTATTCAGGGGGAAAAGCTTGGTACATTAATTAAAATTTGAATATATTTATAGATCTGAAAAACACCTAAATCAACAGCCATGGATGAACTTGTAACAATGGTTCTTGATGATGCACGTGCAAACATGGATAAATCCATGCAGCACCTGGAAAATGAACTGGTTAAAATTCGTGCCGGTAAAGCCAGTCCACGAATCGTGGATGGCATCATGGTAGACTACTATGGGGTTATGACCCCACTGACCCAGGTATCAAATATTGGTACACCCGATGCAAAAACAGTTGCCATCCAACCATGGGAGAAAAGCATGATCAATCCTATTGAAAAGGCCATCATGCAAGCCAACATTGGCGTCACTCCTGAAAACAACGGAGAGATCATCAGGCTGAATATCCCTCCCCTGACCGAGGAACGAAGAAGGGACCTGGTAAAGCAAGCAAAACACGAAGGGGAAGACACCAAGGTGGGAGTCCGGAATGCCAGAAGGGATGCTAATGACGAGTTAAAACAATTGCAAAAAGACGGATTGCCTGAAGACGAAGAAAAAAACGGGGAAAGTGAGGTTCAGAAACTCACTAATGAGTATATAGAAAGAGTTGACAAGGTCATCGATGCAAAGGAAAATGACATCATGACTGTCTGAC
>DAOWJB010000219.1 GCA_030640625.1 Bacteroides sp.
ATATTAATTACACATTTGTATGGATATCAGAATTGAGAACCTTACAAAAAAATTCGGCGGCCAGCGGGCTGTCGACAATATCTCCTTTGAGGTTAAAACCGGGGAAATCCTTGGATTCCTGGGGCCCAACGGGGCCGGTAAAACTACCACCATGCGGATGATCACCAATTTCCTCACCCCTTCAGAAGGAAGTATTGAAGTGGGCGGGAAAAATATGGATGATTCATCCGAGGATATCAAGAAACACATCGGTTACCTTCCTGAGAACAATCCCTTGTACCATGACATGCCGGTCATAGACTACCTGGAATTTGTCGCCGGCTTGCAGGGCATCCCCAAGCAGGATATACCTATGAGGGTAGTGGAAATGATCAGGATAACCGGGCTCAACGATGAAAAACACAAGAAGATCGGTGAGCTTTCCAGGGGATTTAAACAACGGGTGGGACTTGCACAGGCCATGATCCATGATCCCCAGATCCTGATTCTTGATGAGCCAACATCCGGACTTGATCCCAACCAGATTGTTGAAATCCGGAAATTGATCCGGGAACTGGGACGAGAAAAAACCGTTATTCTTTGTACCCATATTTTGCCGGAAGTGGAGGCCACATGTGACCGCATACTGATCATTAACAGGGGCAAGATTGTGGCAGATGGATCTGCCGATAATTTAAGAAAACAGGCAAGCGGACAGGAGATCCTGAAGGTCAGGATAGAAGATGGTGATCCCAATACCATCTTTGAGGCCCTTCAAAACCTGTCTTCAATTGCCATGATTGATTTTACTGACAGGCAGCAGAACAGATTTGAGATCCAGAGCCATCCGGGAAGCAAAACTGCCAAAGAGGTTTTTCAGTTATGTGTAAAAAACAAATGGACCCTGACAGAACTGATCCCCTCCGAGACCAAGCTTGAGGATATTTTCAGGGAATTAACAACAAATTAATCACTGTCTAAACACTAGATATCAATGAACACCATCTGGATACTTACCAAAAGGGAATTCCGGTCATTTTTCGATTCCCTGATTGCCTATATTCTGCTGGTACTGTTCCTGGGGATCAGCGGATTTTTTACCTGGCTTTTCGGTTCTGATGTATTTTTTGTCGGACAGGCCAGCCTCAGGGCATTTTTTATGATTGCTTACTGGACCCTGTTTTTCTTTATTCCTGCTTTGACCATGCGCCTGCTGGCTGAGGAGGTCCGTTCGGGAACGATCGAATTATTGCTTACCAGGGCCATTACCGACAGGCAGGTGGTCATTGGGAAATTTCTTTCAACCCTGCTGCTGATACTGGTTGCCCTGGTCTTTACTTTCCCCTATGTAATCACCATTAGCAGCATCGGGAACCTGGATATCGGTGCCGTGATATGTGGTTATCTCGGCCTGACATTGATGAGTGCAGCTTATATCAGCATTGGACTGTGGGCTAGCAGTATTACCCGCAATCAAATTGTGGCCTACCTTACTACATTGTTTGTGGGCATTTTTTTCCACCTGTTATTTGATATGTTGGCTTCGAGTTTTACGGGGTTTTTCGGACAGCTATTCAATGGCCTTAGTATGCGGGTACATTTTGACAGTATTTCACGGGGCGTGCTTGATACAGGCGACCTGATCTACTTTCTCTCGCTGATTGTTCTGGGGATTTTCCTCTCTGAAGTATCCCTTTCAAAAAGAAGTTTGTCTATCTAATAAAACCACAATCAAAATGAAACTGGATAAATATACGATAAGCATTGTTCTGTTTGTGGCCATCCTGGTGGTGATAAACCTACTGTCGGAGCAGTTCTACCTGAGATTGGATTTTACAGAAGACAAACAATACACATTGAGCCGGGCCACCAAAGATATACTTCAGGACCTTACCGAACCTATTACTGTGAAGGCGTATTTCAGCAAGGACGTCCCGGCACAATTGATCAAGACCAAAAATGATTTCAGGGAAATGCTGGTGGAATACGGGAAGCTATCGGGCCAGATGCTGGTTTATGAATTCACCAGTCCGAATGAAGATGAGGAGCTGGAAAGAGAAGCCATGCAGAACGGGATCCAACCGGTAATGATAAACATCAGGGAAAAAGACCAGATGAAACAGCAACGGGCATATCTGGGTGCTGTATTGAACCTTGGGGAAAGGAAGGAAGTGATCCCGGTGGTTGAACCTGGCCTTGCCATGGAGTATGCCCTTTCAACCGCGATCAAAAAACTGTCTGTCGTCGACAAACCCGTTGTGGGTTTGTTACAGGGCAATGGAGAAGCGGGACTCAGTGAACTAATCCAGGCACACCAGGAATTAAGCATTTTATACCGGATGGAGAATGTGAACATCACAGATTCCACATTCATCCCGGCTTACATCAATACCCTGGCCATCATTCGTAGCACGGATTCCATTCCACCCATTGTTTTTATGCAACTCGACCATTTCCTGTCCCGGGGTGGACGGCTGTTCATTGCCATGAACCGGGTCAGTGGTGACCTGCAGGGGGGATATGGGGGCCCACTTTACACGGGACTGGAATCCTGGTTGCGTAAAAAGGGACTGATCATAAATGAGAATTTCGTGGTAGATGCCAATTGCATCAGTGCCACCATGCAACAACAATTAGGGAATGCCATCCAGATCTCCAGTGTATCCATCCCTTATATTCCCATCATCAATAATTTTGCGGATCATGAGGTTACATCAGGACTGGAGGCGGTGGTCCTGCAATTTGCAAGTACCATGGATTTCATGGGAGATTCTTCCATTGCTTATACGCCCCTGGTCTTCAGCTCAGAAAGATCCGGTACACAACCCGCACCACAGTATTTCAATTACCAGCGCCAGTGGACACAGATGGATTTTCCCCTGCAGAACCAGGTTCTTGGAGCCGCCCTCGAAGGAACACTGGGTGGAAATACCTACAGCAAGATGATCGTGATTGCGGATGGGGATTTCCCCATCAATGAAGGTGGACAACAACAGATTCAGCCTGACAACGTAAGCCTGATGGTCAACAGCATTGATTGGCTTAGTGATGATACGGGACTGATAGGTCTCCGAACCAAAGGCGTTAGTTCCAGGCCCATTAAACAAATGGAAGAAAGTACCAGGGGATTGCTTAAATGGCTGAATTTCCTGCTTCCCATTATCCTGGTGTTGATATACGGATTTATTCGTTACCAGTACCGGAGGAACCAACGTGTCCTGCGTATGGAGGCAAATTATTCTTAAATATTAATGGCATTAAAAATGAGTGGAAAATTCAATAACCGGACTTTATTAATCGTATTTATCAGCCTTGCTGGAATTCTTGTGCTAACGAGGGTCTTTACTGCAAAAAAAGCCGAACGGACATTAGATACCGAACTTGTCAGGATTGATACAGGCAGGATTTCAACCATTCACCTATTCCCACAGGCAGAACAGGGAGCAGAGATAGTATTCAGCCGCAATGGCTTTGCCTGGGATGTTTCAAAAGATGATCTATCCGTTCCGGCAGATAAATTCTCTATTGGCAATGCCATTAATGAACTTATGAACCTCAAAGCCGACCGCCTGGTGGCCCGCTCGGAAGATAAATGGTCTGAATTCCATGTAAATGACTCCCTGGGAACAAGGGTAGTCGTTAAGGAAGGGAAAAAGACCACCCTCGATATGATCATTGGCCGGTTCAACTACCAACCTCCCCCCGGAGGTTATTCAGGCTATGGCCAGCAATACGGAACAGGGATCACCTATGTAAGGAACACTGATGAAAAGGAAGTATATGCTGTTGAGGGATTCCTCGCCATGAGCTTCAACCAGGGATTCAGCAGCTGGCGGAACCAATCGGTATGCAATTTATCCAGGGAACAGATCTCCAAAATCATTTTCGAGTATCCTGCTGACAGTGGGTTTGTTGCCCAGAAGACGGATGTAAACTGGACCATCAACGGGATCCTGGCAGATTCAACCAGCATGGCCCAATACCTGAATGGCCTGTCCCGCAAAAACCATGGTAATTTTGCCGATGGTTTTTCTCCTTTATCGCAACCGGACTACCAGGCTACTTTCGAAGGGGTGAATATGGATCCTTTGTTGATTAGGGTTTACTCTCAGGTAGGGAATGATTTGATCCTGCACAGCAGCATCAATCCCGATTCATATTTCAGGATCACCAGGGAAGGATTGTTTAAGGATATTTTTAAAAGTTCTGCCGGACTTACTTCCATAAGCGGTTCAGTACTGAATGAATAAGATGAATATCGTCTTCACCAAGGGAGGCGAGCCGCTTCAGTATCATGTTATATAGTGCCGGATTGCTGTCTATTTCCAGATCCTTCAAAACTTTCTTTGATTTGTCCATCATGGCCCTGAATCCGTCCTGATCCCTTGGAGAAGAATTGATGCCAGATTCAGGCATATCTAATGCAGCCATGGTATAGGCATAGATCATAACCGATTGTCCCAGGTTCAGGGAAGGATAAAATTGTTTCATAGGGATGGTAGAAACCAGGTCACACATACGGATTTCATCATTGGTCAGTCCGGATTCTTCCCGTCCAAATACCAGTCCAACTTTATTGATTGACTCCCCCTTAGAGCCAATAATGCCGGGCAGATCTGAAATATTTTTATACTCCAACCTTGCATCCCGGATTTTGGCTGAGGTGGCCACAGTGATGTCCAGGTCGGAAATGGCATCTTTCAATTCAGTAAATATTTCAGCATTTTCAAGGATCTCCGCTGAAGCATGTGCCAGCATCCTGGCTTCCTGTCCCAAATGATTACAGGGATCCACAAGCCTCAACCGGGAAAATCCCATGGTTTTAACTGCCCTTGCTGCTGCACCCACATTTCCAGGTACTGCAGGTTTAACCAGAACGAAATACAATTCCATACTTCCCTAAATATATACAAGATGTTTATATTTACAGCCATTAATATCCTTGAAATGATCAAACTAATTCAATCCCCAAAGCTGGTTAATGCTGCTGGCATTATGCCAAAGACCATCGCTGAATTTTTTGGAAGGGTAAACAGTCAGACCAGCGAAATCAGCATTGCACGCATGAAGAGTCCAACAGGCTGGGAGGAACCCGGACAAACCCCTGAATTCGATGAATATACAGTGGTTCTCAAAGGAACCCTGCGGGTGGAAACTAAGAAAGACGAGTTCGACGTACATCAGAACCAGGCTATTCTTGTTGGCAAAGGGGAATGGGTAAGATACAGTTCGCCGGAAGAAGATGGTGCTGAGTATATTGCCATTTGCCTGCCTGCATTTTCGGCTGAAACAGTGAATCGAGACCATTAAAATCCTTATCCATGAAATACCAGGAATCTGACCTGATCTTAAAGCTGGACAATAAAATACCTTCCTATGATGTAAGTCTGAACGGGGAGACCAAGTTTTACACCCTTTGCAATATCCTGCTTGACAGTGCCGCCGCCCATGCAAATAAATTCCAGTTCGGGTATCATGATATGCAAAAGGAAAATGTATACTGGGTACTCTCACGCTTTCATATCATCATGCATGAATATCCTAAAATGGATGATTTTATCAGGGTAGAAACCTGGCCAAAAGGCGTTAACAAACTTTTTTTTATGCGGGATTACCGGATTTTGTCCGAGGATGACAGGTTGCTTACATCGGCCACTACTGCCTGGCTGGTCCTTGACGGAAATACCGGCAGGCCAAAAAAAATGGAGGCAAATAATAACCTGCATGATTTTCATATAGATGATTTCCATGCCATTGAGCCGGTTCCTGATAAGCTGCCAAAGATCGCGGAACCAGACCGGCAGATGTCAGTTCAGGCCCGGTATTCAGACCTGGACATTAACAAACATGTGAATGCTGTGAAATATATAGAGTGGGTCCAGGACTGCTACCCACAGGATCTGTATGAAAAGCAGAATGTAAAAGAGTTCCAGATCAATTATCAATCAGAAACAAGGTTTGGAGAGGAGGTGGAGATCAGGATCAGGAAAGCTGAAAAAACAGATCCGTTTGAATACCTGGAAGGGATAAGGGCCAGTGATCAAACGGCAGCCTTCAGGGCCAGGATCCGGTTCGGTGATTTTTAGGTCCTGTCCTCTGTCCCCGGGTCAGGCAGGACATTAGGTCTGGTTAATAACCATTTTTGAAATATGTTTAAAATTCCCCTAAATTAACCGTTATGAAAACCGTCTTGTTATGCCTTCTTTGTTTTGTCTTAGGCACCGTCGTCTTCGTAAGCACAGGTGCCTCCCAAAGATCTGAATCATCTGCCGGAACTGTTCAGGCAGAGCTTGTACTGGTGCCAGGTGGAGAGTTTACCATGGGGGCAAGTGTAAACCCGAATAATAATTATGTTGACAATGCTGCCCACCTGGTTCGTGTTGATTCTTTCTATATCGATAAGTATGAAGTCACCAATGCCCAGTATTTTGAATTTTGCCAAGCCACCGACCATTCATTGCCCGAATTCTGGGGCATGGATGTATTCTGCAGCGGACCTGATTTCCCGGATCATCCTGTGGTAGGGGTTACCTGGGCTACAGCCATGCAGTATGCCAAATGGAAAGGGATGCGCTTGCCAACAGAGGCCGAATGGGAATATGCAGCGCGGGGTGGGCTCGTTAAAAAAAGATATCCAAACGGGAATGATGTTGATTCTACATTGGTAAATTATTATGGTACCTATGGGCATCCTCTTCCTGTTGGATCATTCCCGGCCAATGGATACGGACTCCATGACATGGCAGGCAATGCAGTTGAATGGGTAAGTGATTTTTACGCCAAGGATTATTTCTTGGAAAGTCCAACTGAAAATCCTGCCGGTCCCATGTATGGAAAACGCAGGGTGATACGCGGGGGAGGCTGGCGATCCGGGAAAATGTGTGCTACTGTTGTTTTCCGGCAAAGCCTGAGGCCGCATTGGGTTGATATGAATGTTGGATTCCGGTGTGCCAAAGATCTTTAGTAGTTTATTTCATCTTCCATATATGAAAAGAAATATCGTATCCTTCCTCATTGCCTGTTTGTTGTTTCAGCTTAATGTGTCCTATGCACAGGAAGCAATGGATGACGCCACCCGTTCCCTGTTTATCCTCGACATCGCAAAGTATATAGAGTACGACGATGGTATCCAGTTACAGGCAGATTTCAAGATCGGTGTGCTGGGCAGAAATACTGATTTTTACTGGGAGCTTTATGAAATGGTGAAAACCCGGAAATTCATCCAGGAGAAACCCATCAAGGTCCTGATATATCCTGAACTGGCAAATATTGAAAAATGCCATATTCTTTATGTTAACAGTGAAGAGGGATTCAAAATGAAGGAGGTGCTGGACAAAACACAGGGGAATAATACCCTGGTTATCAGCGAGGGATATGCATTCAATGAGTCCATGCTCAACTTCGTGGTCGCAGATGGAACCCCCCGGTTTGAATTGCATGAAGAAAAGTTAAACAGGGAAGGTTTGAATGTAAATGAATTATTTCGGGAACAGGCAATAAAAACAAGAGAGGACTGGGAAGAACTGTTCATAGAGACAGAGATCGCACTGGAACAGGAAAAAGAAGTTGTCCAGGAACAACAGGTTGTAATTGATACCCAGAAAGCTGAAATTGCCCGGCAGGAAAAAATGATCCTGGAGCAGCAGGAACGTCTGGAGAATTTAAACCGGGAGATCCTGCAAAAGGAAAAAACAATCGAGCAGAAGACGGTTATCCTTGATCGCCAGGTCCTTGAGATCGGGCTGCAAAATGAAGAGATCGTAAAACAGAGGCTGGAGGTTGAGTCCCAAGAAATCATCCTCAGTGAACAGCAAGAACAGATTGATAATCAGGAAAGCCGGATCAATGAACAATCCTTCCGGATCTCCGAACAGGAGAGCATCCTGATCGAGCAACTGAAAGCCATTGAAAAGCAAAGGTTGCTGATCTGGTTTTTTGTTGTTGCCCTGATCCTGGTGTCAGGTCTGGGGTATTTTATATATCGTGGATACCGTATCAAAAAGGAATCCAACCGACAGCTGGAGGCAAAGAATCTCCAGATATCGCAGCAAAAGGATGAGATCCAGCAGCAAAAGGAGCATGCAGAATCTCAGCGCGACCAGATCGCCTACCAGAAGAAACATATCACCGACAGCATACATTATGCCCTTCGGATCCAGACGGCCCTTCTGCCCTCACTTGAGCTCTTTTCAGATAAACTCGATCATTTTGTGCTGTACAAACCCAGGGATATTGTCAGTGGTGATTTTTACTGGGTAGCAGAGATTGATTCGCGGCTGATGATCATTTCAGCTGATTGCACCGGTCATGGCGTTCCGGGTGCCTTTATGAGCATGCTCGGTGTAAGTTTCCTGAATGAGATCATCCTGAACAAGGGTATCATACAACCCGACCAGGTGATCAATGCCTTGCGGGAGGAGATCATCCGTGCCCTTAAGCAGCAGGAATCTGCCAGTGAACTAAAGGATGGATTGGATATAAGTGTATGCTTTCTGGACCAGGAAAAAAGGTCCCTGCAATTCGCCGGTGCCCTCAGTCCCCTGTGGATCATCAGCAATGGCGAGTTAACCGAGATAAAAGGGGATAAGATGCCGGTGGCCATCCATGATACAATGAAGCCATTTACCAATCATTGGGTAGATTTGAAACAGGGAGATACATTTTATATTTTCTCTGATGGATTCGCAGATCAGTTCGGGGGACCCAATCAGAAGAAATACCTGAGTAAAAATTTTAAAAAGACATTGGGAGAACTACAGGAAAAATCAATGTACGAACAGGGAGCTGAACTGGACAGTGTCTTCGAGGAGTGGAGAAAAGATATTGAACAGATTGATGATGTTACCGTGATCGGTGTTCGTGTCTGATCAGATCAATTACATTCCCATACAGTGGTTACTCCCATGACCGTAACAGGAGCTGCATTCTCTTTCTCGGCCAGCTCATCACCACAATAGAGAACGCCGGGGGTCCGGCCAATTTCATTGCCATCCTGGTAGGTTACCTTGCTGCATGATTTGCAATCATCAAGCGTCCCGCAGGCAGTCATTAAGGATGCTATAAACAATGAAACGATAATAGTTATCAGCGTATTTCTTTTCATCATAACCACTTATATGTTTCCTGCGGCGATTTTGTTTCATTTTTCGGGTGAAAAATTAAGCCGCCCGCATATGCCGTCGTTTGAAAGCCCAGACCCCAATAATAAAATAGACAATGGTTAAAACAAGGATGGCTGCCATATCTGGGAGGGTATTATCGATCTCCTGTCCTTTTATCAGCACCTTATTCAGGGCATCAACTGCCCAGGTGGGTGACAGGATATCATTGATGTGAAAGGTGGTTCCGGCCATTGAAAAAAGTTTGCCCCCGCTGATGGGAAATGCAGCACCGGTGAAGAACATGAGAATAAACAGCGGGAAGGTGCCTATGATAGCCACGTCTTTGATGGACCGGCAAATGGCAGCAACAATGAGGCTGAATGCGATCATGGACAAACTTGTCAGAAATGCCACCAGCAGGATGAACCAGAACGTGCCGGGAAGTAGAGTATATCCCATGGCCACTGCAACCATTATGGTCAATAACAGGGATAAAATGGCGATAATGACCTGGATCAGGGAAATCCCGGTCAGAAATTCGAGGGCGGAAAGATTCGATATTTTCAGCCTTTCAAGGGTCCTCGCTTCAGGTTCCCTAACGACAGCAGCGGAAGCAGAAAATATCATCATGATGACCGCCAGGATCATGATCCCCGGTACATATAACTCGAATTCTGTCCGCTGTCCGGAATACCCCAGGGTGGTTTCCTTCCACCCGATTGGCATGGAAATCCCGGAAGTCTCCCGGATAAATTGATTGATCAGCTCTTCTGACCAGACTGCAGCAATTATATATTGCATATCGGTCACATCACCCACCAGTTCCAATATAATTTCTGTTGTATCCTCATATTCAGGGTTCAGTAATTTAAGGGTCATTTGCCCGGGAATTACAACCATCACATCAGCATCTCCCTGCTGGAGCAATTCAATCCCAGCCAAGCGTCCATCCTGTTCATTAAAATTTAACATGGAAGCTTGCTCGTCCCTGGATGCCAGTTGCATGTAATAGATCAACGAATCCCCCAGGTTTACCGGCTGGTCAATAAAAAATGTTCCATCATCCTGGTTTACCAGTACAATATTGAATTCCCTTGAATCGGTTTCCACCATCAGATAATACATGAAAACAAAGAATGGGGCCAGGGTAAGGGTCAATACAAGGATCCAGTAATCCCTGATCTGCTCCCTGATACTTTTCAGAAAAACATAATACCATCTCATTGCCTGAGCCTCCTTCCTGTCAGGTGGATAAATACATCCTCCAGGGTAT
This sequence comes from Bacteroides sp., assembly GCA_030640625.1. Classification (GTDB taxonomy): domain Bacteria; phylum Bacteroidota; class Bacteroidia; order Bacteroidales; family SM23-62; genus SM23-62. Next base: position 10,354 of record DAOWJB010000219.1, read on the forward strand.
TCTCCCGCATATTCATGTCGCTTACCTGGATGCCTTCAGATTCCAGAATTTTGTAAATCCGTGGGATTTGGGGGACCAGATCCATGGCTTTAATGATCCATTTGTTCTCGGTCTTCATCAATGAAAAACCATCTTCCTTTAATTTATCTTCGGCGATTCCAAGGGGAATATCTCCTGTAACCTGAATCCCCAGTTCAAGGATATCACCTTTGCCGATTGATTTTTTTAAGTTTTCTGGTGTGTCAAGTCGCAATAGCTTTCCCCTGTCAATTATGGCAACCCTGTCCGAAATCCTGTCCGCCTCATCCATATTATGTGTGGTGAAAATGACAGTCATTTTCCCCGATGTTTGCTGTATAAACTCCCTGACCATGATCCTGCTCTGGGGATCGAGTCCCGCTTCTGGCTCATCAAAAACCACAATTTCCGGATCATGGATGATCGCCATGATAACATTCAACCTTCTTTTCATTCCACCCGAGAGGGTCGAGACAAGTTTATTCCTTTTTTCACGGAGCCCAATGCGATCGAGTAACTGATCTGCTCTATCCCGGGCTGTTTTCCCCGGAATATCATACATCCGTCCCATAAAAACCAGTTGCTCATAACATGTCAGCTTGTTCCAGAGTATGATTTCCTGGGGACAGATACCAACCCTTGTGCGATGATTCCGGATGCCTGATGAACTTATCCTTTCACCGTTGATCAATACATCCCCTGAAGTGGGCTTGAGCAATCCACACATCATCCGAATGGAGGTGGTTTTGCCAGCTCCATTCGGACCCAGAAAGCCAAACACTTCTCCTTTTTTCACCTGAAGTGTAAGGTTATCCACGGCCAGCAGATCCCCATAATACCTGACGAGGTCTTTTATTTCCAGGGCAATCTCCTGGTAATTCTGCTGTTGATTCATGTCAGATCAATATCTCGTCGATAAATACTTTCTGAAAATAGCGGATGGTCTCTTCCCCTGAGGGTCCAACCCCAAGCATCATATAACCCAGCACCCCGTTGATGGCAGAAATCAGGGCAACACTTCTCCCATTAGGATTGTGTTCACGGAATTCCCTGTTCTGCATTCCCATTTCAAACATCGATTCCAAAAGTTCAAAAACATCTTCAGCATATTGACGGTACAGACTGCTTAATTTTTCATCCTCGAAGGCCTTAACCATGGATAAAAAATAAAAATTCAGATTTCTCCTGTTTTCCACCCAGTATGATATGTATTCTGAGATGAATTCCTTGAGCCCTTTCTCCATACTCCGGTGTAATAACACTTTTCGGAATATCTCTTCCTCAGGCACTGATAATTTCTGGTTGGCAAAAATCAGGACCTCGTCTTTATTCCTGAAATGATGGTACAAACCGCCCTTACTGAGTGAAGCACGTCTGGCGATGTTGTCCATAGAGGCCCCGTCATATCCTTTCTCCAGGAATTCTTCTACAGCTGCCTGTACAATTTCTTCGGTCCGTATTTCTTTGGGCTTTTTCTTTGTCATTTGCTTATACATTCCGACCGTCGGTATGTAAAATTAAGCCTATTGCGTGTAAAAGTCAATGGATCTTTGCTATTTTTAATCCACTCTCCAAAATAAAATCATTATGATTAAATTCCCATTCCATATCCTGATAATCAGCCTTATCACTACAGGATTAATAAGCGGACAAAAAGTCACAGTACCAACTACCGGACCTGAAAACGGTCATTTGATCATCGCCGGTGGCGGTTTGCGGGATATCAGTGTATTTAATTTGTTTATCAGGCTTGCAGGTGAACCTGATGCTCACATGGTAGTCATCCCTACTTCTGATGATGATAATTTTTATCTTAAGTGTCCGTAAAACCGGTTCACTTCAGGGACCGGATATAAGGACACCATTACAATTTTTCGGGTGTTCTGTAACAAACCACCTCTTGGGGA
>DAOWJB010000222.1 GCA_030640625.1 Bacteroides sp.
AATAAAACGGAAAGTACCATCCATATGGTTTTATCCACAATACGGAGATACCTACTTCAGGATGCCCCAGATGGCGATGCGGAAAGATGATTATACACTGATCGGATGGTTGCCTGAAAAACCGGATTCTATGGACCTGATGACATGGATGATCAGCTCTGACCCTCAAAAATTTGAGTTATATGACATGGCCCTTGATCCAAACCAGATGCAGGATATTTCTGATAAGGAACCGGAGCTTGTAGCCACACTTCAAAAGGATATGATCCATCTATGGAGGGAAATGCGGAATGAGGGCCTGGCAAGAAAAAAAAGATAATTCTTATTAAATAAATTTTCTCATGAAAAATAGTTTCATTCGAACCTTAATAGCTGTTCTTGTTTCAGGATTTTTCTTCACGGTTTCGGCACAGGAAACCTATCCTTCCGAATTACGCCTCGAAGATATCTACAAGAACCGTTTATTCGGCCAGAAAGGGATCAATTCCCTTAGCTGGATGAAAGACGACAAGGGCTATTCCACCCTGGAGGACAATCAGACTACAGGCGGAAAGGACCTTATCAGGTATGATGCAAAAACCGGCCGGAGGGAAGTGCTGGTGCCAGCCAGTATGTTGATCCCCCTGGGAAAAAAGGAGCCCCTGGCCATAAGGGAATACACCTGGTCCGAAGACAATGAAAAATTGTTGATCTTCACCAACACCAGGCGTGTCTGGCGACGTCATACTCGTGGGGATTACTGGGTGCTGGATATAAGGGCAGGAAGTTTGCAACAAATTGGCAGCCATATGGACCCGGCAAGGCTGATGTTCGCCAAGTTTTCACCTGATGCCACAAAGGCTGCATATGTCTATAAGAATAACATTTATGCAGAAGACCTGGAATCCAGCCGGATCACCCAGTTGACCTTTGATGGTGATGATATAATCGTGAACGGGACATTTGACTGGGCTTATGAAGAAGAATTCGGTTGCCGTGATGGATTCCGCTGGAGCCCGGACGGCAAAACGATTGCTTTCTGGCACTCCAATACAGAGGGAACCGGGACATTCTATATGATTAATAATATTGATTCCATCTATTCCGTACCCATCCCCTTGCCATATCCGAAAGTAGGCACCACAAACTCTGCAGTAAAAGTTGGCGTAGTTTCTGCCGAAGGTGGCGAAAGCCGCTGGTTTGACATCCACGGTGATACGCGCAATGATTACCTCCCGAGAATGGATTTCATTCCCAATTCCAATGAGGTAATGATCCAGCAACTGAACCGTTTGCAGAACACCAATACAATCTGGACGGCTGATGTTACCACCATGGAGATCCGGAAGATCCATGTCGACAAAGACGAGGCATTTTTGGATATCCACGATAACATCATGTGGCTGGATGATGACAGGTACTTCACATGGACCAGCGAAAAAGATGGGTGGATGCATCTGTATAAAATATCCAGGGATGGGAAAGATGAACAATTGATCACCAAGGGGGAGTTTGATATTGTCCGGATCAGCTGCATTGATCCCAGGGGGGGATATGTCTATTATATTGCCTCGCCCGATAACCCGACAGAAAGGTATCTTTTCCGGAGTAGGCTTGACGGCAAGGGGCAGGCAGAGCGGGTAACACCCGTGGATATGACCGGTCAGCATGCCTACCAGATGTCAGCCAATGCCAGCTGGGCTATTCATACCTTCCAGAATGTCACCACCCCCAACCGGTACCAACTGGTATCCCTTCCAGGTCATAAGACTGTTCGTGTGCTGGAGGACAATGCCGGGGCAAAGGCCTGGTTCGAAGCGCTAAAACTCAATCCCAAAGAATTTTTCAGGGTCGATATCGGATCAGCCGGGCTGGATGGCTGGATGATCAAGCCTCCCGGATTTGATGCTTCTAAAAAGTATCCGGTCATTATTTATATCTACGGAGAGCCAGCCGGAGCAACCGTACAGAACAACTGGGGAGGGGGAGACCTCTGGCACCAGTACCTGGCCCGGCATGGATATATAGTGATGAGCCTGGATCCCAGGGGTACAAAATCTCCCAGGGGAAGGGAATGGAGGAAGGTGATCTATGGCAAGATCGGGATAGTGGCCGGAAATGACCATGCTGCAGGGATGAGGGAAGTCTTGAAAAAATATCCTTTCATGGATGCTGAAAGAGTCGGGATATGGGGATGGAGCGGAGGGGGACAAATGACCCTTAACTGCCTTTTCCGGTACCCGGAAATATACAAGGCTGGCATCGCTGTCGCTTTTGTAAGCAACCAACGATTGTACAACACGATCTACCAGGAACGGTATATGGGATTGCCATCGGAGAATGAATATGGATTTCGCGAGGGTTCACCCATTTCTCATGCCCATAAACTGGAGGGCGACCTGCTAATCATGCATGGTACAGCCGATGACAATGTTCATTACCAGAGCTTTGAGATGCTCGTTGATGAACTGGTCAGGCATAATAAGATGTTCCGGATGATGTCTTATCCCATGAGGTCACACGGGATCAGGGAAAGGGAAAATACCAGTTACCATCTGCGGCAGGTAATGGAAAGATTCTGGCTGGAACGCCTTCCTGCCGGACCCAGATAAAATTTTGTATTGAACACCATTAAACAAGCAAGAATATGAGATCGATCATCGCAGCAATCCTTTTCCTGATGCCGATAGTTATATTGGGACAGGATGCCAATCTTTTAATGCACTGGGGATTTGAGGATGTCGAAAACAGAAACCTGATTCAACCATCCGGCGGTATTGCTGATACCATCGAGGGCAATTTCGATCTTGCTCCCGGGATATCGGGACAGGGATTACGGTTCGATGGTTTTACTACTTGTGTCAAAAGAAGCAGCATAGACAAAGCCTCAACCGGTGATGAGTTCACGGTTGAAGCCTGGGTTGCCCTCGGAAATTATCCCTGGAACTGGTGTCCCATCCTGACCACAGAATCTATGGAAAAGAAGGGTTACCGCCTGCTGATCGGTCCCCTTGGACAGGCATCCTTTGAAGGCGCCATTAACGAACAATGGATCTCCTGCTCCAGCGAAACAGAAGCGCTTCCATTGAGGAAGTGGATCCATATTGCCGGTGTTTTCAAGGCCGATGAAAGCATAAAACTCTATATTGACGGGAAGCTAAAGGCTGAAAGCCGGATCAACGGTTCGATCCGTGATCCCCGGTCCAACTGCACGATCGGGATGGTTGCCGCAGCCACGAAACCCTCAGATATCCACCGTACCTGGGGAACCATTGCCGCATATTACGGGATTGATGGGATCCTGGATGAGATATCCGTCTACGATAAGGCCTTTACCGCAGATGAGGTACTGAACAGTTACAGCGAATATAATGTTCCCGAGGCGGATATTGCTCCCCGCAAAATGCCGGATATCGAAACGCATCCCGGCAGGTTTGGGGCATTTTATACCAAACTGAAATATTATCCCGGCTGGGATAATCTCTGGCCGGTAGAACAGGATCCCGATATTGTGGTCTGTTTCGACAAATCACCCATCAAGCTCATATTCTGGCGGGGTATACGCTACGCTGCATCATGGGTATCCGAGAACAATAACTGGATGAGTGACCAGAGCGTGGAATCCTGGGAACATGGTGAAAAGGACCGGGAAGGCTGTTTTGAACACATGCAGGACCGTCATTGCAGGTTTTCACATGTCAGGATCATAGAAAATAATGAGGCCCGGGTAGTGGTACACTGGAGATATGCACCTGTCAGTGCCTATAATAATACCTGGCATCCCGATCCGAAAACGGGCTGGGAATGCTGGATCGATGAATACTATTATATCTATCCTGATGCCACGGCCATCCGGAAGGTATCCTGGAAAAAAGGAAGCCTTGGCTACCCCAGGCAATTCCAGGAAACCCTGGCATTGATTCATCCGGGACAAATGATATCTGATTTGCTCGAGAAGGACTTTGCCCTGGTAGGGGATTATGAAGGGAACACTGGCAAGCAATCATTTGTTGAAGATCCGAATGCACCGCCGTACGGACCATTTACCTGGGAGAAAAACCATGACTTTACAATACAGCAATATGGATTTAAATCAAAACATAAGCCCTTTATTTGTTTCGAGCCCGGCAATAAAATGTTCCTCAGGAACGGGGGACTGGCTTCCTATGACAGGGCCGGGGGATGCAATCATTTTCCGGTGGGACAAGCCCGTTGTGACGGAAGAACGACCAGAATGGCCGACCGTCCTTCCCATGCAACCTCTTTCCCGATCTCAGATCCGCTGATCCATGAGAAAGGGGACCGTTATTTCTGGAATGGCTTGTATGGGATGAATGATATGGATTTGACTGAACTGACAGCATTTGGAAGATCCTGGGCATATGCTCCTGAAGTATCTGTGGATGGATCCGGTTTTGTCTCCGGTGGATACGACAGAAGCGAAAGATGTTACCAGTTTGAGAACAGCAAGGGCAAAGCTGGTCCACTGAGGTTTACACTCAAAGGAAGCAGTGACAGACCCGTACATAATCCTGCCTTTTACATCAGGAACTGGAATGCCGATGTTGCCAGCATATTGATAGATGGCAAGGAGTTGAAGGATAGCAGGACCGGGATCCACCAGGAACTGGATGGAACGGACCTGATCGTATTTCTCAGGATGCAGCGTGATACCAATGTGACTGTAAGCATAAAGCCGGAATAATTTTTTAGCATGAATAATATCTTCATAGTGTTCCTGTTTCTATTTCCATCCCTGCTTCCAGCACAGGAGATCAGACCTGTATTGCACTGGGATTTCGAAAGGGTTGAAGACAGGAACCTGTTTGACAGGTCCGGGAATTTATCTGATACGATCGAAGGGAATTTTGAATTTACACAGGGGGTGTCGGGTGAGGGAATGCGGTTTGACGGTTTTACAAGCTGTGTCAGGCGAGAAAGGGCAGAGATAAGGTTGGACCAGGAGTTCAGCATTGAAACCTGGGTGGCCCCGGGCAGCTATCCATGGAATTGGTGCCCGCTGCTAACTACTGAATCTGATGATGCCGAAGGTTTCCGGTTGCTGCTGGGTCCATTGGGACAAGCCTCCTTTGAATGCGCCATAGGGGAACAATGGATAGCCTGTACCAGTGAGGAAGAGGCCGTTCCTCTCAGGGA
>DAOWJB010000290.1 GCA_030640625.1 Bacteroides sp.
ACTAATTTTTCAAATGAGAACTCCCTGGTTAATCCCTTTTTAATATAAGGATCATCAGGATCAATGTGCAATTCGTATTCCACCTGGAATTGATTTTGGCCATCCCGCCCAAATATTTCCAGAAGGAAGGGATCTTTAGGGGTAGGAAACAGGATCACCTGGTCAAAAGCCCTGCGTATACTTTCCGCCTCAGCAGTTGTTTGCCATTCTTCATACAGCGTGCAAAATCCCCTGGAAAAAATAAGCTTTCCGTCAATTTCTCGCTTTATTTCAAATTTGTATTCTCCATATTCAAATGGATCGATCATGTTTTGGTGGGGCCCTCCCCAGAATGGTTCGTACCGGATTTCATCCAGGTAAATCTCGGTGGACTCATGATCCCCTGCCAGGACAAAATCGACCCTGATGCTACCTGTTGTAAAACAGGAATCGAAACAGATTTGTGTTTGTGCTGATAAAGTGTTGATAATCAGCAGTAAAGCAAAGTATAATAAAAATTTAGGTCCCATGATAAAACGCATAAAGACTCCAATTATATTTAATAAATTTGTTAATCTGTACCAATTTTTAAAAAAACCATGAATAATTTAACACAATGGGTAGATAAACTTGATCAATTATTGTTACGCACGGGTATGTCAGAGGGACTTGAAACCCCTATCCGTACTGTTATCGTAGCCGTTATCATTTTGTTTTTAGCCATCCTGGCGGATTTTATTACTCGTAGAGTCATAGTAACCGGCATTAGAAAAGTTGTCAGCAGATCCAAAACACAAATTGATGATATACTGATTAAAAGAAAAGTTCTTCATAAAATAGCCCATATTGTCCCCGGCCTCCTGATATATTTCACTGCCGGATTTGTTTTCGCGAATTATGCTGTTCTCGGTGATATTATCGGAAGACTTGCGCTCATCTATATCATCATTGTTTTGCTCCTGGCCATTGATTCATTCATTAATGCCCTCCATGAAATTTACCTTACCACGCCTGTTTCCAAAGGCAGGCCGATTAAAGGATATGTCCAGGTAGTTAAAATCATCATATATTTCATTGCTATCATTCTCATCATTTCATCCCTGATGAAGGAATCGCCCAACAAACTACTGACCGGACTTGGTGCGATGGCAGCCGTCCTGATGTTTGTTTTTAAAGATACCATTCTTGGATTTGTAGCCAGTATTCAGCTTTCGGCCAATAAGATGGTTGTTCCGGGGGACTGGATCTCTATGCCCAGCCATAATGCTGATGGAACAGTTCTGGATATATCACTCAACACTGTCAAAGTTCAGAACTGGGACAAGACAATAGCCACAGTACCCACTTATGCACTTGTTTCAGAATCTTTCCAGAACTGGAAGGGGATGGAAGAATCCGGTGGACGAAGGATCAAACGGTCCATTAACATAGACATGAACTCGGTCCGGTTCGTAGATGATGAGCTGGCCGACAGATTCAAGAAGATCCAATTCCTGAAGGACTATGTTGTGAGCCGGGAGGCAGAGATCATAAAATACAATGAAGAGCATAAGATAGATGGTTCAATCCTGGTGAACGGAAGGCGGATGACCAACCTGGGCACCTTCCGGAAATATATTGAGGAATACCTGCACCGACACCCGAAAATTCATAATGATATGACCTTCCTGGTCAGACAGCTCCAGCCTGATGAAAGGGGATTGCCTATTGAGATCTATGTTTTCAGCAATGATCAGGCATGGGCTAACTATGAAGCTATCCAGGCAGATATATTCGACCATATCCTGGCTGTGATCCCGGAATTCGAGTTGAGGGTATTCCAGAGTCCAAGCGGCAGGGATTTTCAAAATCTTGCTAAATAGAAATGGGCCGGAGGACTGAGCGGCTGCTCCTGGAAACATCGGTTTCTCACTCAGCTGGCAAAAAAAAGAAGGGGCAGGAAATTTATGATTGGCCAAGACCCGGTAATGAGGTATATTGAAATGGGTTAATTTCCCAGCCCCAACTTTAATTACTAACTAAAACCAACACAAAATTACCAAACTGTAAGTGTATTGCAAAATTTTTCTTAAGTTTCTATCATTATCTTACAAAATATTTATAAATTGTTATTTAAAAAGCCTGATTTTTAATAATCTTTCACTTATTGGAAATTATAATGGGGGTTAGCATACATATTGATAGTTTGGATAAAAAGATCATCAAAATGATTACCCAGAATGCCAGGATCCCTTATCTGGAGGTTGCCAGGGAATGTAATGTTTCGGGCGCCGCCATCCACCAGAGGATCCAGAAGCTCACCAAGTTGGGAGTGATCACCGGATCGAAGTTTACCCTGGAGCCAAAGAAAATCGGTTACAAAACCTGTGCATATATGGGTATCTTTCTGGAACAGGCAAGCTTATATAATGATGTTCTGCAGGAATTAAGGAAAATTCCGGAAATCACACAATGTCACTTCACGACCGGGAATTATTCCATTTTTATCAAGATCTACACACACGACAATGAGCATCTGAAAGCTATTCTGAGTGATAAAATCCAATTGATTTCCGGAATTGCTCGGACCGAAACATTCATTTCCCTGGAGGAGGGCTTCAATCGTTCCATTCCTATTGATTAGGTCCGGGTCCGCTGCCTGATAGCCTCATACATTAAAAGAGAAGCTGCAACTGATACATTAAGGGAAGAAATATTTCCAAAAAGTGGTATGGAAACCAACTCATCACATATTTTCAGGACCGTCCCTGAGATACCTTTCTCCTCAGATCCCATAACAATGGCAACCGGATCCCTAAGATCAGCTTCATAAAATGTCAGGTCTGCCTTTGCTGTAGCTCCAACCACTCTGATCCCGCTATTCTTGATGTATTTGACAGCTTCAAACAGGTTATGGTGCCTGCACACCGGGATTGTTAACAATGCTCCGGCAGAAGTTTTAACTGCATCTTCATGAATCCTGGCAGATCCTTTAAGGGGTATGATCAAACCGTCTACCCCGGCACATTCCGCTGTGCGGGCAATCGCCCCGAAATTGCGCACATCGGTGATCCCGTCGAGCACCAATAACAATGGAGTTTTACCCGACTCAAACAGCATGGGAATATGCTTTTCCAGGTCATGATACAGGATGGGAGAAATGAGGGCAACCACCCCCTGGTGATTTTTTCGTGTAAACTGGTTTAGCTTTTCAACCGGCACAATTTGGAAGGGAATACCTTCATTTCTGGACAGGTTCAATAAATCGGAAGACAGTTCTCCCCGGAGATCTTTCCTGAAAAAGATCCTTTCCAGCTCCTGTCCTGATTGAATGGCTTCGGTGACCGCCCTGATACCGAAGATGATTTCCTTTTGATTTCCCAAGGTAAAAGCCAGTTAATTACTTTCAGTGTAGAATATCTTCCCGCTTCTCCAATCCCTCACGGCCTGGACCCACATGGAATTGACGAAATTTCTTTCCAGTTGGAAATCATTTTGTGTATATGGACTTTCATGTCTGGAGAATGCGAATTGAAGCGGTTCACTGCTTTTTTTCCTGTAATAAACCCATATCTCGGTATCTCCTTTTTTGGTAAGGATGTTGGGTGGACCATAAACAATGAACATCATCCCGCGATCGGTCTTCCATCCCTCCTTGTATGAGGTAAAGAAGTAATTAGCGAAAAACACCCGGTTATAGTATACACGTATTAACTCCCTGGCAGTCTGCACATTCCCGGCAGACTCGAGCCAGAAATTATCCACGGCAAGTTTTGTATTGGTCTGATTCGTCAGTTCATTGAACTCAATTGAAGATGAAAGATAGGCCATCGGACCGATCATGTCGAAAACTGTTGCCACCCGTGGATAGTTATCCCCGAAATTAAATAAGGTCAATCCGCCAGGTGCATGGGGATCTACCTGGATATGATACATCCCTACAAGGGGTAGGCGGTACTGAACGGTATCACTGTAAGGATAGGCATAGATACTGTCGGCAATGAAATCAGGCCTGGGGGAACTCAGGTTGGTCACCGGGGGACGAGGCAATGGGGTCTTATTCTCGTAATACTTTATGTAAACTGTATCCACCCCTTTCCGGTTGTATTGAACGTAAAAATATTCATTTGACTGGAAAACGCGATCGAAGGAGGGATTTCCCTTAGCCCCTGAAAGGACCATATAGTTCTGTGCAGTATTTACTGTACTGCGGTCAACATGTATAAAATTTGACGTTCCTTTATGTCTTAGCATGTCGGTAGTGGTCACCTTCAGTTGATACTTCTTGCCCTCCATTGTCCTGATGGGCAGGTTGGCCACAAATATATTTTTGACCTCATCCATTTTCAGAACGAAATTGGTAGTGGTACTATCTGCTACAAGCTCACTTTCCTTTCCTTCAATAATTTCTTTCAGCACATAGTTGATCTCCAGCCGGGCCTGATATGTCCTTTCATTGTTCGCCTGGTTAAAGAGGAGCTCAACAGGATAAACTTTAATATACAGCCGGGATTGACTTTTCGCTTCATGAAATACAATGAACTCAGGATGTAAGGGGGTGCTGGATGGATTATACAGGAAGGCCAGATTTGACCTGGCTGTTTCCTGTTGTGGTTTGGATACACAACCTGTAACAGCAAGCAGAATAATCAGCAATCCTGTCCAGTACCTGATCGGGTTATTCACAATTTTCGCTTTCAGCATTGTAAAATTACTCAATTTCTGTCTTTATTAAACTTTTCAAGCACAGTCTGATTCTGTTCCCATTTCTCCATTTCATGAAACAGTTCAGATTTCAGTTTTTCATACTTTGAAAACACCGATGGATCCTTAATGTTCTCCGGATCCTGGACCAGCTGATGCAGGATCTCGAGTTCAGCTTCCAGCCTGGCAATATTTGCCTCTGACTTTTCTACCTTCCTGAGCATACTGCGCTTGCGTTTCTCGAGTTCCTTTTTCTTTTCATATTCCTGCTTATTGCTGGAACTTTTAGGCGACCTGACAATGCTGCCAGGTAATCCTTTTTTTTCGATTTCCTTCAGGCTGGATAACTTCTTCCTCTTGAGGAATTCATAAATGCCTCCAAGATGCTCCCTTACCTTCCGGCCTCCGAACTCAAATACCTTGTCAACCAGTCCGTCCAGAAATTCCCTGTCATGAGAAACCACAATTAAAGTGCCATCATATTGCAACAGGGCATGTTTCAGGATATCTTTCGATCGCATATCAAGGTGGTTGGTTGGCTCATCCATGATCAGCAGGTTATACGGCTTTAGCAAAAGCTGTGCCAGGGCCAGCCTGGATCTTTCCCCACCGGAAAGGACCTTTACTTTTTTATCGATATCCTCACCATGAAAAAGGAAAGCCCCCAGTATGTTCCTGGTCTGTGACCTGATATCACCAACAGCCACATCATCAATGGTTGAGAAAACAGTTTTATTCTCATCCATTATCTCATCCTGGTTCTGGGCAAAGTATCCGGTATTTACATTATGTCCAACTTTCACCTTGCCTTCATGATCCAGTTCTCCCACCAGGATTCTTGATAAGGTGGTTTTTCCCTCCCCATTCTTCCCTACAAATGCCACTTTTTCACCTCTTTCAATTACCAGGTCTATATTTTCCAAAACGCATAAATCCGCATAATGTTTTGTCATCCGACGGGTTTCAACCACAATGGTACCGGATCTTGGTGCAGGTGGAAACTTGATATTGAAAGTGCGAAAATCTTCCAGTTCAATTTCAACCCTGTCCATTTTCTCCAGCATCTTGATCCTTGACTGGACCTGAACTGCCTTGGTGTTTTTGTAGCGAAAACGTTCAATAAACCGCTCGGTATTCTCGATTTTTTTCTGCTGGTTCCTGTATGCCGCCAGCTGTTGTTCCCTTCGTTCTGCCCGGATGCTTCTGAATTTGGAAAAGGATACCTTATAGTCATATAATCTACCAAGCGATATTTCCACTGTTCGGTTGGTGATTGTATCTAAAAATTTCCTGTCATGGGATATCAACACCACCGCCCCTTCATATTCAGCCAGGTATTTTTCTAACCATTCAATAGACTCTATATCCAGGTGATTGGTGGGTTCGTCAAGAAGCAGGATCTCCGGTTTCGACAACAGGATCCTGGCAAGTTCAATTCGCATCCTCCAACCGCCACTGAACTCGTCAGTTTTCCGTTGAAAATCAGTCCTGTTGAATCCCAGTCCCAGAAGCGTCTGCTCAATACCTGCCTTATATGAATTTCCGCCCAGCAATTGATATCTGTGCGACAATTCCGAATACCTGTCAAACAACTCGGGTTGGTTTTCACTGATATCGGGGTCCTCTATGTGGGAATGTAACTCATCGATCTCCTTTTCCATCGATATGATCTCACTGAAGGCTTCCAGTATCTCATCCCAAAGGATCTGTGTATCGGTATATTTCATTTGCTGGGGAAGATACCCAACTTCCACTCCGGCAGGTCTCACTACCTGTCCCTCAGAAGGTTCCTGTAATCCAGCGATGATCCGGAGCAGGGTCGTTTTGCCAGCGCCATTTCGTCCGACCAGGCCGATCCTGTCCCTTGCATTGATAATTACCGAAACATTCCGGAATATCTCCTGGCTGCTGAAACGCATGGATATATTATCCAGTGAAAACATTTGATCAGTCCAATATTTTTATGAAAATTTGCAAATTAAACAAACTCCTGTCTAATAAAGAATTCCTGATATGAAAAAATACATCTCCAGGATGAATAAAAATGTGAGGTCAACCATGAGATCTTATCCGGACTGATAATCAACGATTAATACTTCGAGCATTGAGACGAAAGAAGCTACCACTTATTGAGAAAATAGAGATTACAGATATCGGTGCCCGTGGGAAAGCCATTGCGCGGATTGAAAATTTTGTGACTTTCGTGTCGAACGGACTTCCAGGGGATATTGTAGATCTGCAGATCACCCGCAGAAAAAAATCATACCAGGAAGGCAGAGTGGTCAGATTCCATCAGTACTCGTCGAAGAGAGCAGATCCATTCTGCAAACATTTCGGACAATGCGGGGGATGCCGCTGGCAGGATCTGCAGTACGCCCAGCAGCTGCATTACAAACAGCAAGAGGTCACTGACAATTTGATGCGGATCGGCCAGCTGGAACTCCCCCCGGTGAATCCCATAATGGCCTCAGTCAATGAGAAATATTACCGGAACAAACTTGAGTTTTCCTTTTCCAACAGACGCTGGCTTTCTGTAGATGAAATTAATTCTGGTGATGATTTTGCTGACAGGAACGGACTCGGATTTCATGTGCCGGGCAAGTTCGATAAGGTGATTGACCTGGAGGAATGCCATCTGCAGCCAGACCCTTCCAATTCAATTCGTCAGGCTATCAGGGATTATGCCAGGGAATATGGACTCGACTTTTATGATCTGAGAAATGGCGGAGGGATGCTGCGTACCCTGATCATCCGCAATACCCTGAAAGGAGAATGGATGGTCCTGGTGGTTTTATTCGAAGATAATAAGAAGCAGAGGGAATTGTTGCTTGATCATCTTCAGACAAAATTCCCGGAGATTTCTTCCCTTATGTTTTGCATCAACCAAAAGGCCAACGACTCCATTTTTGACCAGGAGATACTGCTGCATTCCGGAAAAGATCATATTATTGAGCAGATGGAGGACCTGCAATTCAAGATTGGTCCAAAATCTTTTTTCCAGACCAATTCTGCCCAGGCACTTGAGCTTTACCGGAAGGTGAGAGAATATGCCGGACTAAAGGGTCAGTAGGTGGTTTATGATCTTTATTCTGGGATCGGTACCATCGGTTTGTTCCTGGCCAGGCAGGCAGGAAAAGTTATCGGTCTGGAATATATTGACGAAGCCATTCAGGATGCCAGGATCAATGCTGAACTGAACGGCATAACCAATGCCTGTTTCTACGGTGGGGATATCAAAGATATTCTGACACAGGAATTCATCAAAAAGGAAGGCAAACCAGATGTGCTGATCACGGATCCGCCCAGGGCCGGCATGCATAAGGATGTGGTGGATGCAATTCTGTGGTCCTCCCCTGACAGGATCATCTATATCAGTTGCAATCCTTCAACACAGGCCCGCGATCTGCATCTATTAAGCGAAAAATACAAGGTGCTGGAAATCCAACCGGTCGACATGTTCCCACAAACCTATCATGTAGAGAACATCGTCCTTCTGGAGAGATCTTAGTCACCGGGGGGACCTTCACAGTCCGCAGAACATAAGATAATGATTCATTGGAATATTCGATTAATTATATCGGCATAATTCCTGTATTAGTTGAGGCAATCAAAGAGCAACATGAATTAATAGAGGCGCAATCAATGAAGATTGATAATGGACTATCAAGTGTAACAATTAGCAGCACAGAGCTAAATCCTGGAATATATTGACAGAAAATTAGTATATTGATTTACTTTAATAAAATGGATTTGAGGTACTTATATTGTCTAATTTTACTTTTAATATTTCATTCTTGCGAAAAGACAGATGTCAAGAGTGAAAATGATGATTCATTTATCTATATTTCCTATGACCCCCCTGAGGTTATTGCCCTGGGTGACTCGTTATTATTAGATGTAAATAATGACACGGTTGCAGATATAATGCTTATTTCAATTCATCAAGAATTAGACAGATATACTTATATCTCAAATGAGTCAGTTGCAATTCATGACTCAATTACAATGAGCTTTGGCACTCAGTTCGGGAGTGTATTTACTTTTATTGAGATGGGTGATACTCTTAATGAAGGTACTGTTCAATGGAATCAATTAATACCTCTTAGCGGTAGGTCGTTTTCTGGCAAATCAGGAGTTTGGGGTGGAAATGGAAAATGCGAAGGCTATATTGGGATAAAACTAATTGAACAACACAAACCTAAATTTGGCTGGTTGAAACTAGGAACAACCGATACTTCATTGACTTTAAATGAGTATGCTTTCAAAAAAGATGAGATCCCGCCCGCAATTATTGTAGGTAATATACCTTAATTCACCATTTTCTAGGTTGAATTTTAAAGTCGATAATAATTCGGAAGGTATTATAGCAACATAAAGAGTAAAAATGATTCAAGATTCACAATATAAATCCCGGTCTGATTTAAACCTGGTTTCTTTTTGTTAATGGGATTGTCACATCGCCTGCAGGATCTTGAAATTTATTTTATAAGACCTAATTTCTTTGTTAAGGCAAACCTTATGAGACGGGCTCAGCTGCAAGGATCATCGCGACTATTCCGGAAGCTTTACGCCGGGCCATTCCTTGCGAAAATCCACCCAGTATTTTTTGATGGTACTTTTTATCTCGGGACTCAAAATCAGGATCCCGATCAGGTTCGGGATGGTCATGATGGCAATGGTAATATATGATACGGCCCAAACAATAGTTGTATCTGTAAAGGCGGCGAAAAAGAATGCCACAACGTAAATCAGCCGGTAAAAGATCACGTACCTGGTCCCGAACAGGTAAGTGACCGCCCGGCCACCGTAGTATGACCAGGAGATGGCAGTCGAGAAGGCAAACAGGAGAAGGCCGATGGAGACAATGTATTTCCCAAAGTCCCCCATCACACTACGGGTAAATGCCTCCGTGGTCAGGGGGGCGCTATGCATGAGAGATCTCCCCCTGGTAGTATATTCACCAAGCTCGTCCTGCAATCTCCCTTCTTTGATCAGCACATTCCCGGTATATAATTCCGCATTTTGGTAAATCCTGACATCTTCCGCAATGGATCGGGCAACCATGAGGGTCACATTCCCGGTGATCACACCATCCTCAATCCTGATTGAACCACTGTGCAAATTTGGGTCTTCAATATTCTGGAGATAGTCGCTCAACTCTTTTCGATGTTCAGGATTGGTTTCATCATAGATCCCTTCCAGGAATACCATATCCGTTTGCTGGAACTGGTTTTCTATCTTCTCATTCCATACTCCGGAAGACAACAAAACAAGTCCCGTAAGAAAACAAATAATGATCGTATCAATAAAGGGTTCGAGTATGGCTACCATTCCCTCGCTAACAGGCTCATGTGCCCGGGCTGCCGAGTGTGCAATTGGCGCGGAACCCTGTCCCGCTTCATTGGAAAACAATCCCCTGTTTACTCCTCTGTTCACGGCAAATGCAAAACTTGCCCCAAGGAAACCTCCCACCGCAGCGGTACCAGTAAACGCATCACTAAAAACGGAGATCATGGATGGGATAATATTTTCATAGTTTGTACCTATTACTATCATTGCGCCGATGAAATAGATGAGGGCCATGGCAGGAACGAGCGTTGATGTTACCTTGGCAATCCTTTTAATTCCACCAATAATTACCAGTCCGAGTAATACCGCCAGTATCGCCCCGGTGATTTTTTCATCAATACTGAAAGTACGGAACATCGATGTGGATATACTGTTGATCTGGGGAAGGCTGCCGGTACCAAACGATGAGAGAATGGTGGCAACAGCAAAGAAAGCACCCAGCCAGGTCCCGATCCGGATGATCTTTCCATTTCTGGTCTTGATATTCAGGCGTTTTTTCATATAATACATGGGTCCGCCGGAAATGCTTCCGTCCGGGAGGATATCCCGGTATTTATGTGATATGGTAACCTCAACAAATTTGGTGGTCATCCCAAACATGGCGGTAATCAACATCCAGAACAAGGCTGCCGGTCCACCAAGATGTATAGCCAGGGCAACGCCTGCAATGTTTCCGGTACCGACCGTTCCTGACAAGGCTGTTGTAAGCGCTTGAAAATGAGAAGCATCCCCGACGTCCTCTTTCTTGTCGAATTTTCCTTTTACCACCCTGATTGCATGGCGAAAATATCGGAATTGAGGAAATTTCAGATAAATGGTGAAAAAGATACCGGTTCCAAGAAGCAATATGACAAACCAGGGGTGTCCTCCGATGAAACCATCCAGGTTAACAAGAAAATCATGAACTATTTCCATGAAATAGGAGATTTGGAGATAATCAAGGTCAACAAATGTAACAAAATTTAATAAATTGTAGTCGCAGTATTCCCGGCATCCCAAACACCATTATAATGAGAATTTGCAGCGCTGTTTTTCTGATTTTCACCCTGGTTTTCTGGCCAATATCTGTATCCGGACAACCCTATAATACTCCTGCATCCACCCCGCAACGGGTAGCATTGGTGATCGGAAACTCCGACTATGATATCGGTCCCCTGTTAAACCCCCTCAATGACGCAAAGGCAATGGCCAATGCACTTCGTGGGACCGGATTTGAAGTGATTGAGTATCTCAATGTGCAAAACCTCGCGGATATGAAAAGGGCGGTGAGGGAATTTGGGATGAAGATACAGAACGGGGGAGTTGGACTGTTTTACTATGCCGGACATGGGATACAGGTGGAAGGGAAAAACTATCTGATCCCGATCAAGGCCCAGATCTACAGTGAGGAAGAGGTTGAATATGAATCCGTTGATGTGGGCTTTGTCCTGGCGCAGATGGAGATCGCCCGGAACCGGATGAATATCCTGATCCTGGATGCCTGCAGGAACAATCCCTTCGCCAGGAGCTGGCGGTCTTCGGCATCCGGGTTGGCAATGATTAGCGCTCCCGCAGGTACCATGATCGCCTATGCCACTGCTCCCGGATCAGTAGCCTCCGATGGTACCGGGGACAATGGATTATATACCGAGGAACTTTTAAAGCAGATAGGCAAAAAGGGGCTTAAGATCGAGGATGTATTCAAGGCCGTAAGGGCCAATGTCATGCAACGAAGCAATAACATGCAAACACCCTGGGAAACATCTTCCCTGATTGGTGATTTCTATTTTGTGAGACAGGATGTTGAAATACAGGAAACCCTGGTTGAAGAAATTACCCCTGTGGTCACCGAGGTCACCGAAACCAGTGACGGGGCCAGCTTCAAGGTGGTAGACTCAAAATACTTTTTCTACAAAAATGGGATTGACCTTACCAGCAGTACGGTTGCGACAAATGTACAAAACGATGTTTTGCTTTATGATGAAACCAGCAAGCGAAATTACCTTTTGCCAGATTTCTGGAATATCAAAGATCAGCGTCCCAGGACAGCAAAGGAGCTGATGGGTCTGTCCAATGCCTTCTGGCAGATGGTGGGAAAATCAATACAGGATGTACCTGAAAGGCAAGGAAATAACCTATGAAACGAAGAGTTCCATTTACGACAGGAACTGGCTGGTTTATCATACTGCAACCGGGAAATATTATGCGTTCTATGAGGTTGGTAATGTTGTTCGAAATCAATTATACGAGGCCTTCGACATATACAGTCTCAATAACACCCTCTGGTATGCTGACGAGAATAACTACTATTACCTTTATGTAAACGGAGAACAGATTGCTGCCAGGACCTACACCCGGTGGTCTGGAAACGATCTGATTGTATACGATGAACAGGGAGAGTCATCCTATCTTTTTAGAGATTATTACAACCGCAAGGATAAAACGCTATGGTCTGCCGAGATACTGGCAGCCCCCGGGATCCTGACCTATTCAAGGGAAATAAATACCTATTACATCTACAGGAACGGGGAGACTTTGTTTAACGAGTCTGTCAGTGCCTGGTCTGATAATGACCTGTTGGTATATGACAAAACCAATATGCAAACTTACCTGCTCCCGGATTATATGAGTATAGCTCCTGGCTCAACCTATACGGTCAGGACCCTGTTCTCACGCAACCATGCATTCTGGAAAAAAAAGGCCAGTA
This sequence comes from Bacteroides sp., assembly GCA_030640625.1. Lineage (GTDB taxonomy): Bacteria > Bacteroidota > Bacteroidia > Bacteroidales > SM23-62 > SM23-62. Next base: position 12,698 of record DAOWJB010000290.1, read on the forward strand.
GCTACTATCTCTATATTGAAGGGGTGTTCCAGTACGATAAGGATGTAACGGCGAGTTATAACGGGAACGATCTTGAAGTTTATCAGGTTGCAACCGGACTCACATGGGTACTTTCTGATTTTACCATTCTGAGCGATAATTTTCTGAGGCCTGCTGTCCTCAAGCAATACTAAGCAGTAAGCCCCTGGTGAGCACGCGCACCATCAAAATGCTTGCAGATATTAAAAAAATCGCTATTTTTCAGCCTGTTACCAACTCAGGCCCCACCAGCAATGGTTCGGCTTTTTTTCTATGTCGATAGAGATTCAAGAGATTCTAGGCGGGAAACAGAAAAGGCTTTTTATACACCTCCCGGCCAGGATCCATAAAGGTCATTCAAACTGGGTTCCACCCATTTATATGGACGAGAGGACCTATTTCAATCCAAAGAAAAATAAATCCTTTAATTATGCTGATACCATACTGCTCCTGGCCTATAAAAATGCCCGGCCGGTGGGAAGGATCATGGGGATAATCAATAACAGGTACAATGAATCGCATGGGGAGTCGCATGCCAGGTTCAGCTATCTGGAATGCTGGGATGATCCTGAGGTAGCCACTGCCCTTCTCCGGGCCGTGGAAGAATGGGCTGGCAAAAAGGGCATGGTGAAACTGGTTGGTCCCCTTGGATTCTCTGACAAAGATCCCCAGGGACTGCTGATTGAGGGTTTTGATGAGCCCATTGTCATCTCTACCAACTGCAATTTTCCTTACCTGCCGGAATTCCTTGAGAAAAACGGGTTCAAAAAGGAGGTTGACCTGGTCGTTTACAAAGTAGACATTCCCGACCAGGTACCCGAGATCTACCAGCGGATCCATGACAGGGTCCTTAGCAGAAATAATTTGCTCATCAGGGAGTTTACGAGTAAAAAGGAAATGAGACCCATGATCCGCCCGGTCCTGCAACTTATGAATGACACCTTCCAGGACATCTACGGTTATGATGATATGACAGATAAGGAAATGGATGAATTAGCTTCCAGGTACCTCCCGGTATTGAATCCGGAATTTATCAAAGTGGTGGAAAATGACCTGCAGGAACCGGTGGCTTTCCTTATCGGAATGCCTGACATAAGTGATGGTATACGGAAATCGAGAGGATACCTGTTCCCCTTCGGGATATTCCGGATTATTCGGGCAGGAAAAAGGACAAAACAGTTAAACCTCTTGCTGGGCGGGATCAGGGAAGATCACCGGAACCATGGACTGGATGCCGTTATGGGTACCCGGATTATTGTGTCAGCACATAAAGCCGGACTCGAATATGTGGACAGCCATGTGGAACTGGAAACCAACACGAAAGTCCGCTCTGAAATGGAACGCATGGGTGGAAAAGTATATAAGCGCTATCGCATTTTTCAAAAACCCATCCGGATATAGTCTACCATCAACGAAATATCCAGTCTTTTAATACCATGCCCTACCATGTGGATGCTGTCTTCTTCCATCACCGCGCCGAACCATTCAAAATCCCTGGAGCCCATCACCAGGCTTTTGCGGTAATTTTCTATGGCTCCTTTGCGATTCCCCAGGCACCAGAGAACATGTCCCATATTCATGAAATCGTTCTTGTTCCCTTCCTTTTCAATTACTTTCAGAAAATATTTCTCAGCCTGGTCAAACTTGCCAAGCAGAAATGAGCACCAGGCAATGGGTCGGTGGATCTTATGGTTTTCAGGAGCCTTGTATTCAACCTTGAAATAATATTTCAGGGCTTCTTCATATTCCTCCCGGTCCATCATGGTATGTCCCAGGAAAGTCTGGATAAACAGGTTCTCCGGTTCCAGTTTCTCTGCCGCATTATAATATTCCAGCGCCGTATCATAATCACCAATTTTCCGTGAGCAATAGGCGATCTTTTTTAGCACCCAGGATTTACTCCGGTCAAATAGTTCAGCTTTATGGTAAAACTCAAGCGCTTTTTTGTGATCCCCGAGTTTCTGATGGGAAAATGCGGCCTTTTCAAATAGCTCGGCACTCTCTTCATGACAGGATAGTTGTTCAAAGACCCTGAGTGCACGTTCAAACTGATTTTTCTCAAAGTAAAACTCCCCGATGTTCCTCAGGATTTTTTTGTCACGGATCAAAACATTAAATAATGCCGAATGCTCAAAATCAAATTCGATCTCGAAAACATCATCAAATTCATCTTTCCACGGATGCAGCTTAAAGAAGCGATACAGATCCTGCAGGTACTGCGTATAGATCACTTTGTCCTTAATCGTATCATCGATCAGTTCATCACTATCAGCCATTTCATTCATGGCATTCAGCTCCATGTTGAACAATTCCATCATCATTGATTTCTGCATGGCCGGCATATGCTTTACATTCAGGCAGAAAGAGTATTTATCGGAATTACAAAGGAAGGAAGAACGTTCGAGACCCTCAGTAAACATATCTACATCAAAATCCTTGTCCTGGTCGGACGATAAGCCCTCCCTGACCTCTGCGTTTTCCTTGTGAAAGGGAAGGAACCAGTTAGTCAACTCATCAAAGAAGGGAAATCGCTTCAACATGGCAAAAGCACTCAGAAAAACATCGGAGCCCTCCATCTGCAGGGCTGAGAATTCCTCAATCTTGGAATAAAGATCCGGGGTATCCTTAAAAACCGTTTCCCATTCCGGATTTTCATCCTCAATGTTTTTTGATGAAAGGATCTCTTCCAGATCGAGTTTTTCTTCGAGGGTGGATTTCATCTTCATCATTTCAGGAAGGATCTCTTCACGGATCTTTTTCGTCACCTGTTCCGTTTCCATAGCTTTCAAAAACTGGATCACAATCGCCTCAATGTTTCTTTCAAGCTTATGGTTATCCCTCGCCGCCTCCAGCCGGTTTGTGATCCCCGGGTAATATGTCAGCCGGTAATCATGGAAATAAAGTCCCAGGAACAATCCTATCAGGGCACGCTGCCAGACCTGGTTTTCCCCTTCCTCAAAGAAATCAAAAAGTAGATTTACTTTCTGTATATCGAAATGGCGGATCAGGGAAAGGGTAAGAGAACTGACCAGGAGGGATTTATCATACCATGGAATAAGGTTTGATTTGCAGATCTTTCCTGCCATGCTGATCTCCGCTTCCCTGAATTTATCAGTCAACCAGATCATCCTGAAAATGCTTAACAGGCTTTTCTGGTAATCAACAACCTGGTTTTCGTCGAGCTTGTCCTCTTCTGAAAGGATATGTTCAATCTCCTTTCGGAAGGCGAGGTTTTCGGCAAGATCTGAAGAAGCCTGTGACATACGGTTCTCCTCTACATCCTGCTTCAGGTAGTAATAGGAAATCAGCCGTTCTTTCATCAGTACATCCTCCCGGATGTCATCGTTCAACTCCAGAAGCGACTTCATTAACCGTTTAAATACCTGTTCCTTTTCGGGATCATCCCCCAGTTCAAAAGAATAGGTAAGCATGTTACGGTAGGTATCTCTGTGTTTTTCCAGCTGAATACCCAGGTCCCTCTTGGTGCACAGAACCGCCAGGCTGCCCATGGCATCCATGGCCTCATTTATCCGTTTGTCTTCGACGAACTGTATTACCTGCTGGTATTTGTCTGTCAATTCCGCAAAAGTCATTTACTCAGTATTTGTACTACAGCACTGCAAAATGCTTCAAAAATTGACCCAATGAATTAACAGGCAATTTACGGACATTTTGTCACCTGTGGTAGTAAAAAAAACCGGCTCATGAATTATCTTAAGCCGGTCTCTTTGAATAATAGTTTCATCCCATGTTTACTGGAGTAGAATTTCGTCTATCTGATCCCGGAACATCTGCCTGGTCTCTTCCGGTGTTCTTGCGATTCCTGCCGACATGGTGGGTTTACCTTCCATGGGACAGTAAAGAAATGCAGGTATGCTCTGGATACCGAAAACCATGGCCAGTTCCTGTTCTTTCTGTGTATCAATTTTGTATATGTTGATCTTCCCTGAATATTCCTTTGCCAGTTCTTCCAGGATGGGTGAAGTTGTCCGGCAGGGAGCACACCAATCGGCATAAAAATCAATGAGACAGGGCTTATCTCCCAAATACTTCCATTCCTGCGGGTTCTCTTCATAATTCATGACCTTGGCAAGAAAATCCGCCTTCGATAGCATTATGCTGCCATGAACATCATTCTGCACATCCTCTTTGTCAGCTACATTTATTATCTCAGTTGATCTATTCCCTGAGCCGGCTGATTTTTGTACGCATGAACCCATTCCGATCAGGAGTGGTACTGCCATTAATAGTATTCCTTTTTTAATCATTGCTCTGTTGTTTTATTTTGGTTTGTTTCTTTTTTCTTTCCTGCCGGAGCAGCTATAATTCCAATTAATCCGCCCATCACTGTGCTGGTATGCCAATTGGCTGTAATGGGACAGGTCCCGGTGCTGCATCCGATGAATCTCCAGTACGCATAACCCACTCCTGCGCCAATTATGGCAAATAATGCAGGTTTCCAGTACCGGTTGATAAGATTTGACATGCTGTGAAATTTTATTTCTCAAAAATAAATCAAATAATGTTCCATACATATAAATAGATAAATATTAACACATATTTGACATTCTGGCAGCAATTGGAAATTCAGTATATTTAAAATATGAAAACATATCTGCTTCTTATTGTTTTGGCCCTGGCGGCCTGTACCCCGCAAATACCGGAAAAACCAAACATCGTAATGTACATTGCTGATGATCTCTCCTGGTGGGATTTAGGATGCAATGGGAATGAAATTGTACAAACACCAAATGTGGACCAACTGGCCGAAAAAGGTGTGAAAATGACCCATATGTTTACGGCATCCACGATGTGTTCACCATCACGTTCGGCTTTGTATACCGGACTGTTCCCACATCGCAATGGCTGCCATATGAATCACGGCAGCGTAAAGGAAGGAACGCTGAGCCTGCCACACTATCTCAGTCCCCTGGGATATCACGTGGCTCTTGCCGGGAAAAGGCATATCAAGCCACCCGAAGCATTTCCGTTCGAAACCCTGAATTCACATCCCGACAGCGTCTCTGCTTATATCGAGGGACTGGCTGGTGAGCCTTTCTGCCTGTTCTTTGCCAGTAATGATCCGCATGCCCCCCATAGAGAAGGGCGGATCACTGCCAATGACGTATCTGTACCTCCACACTGGCTGGATACATGGGAATCACGCGACCTGAATGCCAGATACATGAATGATATTGATGCGATGGACAAGGAATTCGGTGATCTCATAAACGTATTGAAAGACAATGATTTGTACGAAGATGCTGTGGTCATCTTCACCAGCGACCATGGATTCGAACATTTTGCCAAGTGGACATGTTATGATGCCGGACTCCGGGTACCATGCCTGATCAAATGGAAGGAAGTAATAGAAGAAGGTTCTGAAAATCAGGCAATGGCCAGTTTTGTGGATTTCCTGCCAACCTTTATTGAGATGGCCGGTGGGATTGTCCCCCAAGACCTTGACGGCATCTCCTTTCTTAAGGTACTGGTTGATAATCAGCCAGAACACCGGGATCTGATATATGGTACCCATACCAACCGGGGGATCATCTCCGGTAAAGCATATCCCATCAGATCCGTGCAAACAAGGGAGTTTAAGTACATCATGAACCTGGCTTCAGACAGCCTGTTCCAGAACATCAATACCCATGGCAGAACCTTTGACCCGGATGATGCATCTCCTGTCTGGGTTAGTTGGCAGCGCTTGGCTGAGGAGGATGAATCAGTGCGGGCAAGGGTCAGGCATTACCTGCAACGCCCGGCTGATGAATTATATAACCTTGCCGGGGATCCATGGGAACTCGATAACCTTGCCGGGGATCCACAGTATGCAGATATGAAGGAGCACCTGAAAAAGGAACTGGAGCAATGGATGCTTGAGCAGGGGGATCAGGGATTGCAGAGTGAGTGGGCTGTTCCGCTATGGCAGAGAAAAAACTAATCTGGCCATCTGATCAGCACCGGGGCTAATGCTGAACCTCATTCTGAAGATTTAGTTTACTAATCCAGCTGTTGATTCACACGGGCTATTTCGTTGATCCTCCGGTTGAGATCATAAAGATAATCCTTGGATTTCTTATTCTTGTACTTGCCCCAGGCTGCCTGGGCCCATACTTTGGCTTCTTCAAGGTTTCCTTCGATCTCATATACAACAGCCAGGTTATGGGAGGCTTTACCACGTGTCTTCCGGTGTCCGTTATCTACCGCCTGAAGCAATGCCTCTTTTGCAGCATCCCAGTCATTGACCTCCATCATCCGGGCACCTTCAGCAAAAACATCATCCCCTTTGGATTTCCGGTAATACTCTCTTGAAATCCTGTACCACGACGGGGACAGTCTCCGGCCGTAAGCGATCCCTGCCTCATAGCTGGCCTCCCTGAGTGCAGCATTCTTACTCAACAGTCCATCGATAGCCGTTTCCAGTGTGAGCTTGCCTGTATTCCAGCTTTCCTGGTGGGAATACTCATACTGGTCGATGATGCTTTTCAGGGCAGGATCATACATCCGGATTCCGGCTTTTACCGTGGCTACCTGATTTGCCCCGGGAATAATGAGAAAGTCCGTATCAAACTTCTCAATGGCAACGATGGCATCAACCTGGTACTTTTCACAAAGTGATTCTATCTCAGTCCAGGATAACGGTTCAGGGAAAGCTGCATTGAATGGAGACCCGCCGGGATACACCTCAGTGGTCCTTTTCAAGCTGATGGTGGCTGCATTCTCCAGCATGGCATAAACCCCATCCATCAGGATCTGGGTAGCCAGCTTATCTTCACCAATCATTTCACCTGTTATTAAACCCTCGATTACATTGGATGCGCCATCTTCGACAAATGTCCGGTCTATCATGGCTGCCACCTGCATATGTTTTGGCAAATCAATGATGGCCGGAATGATCACATTGAAATTCATGGTAGGGGCTGCCAGGAGTAGAAAAGCCATGGCAAGCAGCGGAGTTATGATCCTGGATCTTTTCATTTTCAGGGATTTAGTTTTACCTAAAAACCATTATACGGGATCATTGATGTCAAGGTTTTGTAAAGTAAGCAATCAACAATCCAAACTTCAGCTGTTGAAAGCATTTGTCTTTGGATGCCCATATCCGGATCCAGGCTATTTACGAGACTTCTCGTAATAAGGGTACCCACCAACCCAATTAAGAACATTGCCGGACAAACAAAAATGGCAAATACAACAAAACCAACAATGGATGCTACTAATAAGGGCACAAAGTTTTTACTCCTTCTCCAATGATGGATAAATGCTAATATCACGGCTACAATCCCAAAATAACATAATAGTATACCCGGCAGATTATCTGGAATACCTATAATAGCTGCTACGGTTATCAGGAGACAACCTATGAATAACAAAATGAGTGTAATCAGAGATCTCCCTTTACCTATGAGCTTAATGATTTTCCCAATGGTAATTAGTATCTGACTTCTCCAGTCCATTCTTCTATCAAATATGGATTTTTGGTTATTAATGGTATACCTGAAATATTGGCTGTCCCGGGATGCATTCCCCTGTCCTTGAATCAGGTAAAAAGGCGAGAGAGCATGGGGACAACAATGGCAATGGTACCCAGGATCATGAGTACGGCAATAAACAGCTTGTACCTGAACCCGTATGCGTTCAGCAGACTTTCATCATAGTATTGATCAACCTTGTTGTCTTTGTACATGTGCACCAAACCGCTCAGCAGTTTTTTCCGGGTATCCCTTCCCGTTAAAAGCGCCCTGAAAACAAATAAATTGATCAGAATGGTGGAAGCGATCATGATGCTCAGGATAATATCATCCTGGGGTGGATGGATCTTTTCCCTTCCATTCGGTTGCGCAACCGCCCAGTTGATCCCGAGGACGGCAAGGTTAAAAAGCACGGCGGCAATCACAAAAATGGTATCCGTTTTTGAGCTCTGTTGGAGCTCCTGGACGATGTGTTGGTGGACTTCTTTTAACATGATCTTTATGGTTTTTAATTGATTAAGGTCTGAAATAGCTTTCAAATTCATTGAACAATTCCCCGGGGGAGATGAAAAGCAGCAGGGAAGGCGGTGCCTCTTCCCTGGAGAACCGCATGTCGAGCCTCTTTGCCTCTTCCCTTAATCTCGCCCCTTCATTCTCTTCGCCCCCGAGATCCTTCAGCCAGGCAAGTTTGGCATAGCACCAGGCCTGGTGGGGATTGACAGGACCGGTGTCAATATATTCGAGGAGATAAGCCTCAGCCCGGGAACTGTGTTCACCGGCCATAATTTTATCTTTACGAAGTTGCTTCATATGGTAGCGGCCCAGATCCAGCAGCAGGGTGCATTTACCTTCCTCCAGTTCCATGGCCTTCCTGAAACATATCTTTGCATTCCTGACATCCCCTTGGTAAAGGTATGCCCGTCCCAGTTCCTGCAGGGCCATTGGATCATCCCTGAAATTTTCTCCGGCCCTGAGCCAGAAATCCACCAGCCCTGCATTTTCAGGCAAGAGGATGGCTTCAGCCCTGGCAGCCCATACTGGATCATACTTCAATAATTCCTTTGCATGAGCTTCCGCCTTTTCCCTGTCCCCCCCGAGATTGTCCGGCAGGTGGCTGTATATGTCAACAAGGTGCATCCTTGCCGCATGATAATCAGGCTTCAATTCCAGGACCCATTCAAATCTCTCAATGGCTCGGTAATAATAATCGGCGACCCTGTCTTCTTCTGCTGCCTTTATATTATTTCTTACAGCAAATAACAGGGATTCGGCATGGAAAAAAGCCAGGATCACATTGTATGGATCTACCCATGTATGACGGGAAGAATAAAGAATGCTTTCAAGGGTTCCCTTCCCTCCGCCTATGAAGCGATGCCTTTTGATCCGGGCCAGCTCATAATGGACCAGCGGGTTCCGATAATCCTTATCCTGCAGGGGATGGACAATCTTTCGTGCTGAATCAAGTTTCCCGTTCAGCCGTGCCTCGTAAGCCCTTACAAGGGGATCGGATAGATGTTCTTCAATATTCAACAGCCTGCTGACCGCCTGGTGTTCAGGGAAAGAATAGGGGTGTGGGACCCCATGTCTGTCCATCATGATACGGGATCCTGCCGGAAAATTATTGTCCTTCCCCTGGATACCCCTGGACAAATGGCAGCTCAGTAAGCGTCCGTCAGGATAGAGTTCAATGTCCTGCCTGTGACTGCAGGGAATGCCGTCAATCTCGAGATCGATGGCAGATCTGAAGTTCCGCAATTCGCCTCCGCAATACAGGCTCAGTTGCCAGGGCAGCATCCTGTTCCTGCTTGAGATCTGGTATCCCTGGACTTCAGTGTCGGCTGACAGAAATACATTTTCCGGTGTACCTCCCGGATACATATAGATCCTGCTTCCGGAAGGGACCATCCCCTGATCCAGGCTGACTTGATCGGTGGTCTTGAAGGACAGGATCTGGCCATTGTTGTGAAATCGGACTTTCCCCCGCTTGCAGGGATAGTTCTGCAGGGTTTTTGACTTTTTCAGGAATTTGACATGCAGCGTCCCGTATTTTTCATGATCCCAGGTACCCAGGTGCATCATCCTGCCCTTATCACCACCTTTACAGGAGATGAGCAGGATTAAGAACAGGATTACCGGTATTTTAGCATGTCTCATTTTCATTGTTATTGTACTTCAGATCCTGATGTCAATAATCAAAAAGGTCTCAGGAAAGAGGAATACTCACCACTGCGATAGATCTCTCCCGGGGGGATGTAGAGGCCGAGACCGGGGACTGCAGATGCTTTTGAAAAATCGGGGTCGATGGCTTTTGCTTCTGCTATCAGGCGCTCTCCTTCTTCCTTATTTCCGCTGAAAAATTGCATTTTCGCCAGGTTGCCTTTGGCCCAGGCTTTCAAGGGGGCAAGAGGTTCAGGTTCAAGGGAAAGGTATTCCTTGATTGCAGCCTCTGCCAGCGGGATCTCATCCTCAGGCTCGCTCTTTCCCCACATAACCTGGTACATATGATGCCTGGCAATATCAAGCATTAATGTATTATAGGCAGGATCCTCTTTCATCACTTCTTCAAATAAGGGTTTGGCCTCTTCCAGGTTCCCTTCCGTAAGATAAGCCAAACCAAGCTGTTTCTGAACACGAATGTCCTCTTTTTTGTTTTTCCATACTTCCTGCCAGTATTCCAGCCGGTTTGTCTCTTCAGTCAGCAGGATCTCCCCGGCCTGGGCAGCAAAAAACCAGTCCATTTCTTTTAATTTCTGTGCATACTCCGCGGCCTTCTCTTTATCGCCTCCCATGTCTTCGGGAAGCTGCTGATAAATCTCCACCAAACACATCCTTACTTCATGATAATCCGGCTTCAATTCAAGTACCCGTTCAAGACTCCCGATGGCATCATGAATATCCTCTTTAGCCGATTCTCCTTCCTTCATCATCGATACATATGCCTTGAGGAAATTACAATCAGCCAGGAAGTAGGCATAGACCACATTGGTAGAATCAGCATGTGCAGCCTCGCTGGCTGAGCTGACAATACTGTTCATCTGAATGTTTCTTCCCCCAATCATCCTGGCCAATTTCAACCTGGCAAGTTCATATTGCGCCAGTCCGGGTTCCTTGCCCTGTTCAATCAATTTATTAAGCATGGCCCGGGCGTACCAGACTTCCCCGTCCATCCTTAATTCATATGCGACCTGTACAGATTCTTCTTTAAACTGGGCTGAGAGGTCAGATGATCCCAACAGTAAGAAGACAAAAATAAAGGCAGGCAGCTGCTTGATGATGCAGCAGAAATTCAGTTGCATACCATTTGGTCTTTGAAGTTTTGAGGTTCTCATCTCAATAAATTTAGGGATTAATAATTTGTTTATCCAGTGAAACAGGCATTTATGAAAGATTCCCGAGAATTCCTTATCCTGGGTTTGCGGGAGCCTGTTTGTTTATCACTGATCAAAGCTATGAAGAGGATGCCAGGCCGGGTTGCAAAATCCTTGTAAATATTTTGTAATTTATTTTACAATTGCTTTTCAAACAAGCTCCATCCTAAATCCTTTATTTGCAGACCAGTAAAGACATACGGAATTTTGATCTGCTGAAGCGGAAGATTGTTGAAACCATGAAACCTTTAGGAAATATATGTCACTATTTTATTATCAATTTTCCGCTATATGTTTTATCATTCACTGAATATTTATACAGATACAATCCTTGATATAAATGTTGAACAAAAACTTTCTGATTATGATCTATCGTTTGACTCAAAACAATTTTGCCCTGAATATCAAATA
>DAOWJB010000245.1 GCA_030640625.1 Bacteroides sp.
TGTATTTCTTTTAGATCTGAATATTATTAATAAAAAAAGTCCCGATCGTGTTGAACGGGACTTTGCAGTGCTCCTCAGGTTGGACTCGAACCAACGACCCTCTGATTAACAGTCAGATGCTCTAACCAGCTGAGCTACTGAGGAAGGTTTAAATTTTTGCCCTGCGAAAATAGTAGGTTAAAATGAATTATCCAATATATTTGTATAATTATTTCAACAGAATAACCGTATGAACAGAATAATAGGCATGGGCAATGCACTTGTAGATGTATTGACCATTCTGAAAAGCGATCGCACCCTGAAGGAATTTGGCCTGCCTAAGGGAAGCATGCAACTGGTCAGCAAGGAATTTTCAAACCGTCTGCTCGCAGGCACTCTTGGATTGCAGAAAAAACAATCCTCCGGAGGTTCTGCAGCCAATACAATTCACGGCCTTGCCCATCTTGGGATGGAAACAGGATTTGTCGGAAAGATCGGGAAAGACAATCTTGGCAGATTCTTCGAAAAGGATTTGAAGGAAAATAATATCACCCCGGTTATGTTCCATGACCTGGAGGAAACAGGCCGGTCCGTTGCACTGGTCAGCAAAGATTCTGAACGCACCATGGCCACATACCTTGGGGCTGCCGGTGATCTTCACCAGGAGGACGTAGATTCAGATATCTTCAAAGGATACAAGTATTTTCACCTGGAAGGCTACCTGGTTCAAAGCAGGGACTTGATCACTAAAGCGGTTCGCGTGGCTAAATCTCATGACCTGATCATATCCCTGGATATGGCTACCTTCAACATAGTAAGTGAAAACCGTGATTTCCTTGAAAAGCTTATCCGGGATTATGTCGATATCCTGATGGCGAACGAAAGTGAGGCGGAAGCCCTGACCAACAAAAAAAATTACAAGGCCCTTGATGCCATGGCGGATATGGCAGAAGTGGCAGTCATGAAGATGGGGAAGAATGGTTCCATGATCAAACGGGGATCCGAAAAATACCAAATTGGCATAGAGAAAGTAAAACCCATTGATACCACCGGTGCCGGAGATCTTTATGCGGCCGGATTTCTATATGGATATTGCAATGAGCAAGCCCTTGAGGTATGCGGCAAGATCGGAACCATTCTAGGTGGACACGTGACAGAAGTGATAGGGGCCAAGATGGATGAAGAAAAGTGGGCTGTCGTAAAGGAGGAGGTCAGTAATATTTGCTGCGACTAGAACAATCCGTGCAATTCTGCATTGATCTTGTCGATGACTTTACTGAGGTCTTCTGGATTGTCAGGGAAATTATGATTATCCGCATCCACAATCAGCATTTTACCCAGGTTATAAGAATCGACCCAGGCTTCATAACGTTCATTTAAGCGTTTCAGGTAGTCCAGCCGGATGGTGTTCTCATATTTCCTTCCCCGGATCTGAATCTGGTTTACCAGGGTGGGAATGGAAGCCCTCAGGTAGATCACAAGATCTGGTGGTTCGATAAGTGAGCTGATCAGGTTAAAGAGGGTAAAATAATTCTCAAAATCACGTGTGGTCATCAGTCCCATGGAATGCAGGTTGGGAGCAAAGATGTAGGCATCTTCATAGATCGTCCTGTCCTGTATTACATCCTTGCCCGATTTACGGATGTCAAGGATCTGATTGAATCTGCTGTTCAGGAAATAGATCTGCAGGTTAAATGACCAGCGCTGCATATCCTGGTAGAAATCATTCAGATATGGATTGTCATCCACATCCTCATAATGAGGTTCCCATTTGTAATGTTTTGCCAGTAAGGATGTAAGGGTGGTTTTCCCTGATCCGATATTTCCTGCAACAGCAATATGCATTTTTGAGTTGTTTTGAAGTCCCGAATGACACGAATGTACAAAATAAATCTGAAGAAGATAAGAAGCTTTTGGTCAGTGTCTGATTTTATAAACAGAATAAGCCTGATGACTGAATAAGTAAAGAAAATCCGGTTGCAATTCAACCTTTACAAATCCATCTTCTTCGGGCAATTGCAGCAATCCTGAACCGGTTGTCTGCATGTCATAACTGTGTAAATCTCCCTCCTTAAAATAATAAAGGTTTTGATCGGTTACCTGGAACTCAGCAGGTATATCCAGGGCAATGGTTTTTGAATAATTCCCAAACCGGTCAAATATAAGGATGCCGAAACCAGGTACATTAAGATAAACCATTCGGCTTTTTTCAACCAAATAAGTGGGTTGGATATCCGGACCGGTAAGGCTGTTCAGTGATATACTCTCGTGGACGAATTGCAAGTTGACATCAAAATACTGCAGCTGGTTGTTCAGGCCATTGAAAATCCAGAATCCTCCCTGGTTGGAGGAACATACCAGCAGGGCCTGGTCCACACCCAGTACATCCAGCCAAATGGGACTCAGGATCTCCGACAGAAAATTATCCACCCAGATGATCTGGTTGTGGTCCTTGAAATATAGCAGGATACGCAGGGGATCAGAGACATCGATGGAATGGATATTCCCGAGAAAAGGATTGGTGTAATCAGCTACCTGGGTATGATCGAGACCAAATTTCCTTAGGTTATTGTTCTTGATTATATACACATTCCCTATCGGATCTGAAAAATGCATATCCCCATCGACCTTAACGGATTTGACAAACTGAAATTCAGCAGGTAAGAGGAATTGAATCAGGAACGATATATGAATGATTAACCACACATCTATTTGTCTTCATTCACCATAACAAGGATCTCGTCTACAGTTTTACGATCGTTACTCAGGCGTGGGACCTTATGCTGGCCGCCAAGTTTGCCCTTTGAACTTAACCAATTGTAAAACGTGCCATGAGGGAGATTTCGTACAGTTGGCATGACAAGTGTGATACTCTTATATCGCTTGGCCTCATAATCTGAGTTTAATGAACACAGGGCATTATCAAGCACTGATGCAAAGTAATCAAGATCAGCTGGGGCTTTTTCAAATTCTATCAGCCATTCATGTGATCCCTTAGCCTCATCTCCCATATAAATCGGGGCAGCAGTATATTCACTGATAACAGCATTTGTCTTTGCACACGATATCGCCAATGCCTTCTCGGCATTTTCGATAATCACTTCTTCCCCGAAAGCATTAATAAAATGCTTGGTACGTCCGGAAATCCTGATCTTATGGGGAAATGTCGAGGTAAAAACGATGGTATCACCAATCAGGTACCTCCATAAACCACCATTTGTTGAAATTACAATGGCATAATTCTTTCCCGGGATAACATTTTCAACAGTAAGGGCCGGGGGATGTGGATTGCCCACCTCTTCTGCAGGAATAAACTCAAAAAATATCCCATAATCAAGCATCAGGAGCATGTCCTCTTTATCCGGTTCATCCTGGATGGCAAAATGTCCCTCCGATGCATTGTATACTTCCAGGTAATGCATTTGATCTGATGGTATCAGTTTATTAAACTGCTCTCTGTAAGGGGTAAAATTTACCCCACCATGGGTGAACAATTCAAGGTTGGGCCAGACTTCCAGCAGGTTATTCTTCCCGGTAAAGTCAAGAATATGCTTGATCAACACCAGGTTCCAGGAGGGTACACCAGCAAGGCTGGTTACATTTTCCCGAACGGTTTGCCTGGTGATCTCTTCCAGTTTCTCTTCCCATTCATCCATCAGGGCGACGTCCTGGCTTGGGGTCCGGATAAAATCCGCCCAGAAAGGAAGGTTCTCAATAATGATGGCAGACAGGTCTCCGTAATAAGATTGGTTTGAATAGCTGCTGATCTGATGACTACCCCCGAGGGTAAGTCCCTTCCCGGAAATCAATTTGTTATCCGGATAATTCTGGGAATAGATTGCAATGATATCCTTGCCCCCACGAAAGTGGCAATCTTCCAAGGCTTCCGAGCTGACTGGAATAAATTTGCTTTTATCACTTGTTGTTCCTGAGGATTTGGCAAACCATTTCACCTCACTGGGCCAGAACAGGTTCTGTTCGCCTGCCATAACCCGGGTAATAAGTGGCTTGTATTCTTCATATGAACTGACCGGGACCCTTTCCTGGAATTCATTAAAAGACTGGATCTCAGAATAGCCATATGTTGACCCGAACCAGGTATCCTTCGCTTCATCAAGTAATTTAAAGAAGGTTTCCCTTTGTACATCAATGGGATACTTCCTGAAGAGATCTATCTGGTGAAGCCGCTTGGTATTCACCCAGTTAATAATAGAACTTAAAATCGGCATATAATCTCAGGTCACAGGATAAGCATGGCATCTCCATAGGTCCCGAAACGGTACTTTTCCTTGATGGCCGTCTGATAACAGTCCATCAATAAATCATAACCGGCAAAAGCCGATACCATCATAAGCAGGGTGGACAGGGGCAAATGTAAATTGGACACCATCATATCGGCAATACTGAATTCATATGGGGGAAAGATGAACTTGTTTGTCCAACCATCATAAGGTTTCAGGTATCCTGTCGTTGAGACCGAACTTTCCAGGGTCCTCATTACCGTAGTACCAACAGCGCAAACATTACTCTTCCTGTCTTTGGCCTTATTAACAATCCTGGTAGCCTCATCAGTAATGATGATGCGTTCTGAATCCATCTTATGCTTGGTCAGGTCCTCTACATCAACTGACCTGAAATTTCCGAGTCCCACATGAAGGGTTATAAATGAAAACTCACTACCCTTGATCTCCAATCTCTTGAGCAACTGTTTGCTGAAATGCATCCCTGCAGTAGGAGCAGCTACGGCTCCTTCATGTTTTGCATAAACTGTCTGGTAGCGTTCGCGGTCTTCCGGTTCAACTCCACGTTTAATGAATTTTGGCAGGGGAGTTTCTCCCAGACGGTAAAGCGTTTTCTTGAAGTCTTCATAATCCCCATCATACAGGAAACGCAATGTTCTTCCCCTGGAGGTAGTATTATCAATTACTTCGGCGACAAGCATATCGTCTTCGCCAAAATATAACTTGTTCCCAATTCTTATTTTGCGGGCAGGATCAACAAGTACATCCCATAATCTTTGATCTTGGTTCAGTTCCCTCAACAGGAATACCTCGATCTCAGCACCGGTTTTTTCTTTATTTCCGTACAATCGGGCCGGGAAAACCTTGGTGTTATTAAACACGAGGACATCTTTATCATTAAAGAATCCGAGGATCTCCTTAAATACCTTGTGTTCTACTTTTCCCGATTCCCGGTAGACTACCATCATCCTTGACTCATCACGGTTTCCTGATGGATATTTAGCGATCAGATCTTCCGGCAGGTTATACTTATATTGGGACAACTTCATTGGCTGAATGGATTTTAATATTTAATCGAGTACCGTTATACGTAATAAAACAAGATTTGTTACAAATTATTTAATATTTTTTCAAATTTTTCTGGTAGCAGTGCTTCATCAACCGAGAATTGACCAATTTTGGTCCTTCGGAGATTTGCAAGATATGCCCCAGAATTCAATGCTTCACCTATGTCATGGGCCAGGGCTCTGATATATGTCCCCTTGCTGCATTTAATCCTCAGGGTGAGCTCAGGGTTTTCAAAATCGAGAATTTCAAGTTCATTGATGTTTATCAGCTGGGGTCTCATTTTAAGTGTTTCACCTTTGCGGGCCAAAACATAGGCTCGTCTGCCCTGTATCCGCTTGGCTGAAAAAACAGGGGGAACTTGTATTGATTCGCCGATAAAATCATTGATGACTTTTTTTATTAGCTCAAGGTTAATATGTTCGGTCGGATAGGTCTGGTCTACATCTGTTTCAAGATCGCAGGAAGGAGTGGACTCTCCCAAGTGCAGTGTGGCCATATATTCTTTGTCCATTCCCTGGTAGCTTTCAATTTCTTTAGTAGCCTTACCTGTACAGATGATCATAAGTCCGGATGCCAAAGGGTCGAGGGTCCCTGCATGTCCAACTTTGATTTTCTCAACCATCAGTTTTCTGCTGAGCAGGTTCCTGATCTTCTTGACAATATCAAAAGATGACCATTCCACTGGTTTATCGATCAACAGGACAGCGCCGTTGATAAAATCGGTATTAGGTGTGATTTGAACCATTAAAAAATTCCGGTAATGATGGCAATGGCACCAACTACCAGGCAATAAAGACCAAAATATAAAAGTTTACCTTTTCGTACGATGGATATCATCCATTTGCAGGCGATAAGTCCGGAAATAAAGGCTGCCATAAATCCAACCAATAATGGGAACCATCCGATTCCTTCACCTGCTGCTGAATCCTGTCCAAGCAGATCCAGAAAATTGGCTGCAAGGATAGGCAGGATAACCATCAGAAAAGAAAAGCGGGCAGCTTCTTCCCGTTTGTTCCCCAGGAATAGGGCAGTGGTGATGGTGGCCCCTGAACGTGAAATCCCGGGAAGTACGGCAAATGCCTGAGCTGTGCCTATGATGATGGCATCAATATAACCGATTTTCCGGGAACCGGATCTGACATAAGAGGAAATGGTCAGGAATGCGGCTGTGACCAACAGCATGGCTCCCACAAATACAATATTCCCGGTGAAAAAAGCCTCTACCTCGCTTTTGAAAAACAAGCCCACAATGGCTACCGGTATCATTGACAGGATGATTTTAATAAGGTATGAAGATGATTCATTATACCTGAAGGTCAGGGATTCAAGTACCAGCTTTTTAAGATCATTAAAGAAAACCACCAGGATACTCAGCACGGTTGCTCCATGTACTACAATGGAGAAAGTCAGGTTATCCCTGGCTTCAATCTGTAGCAATACTTTACCGATCTCAAGATGCCCGCTGCTGCTAACCGGCAGGAATTCTGTCAGTCCCTGGACAATGCCAAGGATTAACGCTTCAAACCAATTCATCTAGTCCTGTTTCCCTTCTTTTGGTTTCTTCATGATGGCCCAGATCTCAAATACAAATCCAAACAGGACCAGGATCGGAGCGATGGTAATTCTTCTAAAGTTGAATATTTCAGGATTGAAAACATTGGGGTCATCAGATTTACCACCCATCATCAGTAGAAAACCTATCATGATGATGGCAAAGCCAATGATCAGCAGTATGTAATTCTCCTTTTGTAATGGAAAGTCAGGAACGTCTGGTTCGGGTTTCTTTTTTGCCATAGCAAGTAATCTTAATAATAAAGTTCATCGGATTTCATCCGAAGATATTTATTTATTGCAAAATATGTTGATATCCAGTTTAGTAAAATGCCAAGTAATATAACGATAAAAAAGAGTATCCCAAGAATATCGATATCCTGGAAACTTATCACCTCCATGAATTCCTGTTGTATCAGGTAGATGACACCGATCAGAAGGAGGATGGCGATAATGGAAGCATAAATACCGTGTTCTGCACTTTTAAAAAGGAAGGGTTTCCGGATAAAGGAATGAGTAGCTCCAACCAGTTTCATCGTATTGATCAGGAATCGCCTGGCATAGACAGAAAGCCTGATGGTATTATTCACCAATGCGATTGCGATAAAGAACATCAAGCCGCTGAAAGCAAAGATAATTAAGCTGATCTTCCTGACATTTTCATTTACCAGGTGGATCAGGGATTCATGATACATGATTTCATCCACTTCTTCGAATCTTTGCAATTCTTTTTCGATAGCAACAATACTATCGGGATTGGCATAATCAGCGTAAAATTTTACATCTAATGAAGCCGGCAGGGGATTATATCCAAGGAATTCAACAAAATCCTCACCCAACGCTTCAGCGGTTTCCCTTGCTGCTTCTTCCCTGCTAATGTAGTCAGTTGATTTGACATAATCCTTTGCATCGAGGTTCTTCTGGAGCCGGATAATATCAACCTCTTTGGCGCCTTCTTTAAGAATTACCGAGAAACCGATATTTTCTTTAATGTGAATGGACAGCCTTTTGGCATTGAGCACAAGCAATCCCACCAGTCCAAGCAAGAAAAGCACAAGGGATATACTAACGATGGAAGTAGCGTATGAACTCCGAAGCTTTCTTTTGCTTATACTTTGTTGCTTTTTTAGCATCATGCCGGGTTGAAAGTGCAAAAATACAATTATTTCCAGATAAATGGTTTACCAAGAAACAGTTTGGAGGATCCTGAAAGGTTTGCCTCAGTCTATGATCTCAATCCATCCGAACAGATCGGGTTCGTCACCGTATTGAATGGCCGTGAGTTTATTGTAAAGTTTAACCGACATGGGACCAGGGTTTCCATCTTTACAATATTCATGTGTAATATTGGTCTCGTGATCGACGATTTTTTTTATGGGACTGATTACAGCAGCAGTACCACAGGCACCAACCTCCTCGAAGTCGCCGAGTTCATCGATGGAAACAGGCCTTTTTTCCACTTTCAGGCCAAGGTGGATGGCCAGTTCCTGCAGGCTTCTGTTGGTAATGGAAGGAAGTATGGTATGTGATTCAGGAGTAATATATGTATTGTCCTTAATCCCGAAAAAGTTAGCGGGACCGCATTCATCGATATATTTCTTTTCCAGGGCATCAAGGTAAATCACGGATGCGAAACCCTGATCATGGCCTTTTTCCATGGATAAAAGACTTGCAGCATAATTTCCCCCAACCTTAATATGTCCTGTCCCCAGTGGAGCAGCCCGGTCAAAATCCCTGCAAATCATCATATCAACGGGTTTGAATCCCTCTTTGAAATAGGGTCCTACAGGGGTGACAAATACCATGAAAAGATATTCGCTGGCAGGTTTTACCCCCACTTCAGCACCGGTCCCCACCAGCAATGGGCGGATATACAGGGATGCTCCGGTCCCATGTGGGGGGATGAAGCGTTTGTTTAACTGGACTGCCTTAACAATTGCAGAATGAAATAGTTCTTCAGGAACCACAGCTAGTTTAATTCCTTCGGCACTTCTACTCATACGTTTTGCATTTTCCTGCCAGCGGAAAATGCGGATTCTGCCATCCTTGCCCATATAAGCTTTCATCCCCTCAAAGGATTCCTGCCCATAATGAAGACCGGTTGCCGCCATGTGAATGGGGATGTATTCAGAAGAGGTTACCTCCAGTTCTCCCCATGCTCCATTGCGGTAATAGCATCGCACATTATAATCGGTTGGCATATAACCAAACGGAAGATTTTCCCAGTCAATCGTTAAGGCCATATCTTTGATTTTTACGGGATTATTAAAAGCTGCTAAAATTAGCTATAAAAGAAGAGATAGCCAACCGGGATGAACTTTTATTAAATATCAGGAAAACTGCCTGATATTTTCAATTTGTTGCTCCCTGGAGATTTCCTGTAACTTCCTGGCAGTTTTTGTAAAGAATTCATGTTTATCAAGAAAGTTGATCTGTTTAAGGTTCCAGTCCTTCTTGGTTTTGATCTTATTATTTAACAGGTATTCCTGGAATAATCTGTCAGACTGGATAAGGAAATCTGCACGCCCAAGGTGATCAAGATTAGCATCACAAATTATCTTCTCGAGAAGACTGGAAGGTTCGGGAGGTAATTTTGTAGCCATGATAAGATCGCAGATTGAATCAATCTGCTTTTCTTTATACCTGTACAGCGGAAGGATCTCCCGGGCATATTCTATGGACCTCTCTTCGTGATTATCAAAAGTATCAATATATCCCATATCATGGAGAAGGGCAGCGGATCGTAACAGGAGCATATCCTCTTCAGCTACCTCTTCTCCTCGTCCAAGCAATTCAACCTGACGGTAGACATGCCCGGTATGTTGAATGTTGTGGTAGAATAAATTTTCAGGGAGTTCCTTATTCAGTTTTTCCATTACATATTCTTCAAGATCCAGTAAGCGAAGGAGCTGAATTTGTACCAGGAATTTGTTGTTCGGGGTTATGCCGTCCTTTTCGGTTAATCCAGGCTTTATTCCGTCAACAAAATACATGGCGATATCTCCCTTATATTTGACCGGCATTTTTCCCCGGAATTCAAATTGAAAGAATTCCTTAACCAGTTGATAGGTAGATGCTGAA